>NZ_JBQFYA010000002.1:0-455127 GCF_056541245.1 Ruegeria sp. AI3
TCAAAGACAAATGATCCCGCAAAAAACCAGACAATAACGTCCGACCCTCAACTTCACCGCTCACAGACATGCCATTCACAGTCAGCGATATATTTGGCATAAGACCTCCCCTTCTTTAGCTCATTCGCTTGGGGCGAGTTAAACACGGGAGGTCTGACTTGAGAACAGGAATTTGTCGCTTTTTGACACCAGAGGGACGCAAAAGGCCGATGCCATAAACTCATCGGCGCCACCTGTGGGCCTCTGAACTATTTCTTCCGTTGCGCGCGAGGTTGCGGCCGGGTCGGGATTTCCTTGAGCAGACCACCCACACCCATCGCAGCAATATCAGCACCAGTGGTCTCAACCCCGCAGGCGACCCGCGACAAAACCCAATCGGCGCCATTCAACGCCGGAGAGCGCGCGCATCCTGGCAGGCCGATCACAGGGCGTGTGTTCAGCGCCCCCAGAAACAGCAAATTGCCCGGATCGACCGGCATGCCGAACCGGTCAACATCCCCACCCGCGGCGCGCACGGCGGACGGGGCCACGTCGTTCACATCCGACGTGGCCGAGGCCGTCAGGATCATCAGCACATCGCCTTCGGCACGATCAATGGCCGATGCAAGTTGATCGGTTTTATGCGGGACGATCTGCACATCGCACAGGTCCATGCCCAGAGCTTCGACACGCCCGCGCATGGCCGCGATTCCCTTCTCATTGGGCGGCCCTCCGGCGATGTCCGTTACGATCAATCCCGCGCTGCGATAGACCGGCGCGACAAGGCGCACCGAGGCCTGCGCCAAACCCGCCGCGCGTTGGACATCGGCTTTGGGAACGGCGTATGAGATCACCTTGATTGTCGCGACCATACCGCCCGCTGTCATCTGTTGATGCTGCGGGACCGTTGCGACGGTGATCATTGGATTGATGCGGTTGAATTGCTCGAGCGCGGCCACATCCAGCACCACCACGCCAGGTCCCTCAGCCAGAAGGTTCACACGGCCGGTGAACGCCTCGGTCAGACGCAAATTGGCGCCGGAGGGGTCAGGGACCAGAGCGCGGGCCAACATCTCGGCGGCCTCGTCCTCATGACAATCGCCCGGCTCCAGACGGGCGACGATGACCTCGTCAAACTCCGCGCTAGACAATTGCGAGACATGCTCGGCAGTTAGCATGAGCCCTTTGCGCAGCTTTTGGTCCGAGACTTTGACGGAATGCGCAAGAATAGCTCCGGCGGCTTCGGTCACGGGCACAGGGCCGAATTTCATGCCTTACCTCGCAGAACGGCGGTCATCTGAGCCAGAATGGCCACGGCAATTTCGGAGGGGCCTGCCGCGCCGATATCAAGGCCAATCGGCCCGTGAATGCGCTCAATCTGAATTTGGGTGAACCCCGCCTCAGTCATCCGCTCAACCCTTTTGGCATGGGTGCGGGTCGACCCGAGGGCGCCAATGTAGAACACATCCGCATCCAACGCGGCCTGCAGGGCCGGATCATCCAGCTTTGGATCGTGGGTCAACAGGACAATGGCCGTGCGCTGATCCAGACCCAAATTGGCGACTGCTTCATCCGGCCAATCGGTCAACAGGGTCTCTCCGGGAAAGCGGCTGTCTGAGGCAAATGCCTCACGCGGGTCGATGATGGCCGGGTCGTAACCCGCAATCCGCGCCATCGGCACCAAGGCCTGCGCGATGTGAACCGCACCGACGATGATCAACCGCAAAGGCGGGTTGTGAACGGCGACGAAGGTCTTGCCGTCTTCTTCGAACCCAGACTGATCCATGCGCAGCCGATCCGCATAGGCATTCCGGCGCAAGGCCCTGTGTCCGCTGTCTGTATTCACTTCATAGGCCAGCGGTTCGCGGCGCGCACGGGCGGCGACCAACTCGGCCAGCATCGGCTCAGGCAGGACAGATCCGACCGGCTCGACCAAAACCCGGATCGTGCCGCCGCAGGCCAGACCGACGGCAAAAGCGTCTTCATCGCTGACACCGAATTCAAGCAGGCGCGCCTCACCCTCATCAATGGCCTCAATGGCTTCGACGATCACGGCGCCTTCGACGCAACCGCCCGAGACGGACCCTTCGATCCGCCCATCCCCACCAATCACAAGCTGTGACCCCACACGGCGCGGTGCGCTGCCCCAGGTTTCGACAACTGTGGCCAGCGCGGCACCGCGACCACTGCGATGCCATTCCAAAGCGCGTTCCGGGCTGCTGTCGAATCGATCCATCGAATCCTCCTGGCTTGTTGCAAACCAACATAGGCAGCCTTGGACCAATGAAAAGCGAACGTTAGTCGGAGACGCCGGTCAATTCGCCATTATGTGGGCAGTAAAAGGCCGATTTGATATTCACACTCTCAAAGGATTGATTGCGAATACCCCACGTCTTAAGTTGAAACCGTGCCTGAATTTGGATTGGGCGCTCTCAATAAATTTCTCAACGGAGACGAAGAGTTGAAACGCATTCTTACACTGGGAACGGCGCTCGGCCTGATGGCCTCGACCGCTGCATGGGCTGATACATTCGAACGCTACGGTGAGGTTGAAGGCTGGAAAGTCTTCATCGACAATGAAAAGAAATCCTGTCTGATTGAGGCCGTGGATGACGCAGAAAACGTTGTTCAGATGGGCCTGACCGAGGATCGCGGTGTGGGTTACGTTGGCGTTTTCACCAAGGCGGAAACAAATATCAAACGCGGTGAAAAAGAAGCCGTGGCAATCCTGCTGGGTGACAACCTTTATGTGGGTGAGGCCACGGGCATGAAGGGCAATATCACCAAGGGTTATTCCGGTGGCTATGTCCTGTCCGACGACCCACAGTTTGCGGATGATCTGGCCAAGAAACAGGTCATGATCGTCTTCCCCGAAAAGGAATTTGCGTTCACCGTCGATCTGACCGGCACCTACAAGGCCATGGAAATGGCGCGTGAGTGCAACGAAAAGCAGCTGGGCTAAACCCTACCCAGAAAGCGCGGACATGAGCCGCGCTTTCTCTCCGACGTCGTCCTGAGCAGAGATGACAGTGGCGAGGTCTTCGAGTGACGCAATCGAATGGCCTGCGCGGAAGCTGTCGACATGGGGCAGCATGGCGGCCACGCCTTGCGCCTTGGGGGCGAACCCATCCCAGCGCAGCAGCGGGTTCAGCCAGATCAGACGCCGGGCCGAAAGGTGCAGACGCTCAGTCTCTTTCGCCAAGGCTTCGGGCGCACCGCGATCCAACCCGTCCGAGATCAGCAGAACCACCGCACCCTGCCCCATGACGCGCCGCGACCAGTCCCGGTTGAAGGCGTGCAAGCAGTCTCCGATCCGCGTGCCCCCTTCCCAATCCTGCGCCTCGGCCCCAGCGGCAGCTAGGGCGGCATCTACATCGCGCTGGTGCAGGTGACGGGTGATATTGGTCAGTTGGGTGCCGAAGGTGAAGGCATAGACCTTGGCCCAGCCAGCCCCCTTGGCGTTCGAAACCGTGTGCAGAAAATGCAGGATCAGGCGGCTATACTGGCTCATCGAACCGGAGATATCGCAGAGCACGACCAGATTGGGCCAGCGCGGCCGGGGTTTTTGTTTCGCGATATCGTGCAGCTCTCCGCCCTGACGCATGGCGGCGCGCAGGGTTCTCGCCCGGTCGATCCGGTGGCCGATATGGCTGGCCTGGCTGCGGCGGCTTTCGATTGGTTTCACCGGCAGGCTGAGGCGCGACAGGAGGCGCTTGGCCTGCGCTATCTCATCAGTACTCATCTGTTCAAAATCCAGACTGCGCAGACGTTCCTCGGCCGAGGCGGTTTGCGAAGCGTCAATCTCAAGCTCGGTCTCGCCCAGCTGCTCCTCGGAGGTTTCAGGCTGATCGCGTTCAACCCCGTCAAGCAAGGCCTCAGCCGCGCGTTTTTCACCTGCGTCGGCTTTGCGTTCTTCCTGCACCCCACGAATGGCGGGCAGCATCATGGACATCATGTGTTCTAGATACCTTGGGTCGCGCCAATAGAGGCGAAAGACCTGCGCGAAGACGGTGCGATGTTCGGGGCGGTTCACGAAACAGGCGTGCAGGGTCCAGTAAAAATCCTGCTTTTCGGTGAAGCCTGCGGCCTCAACGGCCCGAATGGCATCCACCACACGACCGGTGCCGATCGGCAGCCCGGCTTTTCGAAGGGCGCGGGCGAAATGTGTGATGTTCTGCGCCAGCTTCGGGTTTTCGGGAATGTCGAGCGGGATCTGTTCGGCCATCAGCGTTCATGGGGGCTCTGCCCCCATACCCCCGAGGTATTTTCAAACAGAAGAAACATCAGGCCGGTTCTAAATCGGCCTTGGCTTCGTCAAGAATGCGTTTGGCCTCGGACCCTTGCAGTTTCTGGATATCGTCCTGGTATTTCAGGATCGCACCGAGGGTATCTCCGATCACTTCGGGGCTGAGGTTGATCACGTCCAGCGCAAGCAGGCATTTGGCCCAGTCTATGGTTTCGGCCACGCCGGGTTTCTTGAACAGGTCTTCGGTGCGCAGGCGCTGCACGAAGGCCACGACCTCGCGACTAAGCGATTGGGCCGCTTCGGGCGCGCGGGCGTTCAGGATTTCAATCTCCCGATCGAAATCCGGGTAGTCGACCCAGTGGTAAAGGCAGCGGCGTTTGAGGGCGTCATGTACCTCACGCGTGCGGTTGGAGGTGACAATCACCACTGGCGGTTCGGGAGCTTTTACGGTGCCGAGTTCCGGGATTGTGACCTGAAAATCACTGAGCGCCTCCAGCAGAAAGGCCTCGAATGGTTCATCCGTGCGGTCAAGCTCGTCGATCAGCAGCACCGGCGCGCCGTTTTCATCGGGCCTCATGGCTTGTAGCAAAGGGCGTTCGACGAGGTAGTCATCCGAGAACAGCTCGGTCTGCAGGGCAGAACGGTCTGCGCCGCCCGCAGCTTCGGCGGTTCGGATGGCGACCATTTGCGCAGGAAAGTTCCATTCATAGACGGCAGAGGACGCGTCCAGCCCTTCGTAGCATTGCAGGCGGATCAGCCGGCGACCAAGCCCGGCGGCCAGCGCCTTGGCGATCTCGGTCTTACCGACACCGGCCTCGCCTTCCAGAAACAGCGGCCGGCCGAGTTTGAGCGACAGGAAGACGACCGTTGCCAGTGCACGGCCGCAAACATAGCCCTGTGCGCTTAGCATGGTTTGAACCGCGTCTATGGAATCTGACTGTGTCATGTGCTGAATTCTCCCTTGCCACAAAAGGTCATGGCCGCGCCTGTGCGTCAAGGCCATCACCCATTTCTGAGCTACGACGTTCGAACGAGTTGACAAGGGCTTTTCCGGCGGCGGCCTCTGTGCTAGCGGGGGCGCATGACCGATAGCATCACGATCCGCCGCCCCGACGATTGGCATCTGCACCTGCGCGATGGCGCGATGTTGCAGGCCGTCCTGCCCGAAACCGCCCGCCATTTTGGCCGTGCGATCATCATGCCCAATCTGGTGCCTCCGGTGGTGACCGGCGCGCACGCCGCCGCCTATCGCGAACGTATCATGGCTGCGCTGCCCGAAGGGATGACGTTCGAGCCGCTTATGACTCTGTATCTGACCGAAGATACGGATCCAGAAGACCTCGCCGCTGCACATGCAAGCGGGTTGGTCAAGGCGGTCAAGCTATACCCGGCAGGTGCAACGACCAATTCGCATTCGGGTGTTCGGAATTTCGACAATGTGCGTCCGGTGCTGGAGAGGATGGCCGAGATCGGCCTGCCCCTTTGTGTTCATGGCGAGGTCACCGATTCCGAGATCGACATTTTCGATCGTGAGGCTGTGTTCATCGACCGCGTTCTGGATCCAATCCGCAAGGCCACGCCGGGCCTGCGCGTTGTGATGGAGCATATTACGACCCGCGACGGGGTTCAGTATGTTGCCGCCAACGAGGCCGATCTAGGAGCGACGATCACGGCGCACCACCTGATCATTAACCGCAACCACATTCTGGTGGGCGGGATCAAACCTCACTACTACTGCCTGCCCGTCGCCAAACGTGAAGAACACCGGCTGGAGCTGCTGAAGGCCGCGACCTCGGGCGATCCGCGCTATTTCCTGGGCACGGACAGCGCACCGCATACGGATGACAACAAGGAAATGGCTTGTGGCTGTGCGGGCTGTTTCACGGCAACCAACACCATGTCCTTGGTGGCCGAGATGTTCGACCGCGAAGGTGCCTTGGACAAGCTGGAAGGGTTTGTGTCGTTGAATGGTCCGGCCTTCTATGGCTTGCCGGTGAACGAAAGCTCAATCACGTTGACCAAGGGAGACCCGGTCGAATACCCGTCGAAGATCGAAAGCGGCGATGGCCCTGTCACCGTATTCGACCCTGGCTTCCCGTTGCACTGGCGCGTGGTTTAACCCGCCAGTTTTGCAGCCAGATCGCGGGCGCGACCTCCGGTGCGCAGCATCGACCAGATCGCGTCCGCCTCGTCCCCTCCAATCAGTTTCGACGCTTTGGCCCGGACACGGTCTTCCCGATCCGCCAGAGACATCGGAGCCATCAGATCATGGGTAACCTCGCGTCGCACGCCGTCGCGCCGCAGCAGCTTCAGATGGGCCTGGGTCTCGGTCAGGGTCTCATCCGCCTCGACCGTGATACGGTCTCGCAAAGAGCGAATTCGAGGATCGGCGCAGACCTTTTCGGTGTAACTGCTTGGCAAAGCGGTGTCGTAGCCAAGCGCCTGCATAGCGATCACCGTGCGATAGGAAAACTTCGCCCCCAACCCCGTGGTCGGAGACATCTGGTTGCACACGCTCATCCAACGCGGATGGGTTTTGACCTTGATTTCAGCCACTTCGGGTTCGGCAATATCCAGACGCAGAGCAGCCTCAAGCGCGGCGTGTAAACCGTGGCAGCAGGCGTGGAACTTGTGGCTGACCGATTCGAACAGCCATTCCTCTCCTAACCCGTCCAGCGCCGCCGACGCATCCGCTGCGCCCTGATGGGTGGCGCCAAATCCGTACTGGCCCTCTAGCGCACTCGCATTGGGCTCAAAGCCCCGTTTAATCAGCAACGCGGCCTCGATCCCGGCCGATGCGCCCAATCCTGCGTTGTAGGGTTTGCCCATGGTGCCGAATTGAGCTTTCAGACCGGCCGCGCGCGTGGCCGTAAGGCCCAGAACTTCCTGAATCTGGTTGGCATCAAACCCAAGAACCCGACCCGACGCAACCGCCGCCCCAAAGGCCCCCGCAGTCGCCGTTTGGTGAAACCCGGCCTGATAGTGGTCTCGACCGAGCCAGAGGCCGATACGGATCGAAACCTCCATCCCGATCAGGGCCGCTTCCAACAGATCAACGAGGATACGGTCATCCCATTCCGAAACCGCCAAGGCCGCTGGTAGTATAGCAACCGACGGATGGCCGATATGGGCGAAATGGGTGTCGTCATAGTCCAGCGCGTGGGACACCGTTCCATTGACCAGTGCCGCCGCACGTAGAGGTGCTGCCCCGCCGCCGAACAGATGGGCCTGTGCTACGCCGCCCTCCTCCTGCACCATGTCCCGAACGGCGACTGACACGGGCTCGGGTACACCGGCACGACCCACGGCGATCCAGTCGAGAACGGACAGAGACGTAACAGCCCGCGCCCGCGCGGTTGTGTTGACGGGGCCAGCGGCAAAACTCGCGAGCGTTGAGGTAAGTCCAGACATAGCGCGCAGTCTAGCGCGCGTCGGTCGTTGGTAAAGCCTTAGCTGTAAAGCTCGGCGGCACGCGCCTCGAACGCGCGCACGATGCGCTGCATGGCCTCGTTGAAGACAACACCAATGATCCCTTGCAGGATGGCGTTCTTGAACTCGAAATCTACATGGAACGAAACGTTGCACCCACCTTCAGGGGCGTCTTCAAACTGCCAGTCCGATTTCATGTATTTGAACGGGCCGTCCAGATATTCGGTGTCTATCTTCTTTTGACCGGCAAACAAGGTCACCCGACTGCCAAACCTTTCGCGAAACACCTTGAACGAGATCACCAAATCCGCCTCCATCACCTCGGCCTCGCCAGCCGCATAGGTCTTGCGGATACGCGCGGCGGCACACCAAGGCAGGAACTTGGGATAGCTCGCCACGTCAGCAACCAGATCATACATCTGCTGGGCCGTGTAAGGCAGGTGACGCGTTTCCGAGTGGATAGGCATGGCAATCCGGCATTAGAAGGTGACAATGGCGCGTCATGTCGTATGTTGCGCGCCAAAGATCAAGGGGGCTGTGATGACTGACCGCGCTTATGTGATAGATGAGATGATCTCGGCCAAGGCAATTGCAGCCAGAATCGAAGAGCTTTGCCGCGAAATTACCGAAGAATTCGGCAATACCGACAAGCTAGTCGTCGTCGGCCTGCTGCGTGGCTCTTTCGTGTTCATCGCTGATCTGGTCCGTGAGTTGGACCTGCCGATCGAGGTGGATTTCCTTGAGGCCTCCTCTTACGGAGACGCGATGGAGAGCAGCAGAGAAGTGCGAATTCTCAAGGACTTGCGCGGCGCGATTGAGGGTCGCGATGTGCTGGTGGTCGAAGACATCGTTGACACGGGCCATACGCTGAACCACGTTACCAACCTGCTACGCAGTCGTAAGCCGAAACGACTGAAGTCCATTGCCCTGCTGGACAAACCCAGCCGGCGTGAGGTTGATTTTCGTTCAGATTGGATCGGGTTCGAAATCCCTGATGAGTTCGTGGTGGGCTACGGAATCGACTACGCGCAGCGCAATCGCAACTTGCCGTTCATCGGCAAGGTTCGGTTTACCTGAACGCGACCTCAGCCCAGCACCTGCCGGATCGCCGCTAAAAAGACGCCCGTACCAATTGGGATCAGCGCGTCCGGGAAATCATAGTCGGGATTGTGCAACTGGGGGTGATCTCGCCCTGCTCCCAACCAAAACATCGCCGATTTTGCGCCTTTGCCGAACTGGCCAAAATCTTCCGAGAACCTTTGCGGCTCGTCGCTCAGCTTGCACGCAACAGATTGATCCGCACAGGCCTCGGCCAAAATAGTCACCGCCTCGGAATTGTTGGTGCAGGCCTCGAAGACATCCTCATAGGTGATCTCGGCACTCAAGTTCTCGGACTTGGCGACCTGCTGAACCAAAGCCTCAGAATCGGCAATGAGCTTTGCCATCCGGTCGTCTGACACGGTACGCAATGTCACCCACAGCTCAGCTTGACCGGGAGCGACGCCAAAGGTCTGCGCTCCGAGGCTGGCATGCGTGATCGTGGTCAGCGCGTAGTCAGCGTTCAGGGCGCCTGCCGTGCCAAGCCGTGTGAGTTCTGGGATCAATGCGGACAACGCGCCCGCCGGAGAAACCCCGTCCTGCGGCGCGGCGGCATGCGAGGTCTTTCCGGTTAATGCAATCCGCATACCGCGAGAAGCGCAGTTGGTTGGCCCCTGACACAGCTCAACCTCGCCCAGTTTCAGCCCCGGCAAGTTATGAAGAGAAAACACGTAATCCGGCGCAAGCTTAGCGAATGCAGGATCGTCTCGGAACGCCTTGGCCCCCTGCCCGGTTTCTTCAGCGGGTTGGAAAATCAGAACCACCCGTCCGCGCGTCGGGCGCTGTTCCTGCAACGCAAGCGCCACACCGAGAACCATCGACATATGGCCGTCATGCCCGCACAGATGCCCTTTACCCGGCACCGTCGAGACATACGGCTGCTCCGAGAGTTCCTTGATCGGCAACCCATCCAGCTCACACCGAATGGCGACGGTGGGACCGGTTGTACCGCTGTCGAAGACCGCCGCAACTCCGTGCCCGCCGAGGTCGGTCAGCACGGTATCCGCCCCTGCGCGACGCAGCTCATCAGCTATGCGCGCGGCAGTTTCACGCTCTTGCCCAGAAAGTTCGGGATGTTGATGCAAACTATGGCGAAGCGCTGTCAGCTGCGCCAATCTATCAGGCGTCACGCTTGCCCCAGCTTCGCCTGCCGTGCCGCACGCAAGCGCGCGAAATCATCCCCCGCGTGGTAGGACGAACGCGTCAGCGGAGTGGCAGAGACCATCAGGAAACCCTTGCCATACGCGGCTTTTTCATAGGAGGCGAACTCTTCAGGCGTCACGAAACGGTCCACAGCGTGATGCTTAGGCGTCGGTTGCAGATACTGACCAATGGTCAGGAAATCTATGTCCGCAGCGCGCATGTCATCCATGACCTGACCGACTTGCTGCTTGTCCTCACCCAGACCGACCATGATGCCGGATTTGGTGAAGATCGACGGGTCCAGTTCCTTCACTCGCTGCAACAGGCGCAGCGAATGGAAATACCGCGCGCCGGGGCGCACCTCGGGATAGAGGCCCGGTACGGTTTCGAGGTTGTGGTTGAACACATCCGGCTTGGCCTCGACCACGGTCTCAAGCACTTCGGGCTCACATTTCAGGAAATCGGGCGTCAGAATCTCGATCGTGGTCTTGGGCGAGCGGTGGCGGACGGCGCGAATGGTCTGTGCGAAATGATCTGCTCCCCCATCTTTCAAATCGTCCCGGTCAACCGAGGTGATCACGACGTGGTTCAGACCCAATTTTTGCACCGCATGCGCCACACGACCCGGCTCAAACGCGTCCAGCGAGTCCGGACGTCCCGTGGCGATGTTGCAGAAGGTACACCCGCGGGTACAGATCTCGCCCATGATCATCATGGTGGCGTGACCCTGGCTCCAGCACTCACCCACATTGGGGCATCCGGCCTCTTCGCAAACCGTCACCAGATTGTTTTCACGCATGATCTTATGCGTCTCGGCATAGCCCTTGCCGCCTGGCGCCTTGACCCTGATCCATTTCGGCTTCTTAGGCTGGGCATTGTCCGGGCGATGCGCCTTTTCGGGGTGACGTTGTTCTGGGATTTTCAGATCGCGCACGGGCAGTTTTCCTAACTTTGGGTCAACTTTGTGTACCCATAACATAAAACACTCGCGCCTGTTACACCAGCGACGCATAGCCGCTATGCACATATCTCGCGAGCGTCAAATTAGTTCAAACTTAAACTATATTTTTCGCACGTAAAATCAATGGATAAGCCAATCAAACCTTTCTTGCAGATACAGCATTTCATGGATTGCATGCAATTTAGAACTGATTTAAATCGCCAGAAAGTCACAACTGAATCACAGGAACTTGAACATGAAGACCGGCGCAAAACTGCCCGATGTGACCTTCCATACGCGCGTCCGCGACGAGGCCGTCGAAGGCCCCAACCCGTTCCGCTGGGAAGACAAGACAACCGCCGATTATTTCGCTGGCAAACGAGTGATCCTGTTCTCGCTGCCCGGCGCTTTCACCCCCACATGTTCGACCTACCAGCTGCCCGGATTTGAAAACGGTTACGCCGATTTCACCGCCAAGGGTATCGACGAGATCTACTGCATGTCCGTCAATGACAGCTTTGTCATGAACAAATGGGCGCAGGATCAAGGCCTGCAGAACGTCAAGGTCATCCCTGATGGTTCGGGTGAGTTCACCCGCAAGATGGGGATGCTGGTCGACAAGGACAACCTTGGTTTTGGCATGCGCTCGTGGCGCTATGCTGCCATCATCAATGACGGCGTCGTCGAAGCATGGTTCGAAGAGCCCGGTCTGATGGATAACTGCCCCGAAGACCCGTATGGCGTGTCCTCGCCAGAGACTCTGATCCAGCATTTGGAAGCAGCCGCCGAACCCGCGCTGGCGTAAATCTGGAACTTAAGAGCTGAATACAGGCCCGCTTCTAGCGGGCCTTTTCATATCCGCGTGGCCGAAACGATCTGTTCCCCCACATCCCGGATTACCTGGGCCAAACGATCCACCCATCCGTCGTCAGTTGTTGATGCACGCCGAACAAGCCCCACCGTGCGCGCCGGTTGCGGGGCGCCGAAACGCAATAGCTTCATGCCCGGAACAGCTTCTGATTCCGATTTTGCGGCCAATTCGGGCATCAGGGTCAGGCCGAACCCCTCAGCAACCAATCGGGAAAGCGTCGCAAGCGAAGAGGCCCCCATGTTGATCTGTCCACTACCCCGATCCTGACCGCAGACCTCAAGCGCTTGATCCGTCAAGCAATGGCCATCCTCCAACAGCATCAATTGTGCTGATTGCAAATCCAGAGGGCGCAGCATCTCGGGGCTGGTGTTCACACGTTGCAGCCGCGCTGCGCTGCCTGCCAGCAGGAAGTGATCCTGGAACAACGGCGTTTCGCGGAATTCCGAGCCACCGGCTGGCAGGGCCAGAACCGCAGCGTCGATCTCGCCTTCGCGGAGCAAAGACAGCAACCGTTCGGTCCTCGCCTCGCGGATCTGCACGCGCAGCGAAACATCTGCGGCGCGTAGACCACCCAGAACGCCGGGCAGAAGATACGGCGCAATTGTCGGGATGATCCCGATCGACAACGACCGATGGCCGCCAGAATGATCCCGCGCGAACTGGTCCAGCCGCACAGCTGCCCCCAGCACCTGACGCGCATGTTCCAGAACGTCTCGCCCCAGTGGCGTCAGCAGGATGTCCCGCGCCTGACGCTCGAACAGTACACCACCCAGCGTTTCCTCAAGCGATTTGATCTGAACGGACAGCGCAGGTTGCGACACATTGCAGACCTGCGCAGCGCGGCCAAAATTGCGCTGCTCGGCCACGGCTTGAAAGTACTGCAACTGTTTCAGCGTAAAATTCATAGCCCTTGACTATCACCAAGGACCAAAACCACAAGAGAGAGTTATCTCTAGCCGATCATGCGATCTTGGCCAGAGAGATCTTCATAGTGTCGTTTCAGGCGCTGCAACGCGATGCGCAGAACGATCTTGCCCGAACGCGCCGACCAGCCCATGCGCTTTTCGGCCAGCTCCAGCCCCTCAAGATAACAACAACAGCGCAGCGCGACGTCACTTAGCCCCGGACCAAGGTCCGACAACGCGCGCGCCACACGGTCTTTCGCGTCCGACGCCCCTCGCCCACCGTGAGATTCACTGTCGAAATTGCCGCGCCCGCCCCCAGTCAGAAAGCGATCCCAGTTCTGCGCAACCTGCGGGCCGATCTGCGCCAGTTCAAAGTCTTCGCGCAAACGCTCCCCGGCACGGACCAGCGTTTCATCGAGAAAGGGTTTACCGTCCCGGTCCCGCCGCCGCGCCAAGGCGATCAACGGGCTTTCCGCAGCACTATAACGCATGCGTTGGGCGCGTTCAGGGGCGTCTCCGTTTGACTTCGGTTGGAACGCTGCCTGTGCTTCGGCCATGCTGAACTCATTTCGCGACCGAGCCTTGTTTTCCACCTTGGCCACCAAACGGTTGAGCGCCGCGCGCCCCGATGTTGAGATCCGGTATCGGGAAATACGGCCCGGATTGTCACAGGAAATCCAGTCCTGCAAGGCAAGCGCCTGTGCGATCTTGCAGTCAACAACGGCCGTCCTAGTGGTTCCGGCCTCACCGGTGTCACGCACGACCACGGCCTTCTCCATATCCTCGGCCACCGCCAAAACCGATCCCGTCTCACATAGGCGTCTCAGCACACGCAGCGCTTCGCCCTCGAATGAGTCGTCTTCCTGGTTGTCCTGTCCGCCTGCGTCTAAGCGGCGCGTCCGATCAGAGACCGAGAAATGCGTCTCGGCCAGCGATTGCAGCGCCGCATCGACCAAAGGATCATCGCGGCGCATTTCGACCCGTCGGATTTGTCTGAGAATGGTCGAGGCATGGCACCCGGCCGATCTTGCGATATCCCGGATCGACTGACCGGTTTCCGTGTGCGCAAGGTAACGCTGTGCCCCCTCGGGAACCCATGCCGGAATAGTGAATGCCACGTTGTTTTCCATATTCATTTGCCCTCGTCGACAAAACAGACTGCCACTTTTGCCCCCCGAAATTAAAGTTAACCAAATCTAACTAGAGGTGGTTTCGTTACTCGTTCGTTAACCCCGGAGCGCAGCAACCAGATTTGATTCAAAAAGATAAACAGTCGTGAAACCAACGTTCGGGGCGACCCGTAAGGGCGCAACACCCGCTTAGGTTGTGTGACAAACAGGGCGTCAATTTTCCGAACAAGAGGCACCTGAAATGCGAGACCTGATGACCATGATCACGACCCTGCGCCGCCCTCGTCTATTGGCGCGCGCTGCAAAATTCGGGGCGCAGGATTACAACCGTGATCGGCATCTTCAGCGCATCCTGGGCTATGGTCGACTGCCGGGGAACGGGGCCGCTCTGATGCGGCTTATGGATATGGAGAGAGAGCAAGATACGCTTCGAAAAGAAGAGGACGCCGCCTATTCTCTGGTCAGGCATCTTGATCTTCTGATTGCGCTTTTGGGTGAGGCGCAGCTGTACCAAGCCAGCCGCGCCACACAGTTCGAGTGATCAGGTAAATGCGTCCGGCATCGAGGCTTTCTTGTCTGCGATATAAGCCTCCAGCGCCTCTTTGGTGGCCGGGTCCATCTGCGGCTGCTGGTAGTTGGCCAGCAGATGCTCGACCCGGGCCGAGGCCAGCTGACGCGTATCGCGTGAACCTTCATCCTGCCAGGTCTCGAACGGTTTGTAGTCCAGCACCTCGGTTTTCCAGAAGGCTTCCTTGAAGTTGGCCTGCGTGTGCTCGCAGCCAAGATAGTGACCGCCCGGTCCCACTTCGCGGATCGCACCCATCGCCTGTGCGTTCTCGTCATAGGCGACACCTTTGGCCAGACCGTGCAGAACACCAAGTTGATCGGCATCCATCACGAACTTCTCAAAGTCTGCAACCAGACCGCCTTCGAGCCAGCCGCACGAGTGCAGCATGAAGTTCACGCCCGACATCAAACCCATGTTCAGAGAGTTCGCGGTCTCATATGCCGCCTGCGCATCAGGCAGTTTCGAGCCACAGAACGACCCCGCAGAGCGGTAGGGCAAGTTGAGGCGGCGGGCCAGCTGACCTGCACCATAGGTGATATGCGCGGCCTCGGGTGTACCAAAGGTCGGCGCGCCCGAGTTCATGTCAATCGAAGTCACGAACGCACCAAAGATCACGGGTGCTCCCGGACGGATGATCTGGCTATAAGCGATACCTGCCAGCACCTCGGCCAGAACCTGCGTCAGCGTCCCTGCAACCGACACCGGCGCCATCGCACCACCGACGATGAAAGGCGAGACGATGCAAGCCTGATTGTTCTTCGCGTAAACCTCTAGCGACCCCATCATCACATCGTCAAAGGTCATCGGCGAGTTGATGTTGGTCAGCGAGGTCATCACGGTGTTGTTCTGAACGAATTCCTTGCCAAACAGAATCTCGCACATCTCAACCGAATCCTGTGCGCGGCTAGGGTCGGTCACGGAACCCATGAAGGGTTTGTCCGACAGTGTCATGTGCGCCATCAGCATATCGAGGTGGCGTTTGTTCACCGGAATATCGGTCGGTTCGCAAACGGTACCACCCGAGTGGTGCAGCCACTTGGACATGTAGGCCAGTTTCACAAACTTGTTGAAATCATCCATGGTCGCATAGCGACGACCACCCTGCGCATCACGCACGAACGGAGGGCCGTAGACAGGCGCCAGAACCATGTTGCGGCCGCCGATCACAACCGATTTCTCGTGGTTGCGGGCGTGCTGAGTGAACTGGCTCGGGGCCGTTTTGATCAGCTGGCGCGCCAGACCACGCGGGATGCGCACGCGTTCGCCATCAACATCCGCACCCGCATTGCGCCAACGCTCCAGCGCGGCGGGATTGTCGACAAAGTTGACGCCAACCTCTTCCAGAATCGTTTCGGCGTTGTGCTCGATGATCTCCAACGCTTCTTCGTTGAGGACCTCAAAGTTCGGAATGTTCCGCTCAATGTACTTTGCGGTGTCGATCCGAACCGCAGTGCGTTCTGCCCGGCGGGCGGCTCCGCCACCACCGCGACCTCGACGACGTGCTGATGCTTCAGCCATTTTTCCTCACCATACTTTGGATGTGTTGATTGGGGTTCTATCTAGCCCGCCAACACTCGCTACTATTGGAAGATAACGGCTATTGGCACATAAAAGCGACATTACGCCGCGACGTGACCCTTTAAAATAACGGTTTCAGGTCTCGTTCGCGTCTTCCCACTCAACACTCAGAATCCCCGGTTCAAGAATAAGTGGCGCTGCGATTTTGTGTTGCACGTTTTCGGGATGATCTTCGGTGGAAACGAGAATTTCCAGTGTTTGCAAACCTTTGTCGTCTGCATCTCCCTTTTGAAACCCGACAATGCGCACCCCGTTTTGCGCCAAAGCCTGCAGCGCCGCGGCACGGACCTCTGCCTGCGCATCTGCCGCGCACTGCACGAGGATGCGGAACTCTTGCGTCAAGGGAACCCCGGCACGTGTCGTTTTTTTCAACCATTTCACCAAAGGCCGCAGCCCCAGATTCACAAAAATGACAAAACCCGTCATCATGATCGCAAAGATCCAGGCACCACTGCCAGCCATCATCCCAACAGCCGCTGAACACCACAAGGTCGCCGCCGTGTTCAAGCCGTGAATGGTGAACCCGTGCCGAAAGATGATGCCAGCACCAAGAAACCCGATCCCCGATACGACCTGCGCGGCCACGCGTGTCGGACTCACCTCATCTGGGTAGAGCGCCGAGAACACCACAAAAGCCGCGGCGCTTAGGGCCACCAGCGCATTTGTGCGCAAACCTGCCATACGTTGGCGCACCTGACGCTCGGACCCGATCAACGCCCCGCAGAACATGGCCAAAGCCAGATTCAAAGCGGCAAGTTCAACAGCTATGGGCAAACGCATCTCTCCTATTCGGGTGTCCGCATGACGCAGACGGAAAAATCGTCATATTTTTGTTACAAAACTTTTACAATAGCCGAAACGCAGTTTCCCTGAAATGCGGGTATCCGCCCTTCAGCAAAGACCTTTCTCTTGCGAATTCGTCACGCTTGGCCTATGGCCCGCACATGAGTGATACATCCCACGACCGCCTTCTGATCATCGACTTCGGCAGCCAGGTAACGCAGCTGATTGCACGCCGTCTGCGCGAGCTGAATGTCTATTGCGAAATCCATCCCTACCAGAACGTCACCATGGAATTTGTGCGCGAAATGGCGCCCAAGGCGGTGATCTTTTCGGGTGGGCCGGACAGTGTCACGCGTGAGGGCTCTCCGCGCGCGCCGCAAGAGATTTTCGACTATGGCGTTCCGATCCTGGGCATCTGTTATGGCCAGCAGGTGATGATGCACCAACTGGGCGGCAAGGTCGAAAGCGGCCATGGCACTGCCGAGTTTGGCCGCGCCTTTGTCACTCCGAAAGGTCAGCTGGATATCCTGAAAGACTGGTTCGCGGATGGTGATGAACAAGTCTGGATGAGCCACGGCGACCATGTCAGCGAAATCGCTCCCGGGTTTGAGGTTTACGGCACCTCCCCCAACGCGCCGTTTGCCATCACGGCAGACAGCAAGCGCCATTTCTACGCTGTGCAGTTCCACCCCGAGGTGCATCACACGCCCAAGGGCGCGAAACTATACAAAAATTTTGTGAAGCTCGCCGGGTTCAGCGGCGACTGGACGATGGGTGCCTATCGCGAACAGATGATCGAGAAGATTCGCGAGCAGGTCGGCGACAAGAAAGTCATCTGTGGCTTGTCCGGCGGCGTCGACAGCTCGGTGGCCGCGATCCTGATCCACGAAGCGATCGGTGATCAACTCACCTGCGTCTTTGTTGACCACGGGCTGCTTCGCAAGAACGAGGCGCAGGAAGTCGTCGGCATGTTCCGCGACAACTACAACATTCAGCTGATCCATGCGGATGAAAGCGATCTGTTCCTGGGCGAGTTGGACGGTCAAAGCGACCCCGAGACCAAGCGCAAGATCATCGGCAAGCTGTTCATCGACGTGTTCCAGAAACACGCCGACACAATCGACGGCGCCGAGTTCCTGGCCCAAGGCACGCTCTACCCTGACGTCATCGAGTCCGTCTCGTTCAGCGGAGGCCCTTCGGTCACGATCAAGTCGCACCACAATGTTGGTGGCCTGCCCGAGAAGATGGGTCTGAAGCTGGTCGAACCCCTGCGTGAGCTGTTCAAAGATGAGGTCCGCGCGCTGGGTCGCGAGCTAGGTCTACCGGACAGCTTCATCGGCCGCCACCCATTCCCCGGACCGGGTCTGGCTATTCGCTGCCCCGGAGAGATTACCCGAGAGAAGCTGGAAATCCTGCGGGAAGCCGATGCAGTCTACATCGACCAGATTCGCAAACACGGGCTCTATGATGAAATCTGGCAGGCCTTTGTAGCGATTCTTCCCGTCCGCACCGTCGGCGTCATGGGCGATGGCCGCACATATGACTACGCCTGCGCGCTGCGTGCCGTGACGTCAGTTGATGGCATGACGGCCGACTATTACCCTTTCAGCCACGAATTCCTGGGCGAAACCGCCACTCGGATCATAAATGAGGTCAAGGGCATCAACCGATGCACCTATGACATCACCTCGAAACCTCCGGGAACGATTGAGTGGGAATGAGAAAAAAGCCGGGTTCTGACCCGGCTTTTTTGTTTCTCCGACACTGAGAAAAGTGATTTAAAGTCAGACATCTAAACCAATCGTTAAGAGGCGCAGCGTGCAGGGCGACAAAACGCAGTTTGGTAAGGCCGCTCTGTGGATGACCGGCGCCATTGCCTCGTTCTCCTCAATGGCCGTCGCTGGTCGAGAACTGAGCCTGCATCACGATACTTTCGAGATCATGATGTATCGCAGTTTTGTCGGCGTGCTCATCGTAGCGCTAGTACTGACGGCGACCCGCAAATGGCATCAGGTCACAACCGAGCGTCTTGGTTTGCACGCCCTTCGCAACACGTTCCATTTCACCGGCCAAAACCTTTGGTTCTACGCCGTCGGAGTGGCCCCTCTGGCGCAGGTTTTCGCGCTTGAATTCACCCAACCGATCTGGGTTATCCTGCTTTCTCCGCTTCTTTTGAAAGAGCGCCTGACCGCGATCCGCATGACATCGGCACTGATCGCGTTTGCTGGCGTCCTGATGGTGACAAGACCCGGAACCTCAAGCCTTTCTCCGGGCATTCTCATGGCTGCTGGAAGCGCGATTTTCTTCGCGTTTACAACAATCACGACGAAACAACTCACCCGCCATGCAAGTATCGGATGTATCGTGTTTTGGCTGACTGTGATGCAGGCGGTTCTGGGCACGATTGCGGCAGGGATAGACCAGCAAATCGCATTGCCAACGCTGCAGACTGCACCCTTTTTGTTGCTGGTTGGTCTGGCCGGTCTTTTGGCGCATTTCTGTATCACAAACGCGCTTGCAATCGCCCCGGCGACCGTGGTGGTGCCGTTCGACTTTGCCCGCCTGCCGACAATCGCGGTTGTCGGTATGCTTCTTTATCATGAACCACTGGATCACTGGACGCTGCTCGGAGCAGCCGTGATCTTTTCAGGTATCTTTCTGAATGTTTGGTCCGAAAATCGTAACAGTTTAGCAACAGTTCGTGCCGACACTCATAAGAAGTAACGCACGGTCACTAGTTGACGATAAAATAGACACCGAGACAGTATCGGGCATTCAAATCGAGCGGGTCGGCATCCGTACACTCACACGATGCCATACAGGCCTTCAAGGGACAGTAAGGGAGGAATACATGAGAAAGGCGCTACTATCAGCGTGCGCGCTTTGCGTGGGGACAACGGCTGGCCACGCTGGCGGCCTGGACCGAAGCGGTCAGGGCATAAACTTGATTTTCGAAGAAGGATCGGTAGTGCAGTTCCGGTTGGGATATACGAAGCCTAGGGTGAGCGGCTCACTACTTGATGCGAACCCCGGCAGCCCAACGCAGGGGCAGGTTATCGACTCTGGAAACGTAGCAAACGACTTCTTCACGCCACATCTCGGCTACAAAACTTCTCTAACCGAGAAGCTCGACTTTGCGATTATGTATGACGAGCCCTTCGGTGCCGATATCGCGTATGGCCCCAACTATCCTCTTTCTATCAACCCAATCCCGGGTGGACGAACAGGCGTACTAGAAGCGAAAGCGGATACCGAAGCAATTACGGCTTTGCTTCGCTACAAGTTTGATGGCGGCTTTAGTGCGATCGGCGGGGTCAGGGCCCAGCGAGTGAGCGCCAGCGTCACGGTCCCGGCCGCCGCAGGCTACGAAGTTAGTACTGATGCAGACGTGGCCTTTGGGTATGTCGTAGGCGTCGCTTGGGAAAAACCGGAAATTGCAGCGAGGGTTGCGCTTACCTACAACTCCAAGATCAGCCACGATTTGTCTCAAACAGAGTCGGTAAATCCAATTCCGGGCGCTGGTATTCCACCTGGAACAGTAGCGACCTTTGATACGGATTCTGAGGTCGAAACGCCACAGTCGATCAATCTGGATTTCCAAACCGGCGTAGCACCCAAAACACTGCTATTCGGCTCGATCAGGTGGGTTGATTGGCCGCAATTGGAGTATGATCCGCCAAACTATCCGCCGACCACTGCACTGGTTAGCTATGGCAATGCCACCTACACTTACACTCTAGGTTTGGGATACCAGTTCTCTGAAGAGTTTTCGGGCGCTGTGACGTTGGGCTATGAAACCGACGAAGGAGAACCGGTGACCAACCTGGGTCCCACAGACGGTTTCTGGAGCATCGGTCTTGGCGGCACCTACTCTCTGGAAAAAGCCAAAATCTCGGCGGGCGTTCGCTACACTGATATTGGTGATGCAACGGCTGACGGTGGGTTTGGTCAAACAGCTGACTTCTCAGGCAATAGCGCTTGGAGTGTCGGCTTCCAGATCACCTACGCTCTGGACTAATCGCCCCCACATAAAAACCAATCAGACCCCGCCGTTTTTGGTGGGGTCTTTTTGTTTCCGCATCTTTCGGGTCGCCGCATGAACTCAAAGCTGCCACAACCTGTTCATGGAACAGCAAAAACACCTATCCCCCCGCGCATGGGCTGAGCTTTCGCTGCTGGGTATCATCTGGGGCGCTTCATTCGTTTCAATTCGGATTGCGCTGGACACGATACCAGTGATGACCTCGGTGCTGCATCGAACATTCTGGGCAATGCTTGCCCTGTGGTTGGTGGTTTGGCTTAGGGGTCTAAGCGTCCCGACCTCACCGCGCCTCTGGTTGGGTTTTCTGGTCATGGGACTGCTCAACAACGTGATTCCGTTCTCGCTGATGGCGTGGGGGCAGTTGTACATTGACACCGGCCTCACGGCGATTTTGAACGCGGCGACGGCTATCTTTGGTGTTCTCGTTGCTGCCCTCTTCTTTTCCGACGAGCGGTTGACACCACCGCGGCTTCTCGGCGCTGGACTGGGCTTTTTTGGCGTCTCAATCGCAATCGGTATCGGCAACCTCACCAGCTTTAGCCTACAAAACACAGCTCAACTTGCCATCCTCGCGGGCACTATCTCCTACGCGTTTGCCGGCGTTTGGGCGCGCAAACACCTAGGCTCCCTGCCCCCTATTGTTGCGGCTGCAGGGATGCTAACCGGCTCGACCCTGTTCATGATCCCTATTGCCCTCATGACAGACGGCATCCCAAGTCTCAGCCTGCCTGCGGTTACATGGGCAGCAATCGCGTATTATTCCCTGATCGCGACGGCAGGTGCATATCTTCTCTACTACCGGGTTCTTGCAATGGCGGGCAGTGGCAATCTGTTACTCGTGACCCTCATCATCCCACCTGTCGCGATCGTTTTGGGGGCCTTGCTGCGCGACGAGGCACTGGATCCGCGCGCCTATATTGGCTTTGCCGTGCTGGCTGCGGGACTATTGATCCTCAACCGAGCCGTCCCTCGCGATTGACGCCGCCGCCTGCCCGATTTAGCAAAGGCAAAAACAAGGGACAGCGCAAGATGATCTACAGCTCGGCAAGAGATTGGCGTGGGGCTGCACGCAAGAAGGTGCTGTTTTTCGGCATGTCGGGGCTGGGCAAGACCTATGTATCCAACATCCTGCGGGACAGCGGTGGCTGGTTTCACTACTCGGTCGACTACCGGATCGGCACCCGCTACATGGGCGAATACATCGCCGATAACGCCAAAGCTGAGGCGATGAAAGTCCCGTTCCTGAGGGATCTTCTGCTGTCGGATTCGATCTATATCGGCTCGAACATCTCGTTCGAGAACCTGACCCCCGTTGCATCCTACCTCGGAAAACCCGGCAATCCGGCGCTTGGGGGTTTGGAGATGTCCGAATACCGCCGCCGACAGGAGCAATTCCGATTGGCCGAAATTCACGCCCTTCTGGACACCGAATATTTCGTGGATCGGGCAGAGCGTCTTTATGGATATCCGCATTTCATCTGCGACACCGGCGGGTCGATTTGCGAGTGGGTCGACCCGGATGATTCAGCGGATCAACTGATGTCCGAGTTGTCAAAACAGGCGCTGATGATCTGGCTGAAGGGTGACGAAGACCACACGGCCGAGCTGGTCCGACGCTTCGACAAGGCCCCTAAGCCGATGTCCTATCAGGCTGAATTCCTGACCCGCGTCTGGACCGAATATCTGGATCAAAACGGCTGCTCCGAGTCTGACGTGGACCCGGACGCGTTCATCCGGTGGACCTACGCTCAGGCGCTTGCCCATCGTCAGCCCCGGTACGAGGCGATGGCGAAAAACTGGGGCGTTACGATAACGGCCAAGGATATCGGAAAGGTGCGCGATGCGGCTGATTTCGATGAGTTGATCGAACGCACCCTTGAGACCGGGCGCGATCACGCCTAACTACCTCCTCTTAACCTATTCAAAAGTCTGACCCGATGCCGATCAAAATCCCATCCGAATTGCCCGCCTTTGACGTCCTGACCCAGGAAGGCGTCATGGTCATGGCCGCGGATCAGGCAATGCGGCAAGACATTCGCCCACTGCGGATCGGGCTGCTGAATCTGATGCCCAAGAAGATCCAGACCGAGAACCAGTTCGCGCGTCTGATCGGGGCCACTCCACTGCAGATTGACCTGTCTCTGATCCGCATGACCGAGCATCGGACCAAGAACACCGCCGCTGCGCATATGGCCGAGTTCTATAAGCCGTTCAAGGACGTGAAGGACCAGAAGTTTGACGGCCTGATCATCACCGGTGCGCCGATCGAGCATCTGGAATTCGTTGATGTCACCTATTGGGAAGAACTCCGCGAGGTGTTTGAGTGGACCCAGACCAACGTCCATTCCACGTTCGGGGTGTGCTGGGGTGGTATGGCGATGATCAACCATTTCCACGGCGTGAAAAAACACATGCTGGACGCCAAGGCCTTTGGCTGTTTCCGGCATCGGAACCTACTCCCATCCTCTCCATTTTTGCGAGGATTCTCGGATGATTGCGTTATTCCCGTCAGTCGCTGGACCGAGATGAAACAGGCTGAGATCGACGCCGCGAACGGTCTCGTCACGTTGCTGGGCAGCGATGAAGCAGGTCCTTGCCTTGTCGAAGATCCGGCGCATCGTGCGCTCTATATCTTCAACCATTTCGAATATGACAGCGATACGTTGAAGCAGGAATATGATCGGGACATCGCCAATGGCACACCGATCAACGTGCCGATGAACTACTATCCGGATGATGATCCGACGAAAGCGCCGCAGAACCGGTGGCGCAGCCATGCGCATCTGCTCTATGGTAACTGGATCAATGAAATATATCAGTCCACACCATTCGATATGAGTGAAATTGGCAGCTAAGATCTGGATACTCCTGACGCTGGGCCTGATCGGCTTCTCAGCGTTTACCTTGTGGCGCGCCGCCCAGAGCGAGGCCCGCGCTGCGGAGGCGTTTCCACCCGAAGGCCAGATACTCGACGTGGATGGAATTGCCGTGCATGCGGTTGTCATGGGGGATGGCCCTGATGTGGTCTTGATCCACGGCTCCAGCGGAAATACCCGCGACATGACCTTCGCCTTGGCCCCGATTCTGGCCAAAGACTACCGCGTGATCGTGTTTGACCGTCCCGGCCTTGGCTATTCGGACAGTTTCAATCCCCAAGGCGAAACCATCCAGGAACAGGCGGATATCCTGCAACGCGCCGCTGCCCAACTTGGCGCAGAGAAACCCATCGTCGCCGGACAGAGTCTAGGAGGGTCAGTGGCGCTTGCTTGGGCAGTGACCCGGCCTGACAATCTCTCGGGCCTCGTGCTGATCGCCCCGGCCGCGATCCCGTGGGAGACGCCGCTGGACAATTTCAACCGATTGGCAGCAACCAACCTAGGAAGCGCGCTTGCCCTGCCCCTCATCACCTCTTATGTGCCGGAGTCTTATGTCGAAACGGCCCTCGACAAAGTGTTTGCTCCGCAAACTGCACCCGAAGGCTATGCCGAGCATTTCGGCCCCGCCCTGACGATGCGCCGCGCCTCAATGCATGCCAACGCAAAACAACGGGTCCGGCTGCTGGAAGAGATTGAGCGTCTGCAGCCCCGATACGGTGAAATCTCTGTGCCTACCGAAATCATTCACGGCACGGCAGATACGACGGTCAAGCTGGATTGGCACTCAACCCGCTTGATCGAACAAATCCCCGGTGCCGAGCTGATCGAGCTGCCGGGCATCGGCCATATGCCTCAGGTCGTCGCAGCCGATGAGGTCGCCGCCGCCATAGACCGCGCCGCACAACGGGCAGGTTTGCGTTAGGCCAGCACCTAATCCATAGTAAGATATGGATTTTATCGCGAGGTAGCTCATGGCCCGGTCAGAAAAAGGTGCAATCGAGAAGTATTACCGCAAGAAAGCGCCCGGTGACGTGCGCAAAATGATCGAAAAGGCTAACAAGGGCGACATCCTGAATCCAAGCTATCCTTACGCCGAAAAAATGAAGACCAAGGACTACGAGCAGCAGATCGAGGCGCTGCAAATCGAACTGGTTAAAATGCAATCCTGGGTCAAAGAAACCGGCCAACGGGTCGCGATCATCTTTGAAGGCAGAGATGCGGCGGGAAAAGGTGGCACCATCAAGCGGTTCCGCGAGAACCTGAACCCACGCGGGGCGCGGAATGTTGCGCTCAGCAAACCCTCGGATTCCGAGCGCAGCCAATGGTATTTCCAACGCTATATCCAGCACTTGCCCTCGGCCGGTGAGATCGTTTTTTTCGACCGCAGCTGGTACAACCGAGGCGTCGTGGAAAACGTCTTTGGGTTCTGTAATCAGGAGGAGCGCGAACGGTTCTTCCGTCAGGTGTTACCGCTGGAAACCGGGTTCGTGAACGACGGGATAAGCCTGTTCAAATTCTGGCTGAACGTCGGCCGTGCTGAACAGCTGAACCGCTTCTTGGCGCGTGAAACGGATCCGCTGAAACAGTGGAAACTCAGCCCGATTGATATCGCCGGTTTGGAAAAATGGGATGAATATACTCAGTCGATTTCTGAAACTCTGACCCGATCACATTCGGAAAACTGTCCTTGGACCATCGTGCGGTCTGACGACAAGAAACGCGCGCGCCTTGCAGCGATCCGAACGGTGCTGCTGGCTTTGGATTACGATGAAAAAGACGAAAAAGCCATCGGCGAGAATGATCCGAATATCTGCGGCGGGCCGGATGTTTGGGAGTCCTGACATAAAAAAGGTCTGGGCAAGAATTGATTGCTTGGACGTTGGACCATTCGCTGAAATTGGACTATCTCTTGGCACCCGAACACGTGAAAAACCAATAACCTGAGGCCGGAATGACGAAGCGCGGGTATCACCACGGAAACCTGAAGCAAGCCCTAATTGAGGCCGCGCTGTCGTTGATCGAAGAAAAAGGCCCCACCGGTTTCACCCTGTCCGAGGCCGCCAAGACCGCCGGGGTCACTCCTGCTGCCGTCTACCGGCACTATCACGGGCGTGAGGACCTGATTGCCGAAGCCGCCCGGCAAGGGTTCGAGATGTTCGCCGACCTGATGCAATATGCCTATGACGAGGGCCAGCCATCCGCTCTGGCCGCGTTTGAGGCCACCGGGCGCGCCTATCTGGCCTTTGCCCGCAAGCATCCCGGCCACTACATCGCCATGTTCGAAAGTGGGATTTCCCCGAACCGCACGCCCGAGCTGTCGTTAGCGTCAAACCGGGCCAAAACGGTTCTGGAGAAGGCCGCTGCGGACCTGTCTCAACATATCCCACCTGAAAAGCGGCCTCCCGCGTCCATGTTCTCGGCCCATATCTGGGCGATGAGTCACGGTGTGGTCGAACTCTATGCGCGCAACGCGACAGGTGCGACCTCCCCCTTTTCGCCCGAGGACCTTCTGGAAAGCGGGATTGGGATTTACCTGCGCGGGCTGGGTCTGGTGCCGCAGGACGACTGACCCTCAGAACAATCGGCTTCCTTGATTGGCACTGAGGCCCGATGAGACGTTGATCAGGTCCATCTCTCCCATCCCCTTGATCTCGACCCGCCCCAGATCTGAGACCTGAAACTCATCGATCAACGCGTATTTCATCGCCTCTGGCGCCACGATATTCATCGGGTTTGCAAAGACTTGTAGGCGAGCAGCGATGTTTACCGCTGGGCCAAACACGTCATAGACATATTTCTGAATGCCCACGACCGACCCAACAGCAGGCCCCATACCTAGACCGATCCGGGCCTGCCATTTATGCGGATGGCTTTCGTTTCGACGTTCCAAATACCGCAAGAAGCGCACCGCGCAATGGGCAACAGCGGTGGCATGGTCGGGCGTCGCATCCGGCATGCCAGAGACGGCCAGATAGGCGTCCCCTATCGTTTTGATCCGCTCGCAACCGTATTGCTCGACGATCCGGTCGAAGGCCGTGAAGATATCATTCAACTCGCTCAACGTGACCGTCGGGTCGGTTTTGGCAGCAAAATCCGTGAACCCGACGAAATCCAACATCACCACCGAGACTTGATCGAACAACTGAGGGGTCACGACGCCAAAAGTCTTGAACTCTTCATACACCGCGCGGGGCATCACGTTCAGCAAGAGGCGTTCAACCCTCTCCTTCTCGCGCTCCAATTCACGCGTGTTGCGCTCGACCATGGTAGAGTAGCTGTCGATCATGCTCTCAAGCTCGCGAATGCGCGTGATGTTCTGGCATTCCACGATCAGCACCTGTTCCGACAACCCACTGGCCAGTGAGACAGTGACTGCAAAGATCAGAGTCCGGCGCTTGGGTTTGATCTGAAGCTCGACCGAATACCGGAGGCCGGATTGCTTGACGTCTTCCAGCTCTCTCGCATCGAGGTCCGGCAGAATATCTAACAGAGACTGCTTTTTCTCGGGCTTGCCAAACCATTCGGCGAAGGGGCTGTTATGAAAGACGAATTTCAGATCCGACGCCCGCACAACGGCAACACCAACGCCGATGGCACGCAGCAGCTGTTCGTTGATGGCAAGGATGCTCATGCCGCGTCACGGCTGACGATGATCGAGCGTTTGCCTTCAATCGCGCCAAGGGCCGTTTTGATATCGCGCTCGGACATGCCATGCATCTCAAGCGCTTCGCCGAATAGCTCCGCCATGACATCAAAATGGTCATGAGAAATGCCAAGGTGGCGATGCACAGCCTCGATCCTATCGTCGCTGAACGCAGCAGGACCACCGACCAGGGAAGAGACGAACTTGGTCTGATGGTCAATCAGGCGCGGCATGTCGATATCTTCGAAGAAATGCCCGATGTCGTCGGACTCCAGCGCTATTTCGTAGAAACTCATCACCACACGGCTGATGGTTTTGAAGCCGCCGTATTTCTCGTAAAGCGTTTGTGACACCCCAACACCCAGTCAATAACTAGAAATAACGCCACAACCTTATATCAAATTGGTATTTTTGTTAATGCTTTTGAAAACTTGAGTTCTTCAGCCTCGGTTTTCCACCAGGGTGCTCGAAACAGGCTTCAGACAAGAAGGTCTGTATCAGTTGGAATGAACCCAACAAACCCACCCTGGTCGAGCAATTTTTTTTGCCCTCCAAAGCGCCAACCAAGCTTGCGTTTTGCCGCGAATAGCTCGCGCCGAGCCCGGAACCAGAACGGGCCTTTGTCCAAGCCGGTATTGGTGGATTGATCCCCTTCCCGCTCGCTGGTCTTGACCTGTTTAAGATCCTGCTGCTGCTTCGACCAGATCATCTGCACACCCACAGCCGGGAACACCTGATACATCCGCCAATCTGGCCGGGGGATCGATACGAAATCGTCCAGATGGTCCGAGTACTGCTGAGACCAAGCCAGCAGTTTGCGACACCCCTCCTGCGACAGAACATAGGCCGCAGCACTTGGGGCCATTTCCAGCATTGGGCGAACTGTAACTCTGCCTATCTCTTCCTCTGCTCCAAAACGCAGGCTGCGCGGCGAGTAGTCCAACTTTGCGAAATCGAACCTGTCCGCGTTCTCGACGAGGCTGTCGATCACCTGCCCCAGTCGGGACGACATCTCGACATCATCCTCGAAAATTGCGGCCGCCTTCAGATTTTGATCCACTGCTTGCTGCCAGACGGTGCGATGGCTTTCAAAACAGGCGATCTCGCTTTGCTTCAAACCCCAGCGAGAACCAACGCCCGGCACATACCCATTCCCCTCCAGAGCATCCGCCTGACGTGCGTCAACCGCGCTGAAGCGGATCGGTTCGATCACGCCAGCTTTTGCGAACTGCGCCTCCATAAACGCGCGGCGTTCGGGAACCCGGTCAAGGTTTATGTAGAACACAGCCGTCTCCAGCTGCTCATCCGCTTGCGTCACGCGCTTTCCTTTCGCTGTCTTCTATACGCCATGCGTCCGGTCATAGGCCGAGACACTGGGCTGCACATGCGACTGCCGCGCGGCTTCACCCGGATCGAAGACCTCGATCAGCAACGGATAGCACGCAGCGGTGTCCGAGGAATGCTCTGAGGAACAATCCCCACCAGGACAGGCTGAGAGGCCGACGATCAGGTCGATCTCGGCATGGAATTCAAGATAGTCACCTGGACGCACCGGGCTGGCCTTCATGAAGTACTGGCCGGTATCGCGCGTGAAACCGGTACACATGAAGACATTCAGAACGTCATGCACATAGGTCTCCGCCTCATGCAGAGGCAGATCGCAATGCTGCGCCAAGGCCCGGGTCAGGTTCGAATGACAGCAATAGTGGTAGTCATCCCCCGACAGCAACCGACCGGTATACGGGTCGCAGCGGGTGCCGATCACGTCATGAACGGAGCCCCCAAAAGCGTCAAAGCCGTACCAGTCCAGCGTATCAGCCGTGATCGTCGCCATGGGCCGCATATTTGGGAAGGTCGACCACATGCGGTCTCCGGTCGAAAGATGCGTACCGTGTAGGGCGCGGGTTTTACCGGAGTAGAACCGTTCGGTCAGATTGTGTTTGTTCCACAGGTTCAGATCGCCAACCTGCGCGCCTTCGACGGATGTGATGCGGAAAAAAGCACCAGCTGGCACGTCGATACAGGCGGCATCGCGCGGTGCGGCGGTGACCTCGGCAGTTTTCTCGGATGTGTCCCGCAAGCGGGTCAGCCCATCTAGATCAGGGCTGGGCAGAGTTTCAGGTGGATAACAGATGACAGGGCGGATAGCCTTGCGACCTTCAGCATCAGTTGGGGCCGGGAAATTTGGGGTTGAGAGTTTCACTTAGCACCTCCGCCAATTTGGGCTGTCTTGCACCTAACATCGCCAGACATAAAGCAAATACAGGACAGCGGCCAATGCTCAAATAGGTCCATTCTGACGTAACTAACCCGCCATGCGCGCACGCCGCCGCGCCATGGATTTGCGAAACGCCCAATCGCTGAACAGTGTCAGAGGCAACAGGACCCTCTCACCCAGCCCGTCAATGACGACGAGTTTGCCACCGCGCTCTTGCGCGCGCACGATGTTTCCTATCCCCATGTCACCGACGATGATGCGTCCGCGCTCCAGATCATCCAGCAACTCCAGCAAGTCGGCCCGCAGCTTCTGAAGCACATCGGGATCTCCATTCGCAGCCATCATCTCTGCATGCAGGGACGGGGCGAGATCCCCATCCGGGCCGGTCATCTTTTCCACAACGATTGCAGGCCCCCGCGAAGTTGGTGCATAGCCCATGAATTTCGCCAGACGCTCAATCTCGGGGCAGCCGCGATGCAGCGCGGCAAGGTATTCGTTCGCTTCGCGGTTCCACTGTCGCAAATTGCCATAACGCCATTCCGCATAACGCGGGATAAGGTGGTTTCGCTTCGGCTCATCCACGCGGACTTTCAACAGGGCGCCATCCATTTCTGGATGCTGGAAGATTTCATAATTCTGGCTTGTACGCAGAGGCACCCGCCCCGTCAGGTCAATCATGTTCGTCCGTCTGTCCTGTGCAGAAAATTCGCGTCGAACGGCACTATATGGCTGTCATGGAACTGATACAATGCAACCAGATCTCGCCACACAAAACGCTCATATCTAGGTGCGACATACACTGATCAGGGGGATTGTGGCGGAGAGACAGGGATTCGAACCCTGGAGACGGTTTCCCGCCTACACACTTTCCAGGCGTGCGCCTTCGACCACTCGGCCACCTCTCCGTGAGCGCGATATGTGACGCAATGCAAAAGGATTTGCAAGGCCCCAATTCCGTGAATTCACGCCCGTTTGCACATTAGTTTGCGGACCATTCCCAACGCGAGCAATGGTCAGACTTCGTCCCCAGCATCGCCGTCCAGATCTCCCTCGGTCATGGCTGCGGGTTCGGTGCTGGGTGCTCGTTGCTCCGGGGCTGGCGCGGTTGGGTCTTGTGCTTCAACGCGCAAGGCTTCGGGGTTACGAAGCCAAACGTCGCGTTGTGCAAACGGGATCTCGATACCCTCTTCCACGAACCGGCGATTGATTTCGTGGTTCATATCGGATTTTACCGACAGAACCCAATTCACGTCGCGCAGAATACCCCGGATTTCAAAGTCCAGCGAATCCGCACCGAACCCCTGAAACACCACACTAGGGGCTGGGTTTGCCAAGACCATGGGATGAGAATTCGCAATCTCGCCCAGAATGGTCTCGACCTTGCGCGTGTCAGTTCCGTAGGCCACGCCCACAGGCACGATCACCCGGCCAATCGTATTGCCACGCGTATAGTTGGTGACCACGCCGCTGATCAGATCCGAGTTCGGAACGATGACATCCGTCCGGTCAAAAGTCTCAATCCGCGTGGATCGGACCGAGATATCGCGGACATAGCCCATCATCCCGTTCACATCGATCCAATCCCCTTTCGAGATCGGCCGCTCAACCAGCAGGATGATCCCCGAAACGAAGTTCGAAACGATGGTCTGAAGGCCAAAACCAATACCAACAGACAAGGCACCGGCGACAATCGCGAGCGATGAGAGATCAAAGCCGGCGACCGTGATTGCAACCAGCGAGGCGAGGAAAATACCGACGTAGCCAGTGCCCGAAACGATCGCATTCTGCCCACCCGGATCGATGCTCGTCTTGGGCAGCAGCGAATTGCGCAAGCCCCCCTGCAACAACCTCGTCAAGCCATATCCGATGGCAAACACGGCAACAAAAGTCAGGAAATTGGACGGAGAGATCGTAACCCCGCCCAAGCTGAACCCTTGCAGGATCTGCGACCAGATCTCGCTAAGATCCGCTTCGCGCGCGCCCCAGAAAAGGGCCAGGATAGGGATCGAAACCAAGGCCAAGAAGAAACCCACCAGAACCGCGAACAGAGAATCACGGGCGTTGTCCCCCTGTCCCGTAAACCAGCCGTAAAGCGAGCTGATAAAGCGCTGCACGATCACAAGAATGGCGATCAGGATCAGCGTATTGACTGCAGGAAACACAATCGCTTCGGCCGCGTTGGTGTAGCCCAACAAGGCCAGAACAGGCGCGCTGACACCAAGCAAAAGCACGATGCGCCGGACAACCTCGACAACCTGCGAAAATCCACTGGCACGTGGGATCTCGCCGCCCTCGGTCGCTGGATCTGATTGTCTGATCTGACGAATGCGCAGCAGAAGAAGTGAGGTGACGACAATGACCGGAAAGATCACAACAGCGCGGGTGGACTCCGCTATGTTCTCAATCCTCTCGAACAGGCCAACCATGTCGTGCAGGATCAGCATCACTGCCAGAATATCGACATAGATACGTATTTCGGTGATCTGCCCCGCCGAGAATCTTCGGAAATTCTGTGCCGCGGCCATCAGGTAGACCTGCCGTCCGACCCAGTCGAAAACAAGCACGATTGCCGCCCAATACGGCACCTGCTGCAGCAAAAGCGTACCGCGCAGACCAAGTACTCCGGTCAGGTCAATCGCAGCTGTCAGAGCCACCACGCCAATCCAGGGAAGGATGATGCGTAGAAGGGAAATCACAAAGGTCCACGCGCCGGTTCCGCGCCCACCGAAACGACGCAGATAGTCGCCTCCGCGTTCAGACCAACGGCGTCCGTAAACCAGTAAGATGACGGCTAGTGCCACCAAGGCCAGTATCGCAGGTGCCTGATTCTGAACGCGTTCTTTAGTTACGTCGGATGTCAGACTGGCCGTCGTCTCGTTGAACAGTCCGAACAGAGCCTCGCGGATATCGGACCACGCGGCGGGCCATGTCGACAGGTTCAGCGGCGATGGACCGCGTTCCAGAAACTGCTTTCTCTGACGTTCTCGCAGGATACGGTCAATTTCGCTGATCAGACCGTTGGCGCGGCTAAAGGCCTCCTCAGAGATAATCCGCGGCACCCGCAAGGCGTTGAGCTGTTCGTCCAGATGCTCGCGAAGTTGCGCGATATCCTCCGGCTCCGTGACCCCTTCTTCAGGTTTAGGACCCAGCGCATTTACCTGGCTTTCCAGTGTCTGGATGCGGTCGGCATTGGCATTGCGGGCCGTATTGAACGTATTGCGATAGCCGTCGATCTCGGTACGCAACTGCTCCATCGCGGCGTCCGACGCCCTGTCGGCTTCAACAACGCTTTCGGCACGGTCCGCAGTGCTAAGCCAGCCTTTGTAGAACTCGCTTTGCCGGTCGGTCAGCTGGGCCGAGGCCGCCCCCGCCAATCCGACAAAGATCAGCGCAGCGAGTGTCAGAAACAGGCGGACCTGTCGCAGCATCAGACGTCCTCGAATACGCCCGGTATCTTGCGCGGGGCGTCTGTCATCCAATCCGGTACCGGCAGTTCTTTTTCGCGCAGGAACTCGGGATTGAACAGTTTGGACTGATAGCGTGTGCCATAGTCACACAGGATGGTCACAATCGTATGCCCCGGCCCAAGGTCCTTGGCCAAACGCACCGCACCAGCCATGTTGATCGCGGTCGAACCACCCATGACCAGACCTTCTTCACGAAGCAGGTCAAAGATGTACGGCAGGGCTTCGTTGTCGGTCGCCTGATAGGTGTAGTCCGGCTTGAACCCTTCGAGGTTCTTGGTGATCCGCACCTGTCCGATACCTTCTGCGATCGAGCCGCCCTCCATCGCGATTTCGCCAGTTGTGTAATAGGAATACAGCCCCGCGCCCATCGGGTCGACCAGGCCTATCTTCACGCCTTTTGGCTGCAGCGCATCGGCCACGCCCGCCAGCGTTCCGCCAGAGCCGACCGCGCAGACAAAGCCATCGACCTTGCCGTCGGTCTGTTCCCAGATCTCGGGGCCGGTGGTTTCCACATGGGCCTGACGGTTGGCAACATTGTCGAACTGGTTTGCCCAGATCGCGCCATTGGGTTCAGTTTGCGCCAGTTCATCGGCCAGACGGCGGGAGTAGTGAACGAAGTTGTTGGGGTTGCGATACGGTGCCGCCGGAACCTGAACCAATTGCGCGCCTGCAAGACGCAGCATGTCTTTCTTCTCTTCTGACTGGGTTTCCGGGATAACGATCACCGTCTTGAACCCCATCGATGCACCGACCAGAGCCAGCCCGATGCCTGTATTGCCTGCGGTGCCTTCCACTATGGTGCCACCGGGCTTCAACTCACCCCGCGCAACTGCGTCGCGGATGATGTAGAGAGCAGCACGGTCCTTGACCGACTGGCCGGGGTTCATAAATTCCGCCTTGCCGAGGATCTCGCACCCGGTTTCTTCACTGATGCGCTTCAACCGGATCAGCGGCGTTTTTCCGACTGCGTCGGCAAGATCTCGTGCAATGCGCATGGCACCCTCATTTCATTACGTAACACTGCAGATTTACAGCCGCTCTGCGCCAACCACAAGCGCGATAGTCACCCACGCAGGCGGTCGCGGTGACGCGCCAGCCAATGGGCCAGAGTCAACAGCGGTAAGTCTTTGAATTCACCGCGATCCACCATGGCAATAAACATGTCAAATGGTAGAACACGAGAGCGTATATCCTCACCTTCGGTGGTCAGCCCTGCGGTTATTGCGGGATCTGTCAAATCACCAAGCCCGACATAGAGATAGACGTACTCGGTCGACGACCCGCTGGAGGAATAACCTCCTCCTGCGCTATGCAGAGCATCGAAAGCGATGCCTGCCTCCTCCATTCCTTCACGATGTGCGGCCTGCTCTGGCGTTTCACCAGGGTCGATCATGCCTGCAACCGGCTCCCACATCCAAGGTTCGGGATCATCGATCAGATAGACTGGGGCGCGGAACTGCTCGACAAGTAATACGGTGTCTCGCACCGGATCATAGGGGAGAACGATTACCGCGCTGCCTTGCAACAGCGCGCTTCGGTTCAGCGTCGGCCCCATGGCTCCATCGTATTGACGGTGTTGCAGGTCGATCTCTTCCATCGCGAAGTAGTTGACATAGGCCCGATGATGGCGATGCACGATCACGTCCTTGGACACATCGCGCGCATCCCCCGTTTGCCGCTGCCGTGCGAAGAGTTTTGCCCGGGCCCGCGTCTGAATCGCCTGCATGCTGCGCGCCATATCCGAAGGCGCAACCCGCTCGAAATAGCTCATTTCCTCCTCGGCGGCGAGCGCGGTGACGTCACCAAGGCGTTCAACCCACGCGGCCAGAGACCAAGGCCCATCCGGCACCCAGGCCGTAGGTTCGGGAAAAAACACCTGAGCCTGCGCTTGGGTTCCATCCTCTAGAGTCACAGTCAACGGCCTGAGATCATAGTCGAACCCGCCCTCATAGAAGGCCAGCCGATCGAGATCCGCTTGCGTCAGGCCTTGCACAAACAATCCCACACCCTGCTCACCGCTTGAGGGTTGAATCATTGGGAAGTCCTGCCCCTGAACCGCAGAAACGATGTGGTCTGGCAGAATGGCAGGTTTCAGCGACAACTCAGACGACGAGCGCCCGAGAACCGCCTCCAACAGCGGCACATGCCGCAGGGTTCCATAGAAGAACAAATCGGACACGAGAGGCTAGACTTTCGCTAAGTGTTCACATTCAACGCCAGCGACGGCTTGCTATTTCAGTCAGCAAGCCGGTGGCAACGGCCCCAACACCCAAGGTGATCAGGATTTCCGGCGCGAGCAACTGTTCACCGAATTCGACGCCAATCTTGAAGATGGCAATCAGCGCCTCGAAAGGGCCGTCATAGCGGTGGCGCATGGCCAGTCGGAACATTTCATAGGTGCCCTGAACGAAAAGGCCCCAAAACACCAGTGAGGCCACGCCGGTCAGGCCGTTGTTGATTCCGGCCGTCCAGCCCCGGCCAGCGCGCTTGCCCATGATTTTCCAACCGCAAATCCAACCCAAGGCGATATTGACCACGGTAAAATACCCGTAGTCCTTCCCCTCTTCTCCGTTTGCGATAACCATGCTGGACACGATGAACGCCAACACCACAAGACAAGCGGCGGCGACAAGGCGACTGGCGGTGGGCATGTATGAATTCCGTTCGTTAACTAGGCTTTGCTATGGTGATCTGTGTCACATCGCAATTGCCCGTGTCAAAGGCTGCGCCGCAGGCCGTCAAATAATAATTCCACATGCGGCGGAAACGCTCATCAAATCCCATTTCCGAGATCTGGTCCCACTTGTCGTTGAACGTATCAAACCAACGACGCAGGGTCAGGTCATAGCTCTTGCCGAACTCCTTCGAGCGCACGACATTCAGCCCCGCCTGATCAATCTGCTGTCGCAAGATCGTAGGCGATGGCAGCATTCCCCCCGGAAAGATGTATTTCTGAATGAAATCAACGCCGTTCTTGTAGTAGTCCCAGCGATGATCGCCCACGGTGATGATCTGCAAGGTGGCTTGTGCACCCGGCTTCAACCGATCCCGCACAGTATCGAAATAGACCGGCCAGTATTTCTGACCCACGGCCTCAAACATCTCGATCGAGGCAATGCCGTCATATTGCCCTTGTTCGTCGCGATAGTCTTGCAACTTCAGATCAACCAGATCCGATATACCAGCCTTCTCAATGCGTTCCTGAGCGAACTTCAACTGCTCTTGGCTGATCGTCAGGCCCGTTACGCGCAGGCCACGCTCTTTCGCGGCATATTCGGCGAAGCCGCCCCAGCCACAGCCGATCTCAAGCACATGATCGCCTGGTTTGACGCCCATCTCATCGACCATGCTGGCGTATTTGGCGGTCTGCGCCTTCTCGAGGCTCTCCTGCCCTGTCTCGAAAATGGCGCTGGAATAAGTCATCGTATCGTCAAGCCAGAGTGCATAAAAATCGTTCCCCAGATCGTAGTGATACGAGATATTCTTCTTGGCCTGTTTGCGATTGTTCCGATGCAACCAAAACCTCAGACGCTCATAGGCCTGCACGAGAAACTTGCCAGTGAACCCATCGTAGGCCGTTTCACTGCCCATATGGACCAAATCCATAAAGGCGCGCAAATCGGGCGTGCTCCAATGGCCTTCCAGATAAGCGTCGGAAAAGCCAAGCTCACCTTCCCGGATCAAGCGGGCAAACACGTCGGGATCGTGAATTTCGACCTCGGCAACCGGTCCTGGCTTTGAGCCCTCAACACGGAAGGTCCGTCCGTCAGACAAAGTAATATCCAAGCGCCCGGCCTCCATTTTGCTCAGCATCTTGAAAACCTGCGCGAAATATCTGGGCAGACCTTTTTGGCCTTCGGTCGTTGTCAAGATCATCCGCTCTCCCCTCTGCGGTGGTTGCTGCAGGCTAGGACGCAATTGTGTTTGTGGCAAGTTTTCAGTTCCTTACTGGTTTTTTCGGCGTTCATACGCGGCCAGCGCGCGGGCGCGCCCTGTTGGCAGATCGACCACCGGAGGTGGGTAATCCGCCTTGGGGTTCAAACCCCAAGAACGGGGTGTGGCTTCAAAGTAGGACAACGCCGTCTCAGACGGGTTTGGCCTGCCCTCGGCAATCCACTGTTTTAAGTAGGCACCCTTGGGGTCGAATTTTTCCTGCTGTGTAACGGGATTGAAAATGCGGAAGAATGGAGACGCATCCGGGCCGGACCCCGCGACCCATTGCCAGCCCATCGCATTGCAGGCCGGGTCCCAGTCGATCAGGCAATCCTCGAACCACTCCATACCGATTTTCCAATGGGTCATCAGATGCTTGGTCAGATAACTTGCCACGATCATCCGGGCACGATTGTGCATCCGCCCGGTCACATACATCTGCCGCAGACCCGCATCCACAACCGGGATGCCGGTTCTGGCTTGCAGCCAAGCTTGCACCTCGGGCGCATCTCGGGCCTCGTTCCACGGAAAAGCGTCCCATTCTGGCTTCCAGTTGCCCGACACCAGCTGAGGCGTGTGGTACATAAGATGATAGGCGAACTCGCGCCAGATAAGCTGTCGCAGAAATGAACCAGTGCCTTGGGTCCCTTCGAAAGCCGCGCGTTGCACGCGATGCCAAGCGGTACGCGGACCGATTTCACCCAATGAGAGGTATTCGGACAGGTTCGATGTCCCGTCCAAATCCAGCCTATCACGGTCAGCGCCGTAATTCGCGATCCGGTTCAGGAACACCTCCAGCTGATCAAGCGCTGCTTGTTCGCCGGGTTGCACATAATGTCTTACGACCGCCGCCCCTCGGTTCATCGCCGCGCCAAAGTGCCAAGTCGCCAGATCGTCAGAGGCAGGCCAGTGCTCGGGGGCGGTCAACCGGGTCGGGGCTGCCTCGGGCGGAGGGACCTCGCGCCCCTGCACAGCGCGCCACATCGGGGTGAAGACGCGAAACGGCTGACCGGCCTTGGTCGCAACAGTCCAGGGTTCGAACAGAAGGTGACCGGCAAAGGATTTGGCCTCGATCCCCTTCCCTTTCAGCGCCGATTTGATCTTTGTGTCCCGCGCAATTGAGGCGGGATCGTAGGCGCGCGACCAATACACGTCCGTCGCGCCGGTTTCCGCGATAAGCCGCTGCAACCGTGCCAACGCATCGCCCCGTCGCAAGATTAGACGGCTGCCAATGTCGTTCAGTGCGCGGCTAAAGACCTCAAGCCCCAGCCCAAGCCGCCATTTCGGGGCCGCGCCAAGGGTTTGCACCAGATCATCGCACAGAAAAACCGGCACCACAGGGCGACCGGTCGCGGCCGCCGCGGCAAGCGCCGGATGATCGCTTAGCCGCAGGTCACGCCTGAACCACAAAATGATCGGAGGTTGCCCATCTTCCATATTCGCCCCGCAGTTTTCTTTCCACTACGGAGCATATCGAAAACTGGATCACAAAACCCGGTCAAGTGCATTCAATAACTGATCAATTTCCTGTTGGGACGTGTAATGCGTAAAGCTGACCCGCAAAACGCCTTGATCCGGATCGACCCCCATCGCCTGCAAGGCACGTACAGCATAGAAGTCACCACCGCCGGCCATCACGCCATGCTCCGCCAGTTCAGCCGCCACAGCTTCGGCCGGTCGCCTCAAAGCCAAGGCGACGGTGGGCGCGCGTCGAGTGGCATCAGACGGGCCAAGCAGTCGCACCGCGTTTCGGCTTTTGACAGCATCAAGCACCGGTTGCAGCAGCGCAACCTCGTGATTGCGCATCAGGTCATGGGCGAAAGCGCCTTGCGCCGCGGCACCCTCAGTTGGGCCGCCATGGTGGGTGCTGAGCAGCGAGATGTAATCCGCCATTCCCGCGCTGGCAGCGATTTGCGCATGGTCCGGCCCTGCCGGGGTGAACCGTTTGTACAGAGTATCGCCATTGAAATAATGCGCCTGATTGGGCAGCAACTCACCCAGAGCACGCCGGATGACCATGCAACCCTGATGTGGGCCGTAGGTCTTGTAGGCCGAGAAAAGATAGATATCCGGCCCCAGATCACCCACATTCGGAAACCCGTGCGGCGCGTAGGATACGCCGTCCACGCACACAAAAGCGCCAGCAGCATGGGCAATGGCGGTGATCTCGGTCACCGGGTTGATCTCACCCACCACGTTCGAGCAATGCGGGAAGCAGACCAGCCGAGTTTTTTCATCCAGCAGGTTTTCCAGATCCTGCGGGTTCAGAGATCCCGTTTCGGGATCAATCTTCCACTCGCGCACTTCGATCCCGGCCTCGACAAGGCGTCTCCACGGGCCGGAATTGGCCTCATGATCCTGATTGGTGACAATGATCGCTTCGCCGGGGCTCATCCATTGACGGAAAGCCTGCGCAAGAACATAGGTGTTCTGGGTGGTCGAGGGACCAAAACTCAGTTCGTCAGTCTCAACCCCCAGAATAGCGGCCATCCGGGCGCGGGCTTCATCCATCTCGGCACCCGCAAGACGGCTGGCCTCGTAGGGCGCGTATGGCTGCACCTTTCGCTGAGTGTAAAACCGCGTCAGCCGGTCGATCACTGGCTGGCAGGAGTAGGAGCCACCTGCGTTCTCGAAAAAGGCCTGACCCTGAAGGCTGGGTTCGGCAAAGGCCGGGAACTGAGCCCGAACGAAATCAATATCCAACGCTGTCATGGCCAAGCCTTTCGATGAGTAGAGTGAACGGTAATTGCTGAGCGCGCGCCTCAGCCTTCAACCTTGGTATAGGTCCCCTCACCGGCTAGAATGCCCCGGAAGCCGCCCGGCTCATCCAGACCGAACACGATCAGCGGCAGGTTGTTGTCACGCGCCAGCGCAATGGCCGAAGCATCCATGACCCGCAGCCGTTTGGCCAGTACGTCGTCGTAAGAAACCGTGTCGTACCTCTTTGCATCGGCATGTTCTTTCGGGTCCTTGTCATACACCCCGTCCACGCCGTTTTTGCCCATGAAGATCGCCTGACAGGCCATCTCATTCGCGCGCAGGGTCGCGGCCGTATCAGTGGTAAAATACGGGTTGCCCGTACCAGCGGCAAAGATACAAACCCGTTTCTTTTCAAGGTGGCGCACGGCGCGGCGGCGGATATACGGCTCGCAGACCTCATCCATACGGATGGCCGAGATCACGCGGGTAAATACCCCGATCTCTTCCAACGCCGACTGCATCCCGAGCGCGTTCATCACGGTCGCCAGCATCCCCATATAGTCGGCCGTGGTCCGCTCCATCCCCTGGGCCGAGCCGCTGAGGCCGCGGAAGATATTGCCGCCCCCAATCACCATGCAAATCTCGACGCCCAGATCATGGACCGATTTCACCTCCTGCGCGATGCGCTGGACGGTCGGCGGATGCAGGCCGAATCCCTGATCACCCATCAACGCCTCGCCGGAAATCTTCAGCATCACGCGATCATACTTGGGCTTTTGGGTGTTGGGGGACGAGGTTAGGCTCATATTGCGCTCCGGGCTGGCACGGGTTTATTTTCCGGCGCAAAATGAAGCAAAACGACCGCAGGTTCAATGCGGATACTGAGGGACCATGACCAATCACCCCACCGCATCGATTTGGGACCGGCTCCCCGAGATACCGGATGACAAGCCGGTTCTGATCGCTGGCCCGACAGCCTCGGGCAAGTCCGAGCTGGCGCTGCGCATCGCTGAAAGGTTCGGAGGGGTGATCGTCAACGCCGACGCTAGTCAGGTTTACGACTGCTGGCAGGTGATTTCGGCCCGCCCCTCACCGGACGAGGAAGCCCGCGCGCCGCATCGCCTTTATGGTCACGTCGCATTTGATCAGGATTATTCCACCGGCCACTGGCTGCGTGAGGTCACACCGCTGCTGACGGGCAGCCAGCGCCCGATCATCGTTGGTGGAACCGGGCTGTATTTCACTGCTCTGACGGAAGGAATGGCAGAGATACCACCGCCCCCTCAGCATGTGCGTCAGGATGCCGATCAGATGGACTTGGCTCAGCTGATGGCTGGCGTGGATGCCGAGACCCTGACCCGGCTGGACACCCAAAACCGCGCCCGCGTTCAGCGCGCGTGGGAGGTTCAGCAGGCAACCGGACGCAGCCTTGCCTCCTGGCAGGACGACACTCCGCCGCCTGTGCTGCCCCTGCAGGACGCGGTGCCCATCGTCTTTGACGTCGACAAATCATGGCTGCTGGACCGCATCACCCGTCGGTTCGATCAAATGTTAGAGAGCGGCGCTCTGGACGAGGTTGCGGCCATGCGGGACCGCTATGATCCGTCGCTACCCGCCTGCAAGGCCATCGGCGTGCCGGAACTCATGGCCTATCTTGATGGCTCAATGACATTGGAGCAAGCACGCGAACGGGCCACGATCTCGACCCGTCAGTTTGCCAAACGCCAGCGCACATGGTTCCGGGCGCGCATGAAGGCGTGGAATCACCTCGATTTATCAAACTGATACGAAACGCGGTTGATTCCCCGTAACCAATCTGGCTGCCAGTCGGAATGAACCAATATTTCCAGTACTTACGGCGCTCGGCTTCCATGAGTTGGCGTCATGCCCCGCGTTGGGAATGGGTAAGAAGCACAGGGCACGTGATGCGCAACAACCGCCCAGACATGTCGTTTTTTTGCTCTTCATGCCGCATTCGAACATTGACGTCCTTCGGATTCTGTTGCCGAATACCGACATGGGGAATTCCAACGTTCAAAAAACCGAACCCTTCGACCTTCGCCTTGGCCTGAAAAACGCCGGCTAGGTTCGTTTATTCCATGCAAAAAAACAAATATGTCACAGGGAGAGACATTCATGACTAACCATACAACAAAGGGAACGTCGGTGCACTGGGCCGCAGAGATGCACGCCCAGGAATACCGCGACGGCAATCTGAGCCGCCGCGAGTTTCTGGCCCGCGTCACCGCACTGGGTGTTGCCGCTCCGGTTGCCTACGGCATGATCGGTCTGCAATCACCCGCAGCCGCAGCTGAGCCGCAGCAAGGCGGCACCATCCGATATCAGATGGAAGTCCGCGCACTCAAAGACCCGCGCACCTATGACTGGACGCAGATTGCGACCTTCACGGCGGGCTGGTTGGAGTATCTTGTCGAGTACAACAACGACGGTACGTTCAAGCCCATGTTGCTGGAAAGCTGGGAAGCCAATGACGACGCCACTGAATACACGCTGAACGTCCGCAAGGGCGTCAAGTGGAACAACGGTGACGATTTCACTGCCGAAGACGTGGCTCGCAACATCGAAGGCTGGTGCGATGCGTCGCTGGAAGGCAACTCGATGGCCTCGCGCATGGCGTCGCTGGTCGATGAGAGCACCCAGAAAGCCTCTGATGGCGCCATTACCGTTATCGATTCGCACACCGTTAAACTGAAGTGCAACACGCCGGACATCACCATCATCCCCGGCATGGCAGACTATCCGGGTGCTATCGTCCACAGCAGCTTTGACCCGAATGACATGCTGTCGAACCCGGTTGGCACAGGCTTCATGATTCCCGAAAGCCACGAGGTCGGCGTGAAGGGCGTTCTGGTCCGCAACGAAGGCTTCGACTGGTGGGGCTACGAAGCGGGCAAAGGCGGCTACATAGATCGGATCGAATTCATCGACTATGGCACCGACCCTGCCGCCTTCCTGGCCGCTTATGAGGCCGAAGAGATCGACATGAACTGGGAGTCGGTCGGTGAATTCGTCGACATCTTCGACGGCATCGGTCTTGTCCGCTCGGAAATCCCGTCGGGCTTTACCATCGTGATCCGCCCGAACCAGCTGGCAGAAGATGCGGACGGCAACAAGATCTACGGCGACAAGCGGGTCCGTCAGGCCCTCGCCATGGCGGTGGATAACGAGGTTTGCCTTGAACTCGGCATGTCCGGTTACGGCATTCCGGCAGAAAACAGCCATGTCGGCCCGATGCATCCGGAATATGACTCGTCGATCACCCGCATCCCCTACGATCCGGCCGGAGCAAAGGCCCTGATGGAAGAAGCAGGCATGGCTGACTTCGAGCACGAAGTGCAGTCCATCGACGATGACTGGCGCCGAAATACCACTGCGGCAGTTGTGGCTCAATTGAACGACGCGGGCATCAAGGCCAAACACACTGTTCTGCCGGGCTCGACCTTCTGGAACGACTGGACCAAGTACCCATATTCCTCGACCAACTGGAACCACCGCCCGCTGGGTACGCAAATCCTGGCGCTGGCCTACAAATCTGGCGTCGCTTGGAACGAGTCCGGTTTCTCCAACGAAGAGTTCGACACGCTGCTGGCCGAGGCGAACTCGCTCGCTGATGTCGACATGCGCCGCGAGGTGATGGCGAAACTGCAGGCGATCATGATCGAAGAAGGTGTTGTCATTCAGCCTTATTGGCGGACTGCAATGCGCCACCATCGCGACAACATGGTCGGTGTCGAAAAGCACATCGCGGACCTGCCGCAGCTTTACAAGTTCGGCCTGACCTCCTGACCCAAAACACAAAAAGGGCCGCGCCGCACTGGCGCGGCCCTTCGTCCTCAATACGGCGACCATAAGAATAGCAACGCGTGAGGCGGAATGCCGTCCACGCCAGCCGACCAACAGGGGCTAACATGGGACTTTTCATTTTAAGGCGTGTGGGGATTATGCTGCTGACAGCATTGTGCCTGACATTCCTGGTTTTTTTCCTCACCAATCTCTACCCGAACCTGGAAAAGCTAGCGAAAACGCAGGGCAATTTCCGGATGTCGGATGAACAGGTCGAGAGCTTTTTGGAAAAAGGCGGATATCTTCAGTCGACGCCCATAAAATACGGTGAATGGCTGGGCGTTCTGCCCTCATACCGGCACACGAATGAAGACGGCACTGTTCAGGGCCGATGCATTCTACCCGGCAAAACCGCCGAAGAGTCTCCTAATTTCTGCGGCATCCTTCAGGGCTACTGGGGGTATTCGACGGTCTTCAAAGAAGAAGTCGGGACAGTCGTCGGCACCCGGCTGGCTTTGACAGGCCGACTGATGTTCTGGGTGATGCTGTTGATGGTTCCCTCGGCGCTGATCCTTGGCATTCTGGCTGGGATGAAAGAAGGGTCGGCCACGGACCGGACGTTGTCTACCTTTGCCATTACAACGACCGCGACGCCGGAATATGTCTCGGGTGTGATCTTCATCGCGATCTTCACGTCATCCGCTGTGGGCCTGAAATGGTTCAAGGGCACGGCGACGCAAGCGATGGAGAACCCGACGTTCGAGAACTTCTTCTTACCGGTGCTAACGATCGCGCTTTACGGGATGGGCTATATCGCCCGCATGACCCGCGCCTCGATGACCGAGGTGATGACGGCGCAATATATCCGCACCGCGCGCCTCAAAGGTGTCTCGTTCCCGAATATCGTCATGAAACACGCGCTGCGGAACGCTCTGATCGCGCCGTTCACCGTCATCATGTTGCAGTTCCCATGGCTGCTGAATGGCGTGGTGATCGTCGAGACCCTGTTCAACTACAAGGGCTTTGGCTGGGCACTGGTGCAGGCGGCGGGGAACAATGACATCCAGCTCTTGCTGGCGATCTCGGTCGTGTCGGTCTTCGTGGTTCTGGTGACGCAGCTGATCTCGGATATCGGCTATGTCTACCTCAACCCGCGCATTCGCATTTCTTAAGGGAGGGTCAGATCATGGAACCACTTACCTGGACCGGCTCTATCGCCTTCCTCAACCCGTTACTCGCGCTGGCACTGGGTGTCATGGCCCTGTCCATCGTCGTCTGGATGCTGGCCAGCATTGTGCTGCCCGAGGATCAGATGACGGTGAACCCTGACGGAACATTGACGTCAAGCTCGGGCCTGCGAAACATGATCCAAGCCGCGCTGCGCTATAGCTTTATGGCCAGCGTTGCGATCGCGGTCGCCTATGTCGTGCTGGGCATCCTGATGGGTACCAGCGCCGGGATCATTGGTGCGATTTCGCAGCAATTTCTACCAGTCTGGCTGTCGCTTATCATCCTGTATGCGATGTCAATCGCGTTCAAACGCAAGCTGGGTCTTTACGGCAAGCTTTTCGACAGCCCAATCGGCATGATCGGCTTTGGCCTTGTGATGTTCTGGGTCTTTACCGGCATCTTCGGCGCGCTTGATCTGATCGTGACACATGACCCGCTGGCACAGATCTCGGGGATGAAAAACAAGGTGCCCGGTACGCCGTTGCCCAATCTGGAGGACGGCCAATACGCCTGGTACCTTTTGGGCGGAGACAATCTGGCCCGCGACGTATTCAGCCGGATGGTCAAGGGAGCGTGGATCGTGGTGCAGATCGCTCCGCTTGCCACGATGTTTGCCTTTATGGTTGGGATCACACTTGGCCTGCCTGCCGGGTACTATGGTGGTCGCCTGGATACGCTGTTGTCGTTCCTTGCAAACCTGATCCTCGCCTTCCCTGTGATCCTGCTGTTCTACCTGTTGGTGACACCCGAGATCGTGGCCACCGGTGTGCCGAATTATATGGCGGCAATACTGTTTGTCTTCCCGATCATCTTCCTCGGTGTCCTGCTGAATTCGCGCTACTACACGCGTCCGAATTTCCGAACACCTCTGCTGATCGGGGTCCTAGGCGTGGCGCTGTGGTTCTACTTGTCGCTGATTTCGACCGGAGGCTACATCATCAGCACAGACAGCTACCGCGTCTGGGGTCTGCCGACCTATCTGGATTTGTTCGACATTCCGGGCGGTATTCTGGTCGTGTTCGTTTCGGTGGTCTTCGTGAACTCTCCCACGGTGTTCCGCATCGTGCGCGGGTTGGCGCTGGATATCAAAACCCGCGACTACGTCGCTGCGGCCCAGACGCGTGGTGAGGGTCCGTGGTACATCATGCTTTGGGAGATTCTGCCCAACGCGCGTGGTCCGCTGATCGTCGATTTCTGTCTTCGGATTGGCTATACAACCATCCTTCTGGGGACCTTGGGTTTCTTCGGGCTGGGCTTGCCGCCCGAAAGCCCGGACTGGGGCTCGACGATCAACGAAGGGCGCAAGCTGCTCTCGATCTACCTGCACCCTGCCCTTCCGCCTGCTTTGGCACTGTTGTCCCTGGTTCTGGGTTTGAACCTGCTGGCAGACGGTCTGCGCGAAGAAAGTCTGAAGGACTGATGTGATCTAGGCCGGGGGTTCTGCCCCCGGACCCCCGAGGTATTTTTAGCCAGATGAAGGGGATCCCCCGGACTCTCGCGAGGAGTAACAAGATGAACAAACTGGCGGACTATGACGGGCCTATTCTAGAGATCGACAAACTTTCGATTTCGTTTTTCACCCGGCTGAGAGAAATTCCCGCCGTTATGGATTTCTCGGTCAGTGTGCAACCTGGTGAGGCTGTCGGATTGGTTGGTGAATCCGGCTGCGGCAAGTCTACGGTGGCGCTGGGTGTCATGCAGGATCTGGGCAAGAACGGGCGCATCGTCGGCGGCTCGATCAAGTTCAAGGGGCGCGATCTCGGTGAGATGACTACCGAGGAACTGCGCGACATTCGCGGCAATGAGATCGCAATGATCTATCAGGAGCCTATGGCATCCCTGAACCCGGCAATGAAGATCGGCAAGCAGTTGATGGAAGTGCCGATGATCCATGAAGGCGTCGGTCAGGAAGAGGCTTATGCGCGTGCGCTGGAGGTGGTCACCGATGTGCGCCTGCCAGACCCTGAACGGATGCTGAACTCATTCCCGCACCAGTTGTCGGGCGGTCAGCAGCAGCGGATCGTCATTGCGATGGCGTTGATGTCGAAGCCTGCCCTTTTGATTTTGGACGAACCCACCACAGCGCTCGACGTGACCGTTGAGGCGGCCGTGGTCGAACTGGTTAAAGATCTGGGCAAGAAATACGGCACCTCGATGCTGTTTATCTCGCACAACCTTGGGCTGGTTCTGGAAACCTGCGACCGCTTGTGCGTGATGTATTCGGGCGAAGCGGTCGAGCGCGGGTCGATCCACGATGTGTTCGACGAGATGCAGCACCCTTATACACAGGCGCTGTTCCGGTCGATCCCCCTGCCTGGTGCCGACAAGAACGCGCGCCCGCTGGTGGCTATTCCAGGGAACTTCCCTCTGCCGCATGAACGTCCGCCGGGATGTAACTTTGGCCCGCGTTGCGACTATTTCGAAGAAGGCCGCTGTGACGCTCAGAACATCCTCATGGAGGCGGTGCCGGGCAATGATCGCCACCACACGCGCTGTCTGAAGTTCCAAGAGATCGACTGGAACGCGCCGATCACCGTTGGCGAGCAAAAGGAAAAGGGCGAGATCGGGCGGACCGTTCTGAAGATGGACAACCTCAAGAAATACTATGAGGTGGCGGCCAATGCCCTGTTCGGAGGCGGGACAACCAAAGTGGTCAAGGCCAACGAGACCCTGAGTTTTGAGGCTCATGAATCCGAGACCCTGGCCATCGTCGGCGAATCCGGTTGCGGTAAGTCCACCTTCGCCAAAGTTCTGATGGGGCTTGAAACGGCGACCGACGGGCAAATCCTGTTGGACAACCGCAATATCGAGGCCGTGCCGATCGAGGAACGCGACGCCAAGACCGTGGGTGAAGTGCAGATGGTGTTCCAGAACCCGTTTGACACTCTGAACCCCTCCATGACTGTCGGGCGACAGATCATCCGCGCGCTTGAGATCTTCGGGGTCGGCAATTCCGAGGCTGAGCGCAAGAAGCGCATGCTAGAACTGCTGGATCTAGTGAAACTGCCCCGCGCTTTCGCGGACCGGATGCCGCGACAGCTCTCGGGCGGTCAGAAACAGCGTGTCGGAATCGCGCGCGCCTTTGCGGGTGATGCACGGATCGTGGTGGCGGATGAGCCGGTCTCGGCCTTGGATGTGTCGGTGCAGGCGGCCGTGACCGATCTGCTGATGGAGATCCAGCGCGAACACAAGACCACCTTGCTGTTCATCAGCCATGATCTGTCGATCGTGCGCTATCTCAGCGACCGTGTGATGGTGATGTATCTCGGCCACGTGGTCGAACTGGGAACGACCGATCAGGTCTTCTCGCCCCCGTATCACCCCTACACCGAAGCGCTGCTGAGCGCGGTTCCGATTGCAGATACCTCGATCGAGAAACAGCATATCGTGCTGGAGGGCGATATTCCGTCGGCCATGAACCCACCGCCGGGTTGCCCGTTTCAGACGCGTTGCCGGTGGAAATCCGAGGTGCCGGACGGGCGTTGTGAATCCGATGTCCCGCCTGTGAAGACTCTGGCCGATGGCCATCAGGTCAAATGCCATCTGGCCGAGGATGTTCTGGCCCGAATGGAGCCCGTAATCAAAATCGCTGCGGAATAGGCGCTTGTACGAACTTGAAAGGCCGGTCAATGACCGGCCTTTTTCGTTGAATACTACTGTCAAATTGCGGCGTTCTGCGCCTTATCCGCCCCAGATCACCTTCACGTAATTCTGGGTTTCCGCGTAAGGCGGAATGCCGCCGTGTTTCTCAACGGCCTTTGGACCTGCATTGTAAGCCGCCAGCGCCAAGGGCCACGACTTGAACTTGCGGTATTGCCATGACAGGTACCGCGCGCCGCCTTCCAAGTTCTGCTTGGGGTCATGCGGGTTTACACCCAAAAGCTGGGCCGTCTGCGGCATTAGCTGCGCCAGACCAAGGGCCCCTTTGTGAGATTTCGCTGTGGGGTTCCAGCCACTTTCCTGCTGCACCAGGCGCAAAAACAGCTCTTCCGGGATGTTGTGTTGGCGGGCGGCTTGGCGGGCAAGCTTCAGGTATTCTCCCCGATATTTACCTGTATAGCGCTTGTCGAACCGCCCCTGCGCCACTTTCGGCTTGAGCCGCTCGGACCCGCGATATTGCGTCGCCGCGCGCGAATCCAACACTTTGGATTGCTTGAGGAAAATGTCTTTTCTATTCTTGGTAGACAGTGTCTGGGCCTGCACCGGGGCCGTGGTCAGCAGCAGACACACACCGACAAAACCTAAAACCAAAGACCGCATAAATGCCTATCCTGCCCGATCCAAAAACAAGCGGAGTATATGGTCCCGCCGCTTGAATTAAAAGCGTGCAGAACGGGGCAAGCAGATTCTTGTCCGACACTGTGTCATCAACGTGTTTTCACCCTGATGCAGGCCGTATAGGGTCTCTGGCATATTCAGCGCCAGATTCGGCGCATGCAGATCAATACAGAACGGGGAACTACATGGCGGGTTCAGTTAACAAGGTCATTCTGATCGGCAATCTTGGTGCCGACCCTGAGGTGCGGTCGTTCCAGAATGGCGGGAAAGTGTGCAACCTGCGCGTTGCAACATCCGAGACATGGAAAGATCGCAACACCGGTGAACGCCGGGACCGCACGCAATGGCATCAGGTCGCCATCTTTTCTGAACCGCTGGTTCGGGTGGCAGAACAATACCTGCGCAAAGGCAGCAAGGTTTACATCGAAGGCCAGCTTGAAACCCGCAAGTGGCAGGATCAGTCGGGCCAGGATCGATACACGACCGAAGTTGCCCTGCGTCCCTATCGCAGCGAACTGACGATGCTGGACAGCCGCGGCGAAGGCAGTGGCGGCGGCTATGGTGGCGGTCAGTCGGGCGGCTATAGCGGTGGTCAAGCCGGTGGCGGCTATGGCGATCCTTATGGCGCACCGTCCAGCTCTCCTGCCCCTGCATCCGGCGGAATCGACGACGACGAGATTCCGTTCTAAACGAAACGGAGACACAACATGGCATGGTCCTTCGCTCTCGGCCGACTTCTCGGGTCCGAACTGAGGGTCCATGTCACCTTTTTCCTGTTGTTGGCCTGGGTCGGATTTGCGGCCTATTCCAGCGGAGGTTGGCCCGCTGCGATCGAGAACCTGATTTTCGTGCTGGCCCTGTTCGCCTGTGTCGTGGCGCATGAGTTCGGTCACGCCCTGATGGCGCGCCGCTTCGGCATCAAAACCCCTGACATCACCCTGTTGCCCATCGGCGGTCTGGCCCGGTTGGAGCGTATGCCGGAAAAACCGATGCAAGAGGTCTGGGTGGCTCTTGCCGGTCCGGCAGTGAACGTCGCGATCTGGTTGGTTCTGGTGGGGTTTGGTGCGGGGATGCCCTTTGAGACGATTAGCCAGATAGAATCCGCAAATATCGGGATGCTGGATCGTCTCGCCTATATCAATCTTCTGCTTGCCGCGTTCAACATGATCCCCGCCTTCCCGATGGATGGTGGTCGCGTTTTCCGAGCCCTCCTCTGCCTTCGTCTGGACCGGGTCACAGCCACGCGCGTCGCTGCGCTAAGCGGTCAGATGCTTGCCGTAGGGCTCGGGTTTTACGGGCTTAGCTCGGGCAACCCGATCCTCGTTGTGATTGCGGTTTTTGTGTTCTTCGCGGCCAATGCGGAAAGTCAGGATGTTGCGCTGCGCTCGGCCACGCGGCATGTTTTGGCGCGCGATGCGATGATCACCGAATTCCACGCGCTGTCACCTCAGGACACGTTGAATACTGCCGCGCAGGCCGTGATCCATACAACGCAACATGAGTTTCCGGTTCTGGACGACAACGGCCACCTTCAGGGCTTCGTGACCCGCGACCACCTGTTCAAGGCGCTGGCCGGCGACCACCCACGCTCTGACCCCGCCGTTTCGATCATGGAGCGTAACATCCCGCAGGTCGGCTTGACCGCTGGATTGGCAAAGGTTTTGGACGGGTTGCACAAAGGCGCGCCGGCGGTCGCCGTGATCAATCGCACCGGGCTTATGATCGGCTATATTACCCGCGAAAACATCGGTGAGTTGATGGTGATCCGAGGACGCTGACCGCCCTCGTCAGACGGTTGCCAACGCATCTTCCAGCACCGATAGGACGGCCTCACGCGGGACATCCGAGGTGACAAAGGCCTGACCGATCCCTCGCGCCAAAATGAAACGCAACTGACCGTCGATCACCTTTTTATCCTGCGCCATCAGGTCCACCAAGGCCTCGGCTCCGGGAAGATCACCGGGAATATCGGCCAGATCGGTTTTCATCCCCATGGTCTTCAAATGCGCCCGAACACGGCTTGGGTCTTCCTGCGAACACAGGCCTAGCCGTGCCGACAATTCAAAGGCCAGCGCACAACCGATGGCCACGCCTTCGCCATGCAGCAGCCGGTCGGAATAGCCCGTCGCGGCCTCCAACGCGTGGCAGAATGTGTGCCCGAGGTTCAAAAGCGCGCGATCGCCCTGCTCGGTCTCGTCGCGTGCGACAATGTCAGCTTTCATCTGAACCGAGCGTGTCACGGCACGCACCCGCGCGGCCATATCGCCTGAGGAGACATCGGTCCCATTCCCTTCAAGCCATTCGAAGAAATCGGCGTCGCCCAGCAGCCCGTATTTGACCACCTCTCCATAGCCAGACAGGAAATCACGCTGGGTCATCGTGCCCAGAACCGAGGTGTCAGCCAGCACCAAGGAGGGTTGATGAAACGCTCCGATCAGGTTCTTGCCCTGCGGCGCGTTGATCCCGGTTTTACCTCCGACCGAACTGTCGACTTGCGCCAGCAACGAGGTCGGGATTTGAACGAAACGCACGCCACGGCGCAGCACAGCGGCAGCGAAACCTGCGAGGTCCCCGATCACTCCTCCACCAAGGGCGATGACGATGTCCCGCCGTTCGACCTTTTCGGCCAGAAGCCATTCAACCGCGCGTTCAAAATGCGGCCAGCTTTTGGTCGCCTCACCTGCGGGCAAAGCCAGTGAGGACATCTCGATCCCCGCGGCCGCAAGCCCGTCGCGCAGGGCCTCAAGATGCAAGGCCGCGACGTTCTCGTCAGTCAGAACCGCAACCTTCGGACGGTGCAGCAAAGGTGCGATCCGCGCGCCGGATTGCGCCAGCAAATCTGGGCCAATCTCGACATCATACGAGCGTTCGCCCAATTCCACATGTACGGTTTGATGCATCTAATTTCGTTCCAAAACATCGGGTCGCGCCAACAGGGCGTCGACCACGCGGTCTACCATATTGTCGATCGAGGTCTCCCCGTCCGAGGCCACCGTCAGATCAGCCTCGGCATAGACCGGCACACGTGCCTCGTACAGCGCCTTCAACGTCGCATAGGGATCGTCCGTCCTCAGCAATGGGCGGGTATCCTTGTGCCGCACCCGGTTCCACAACACATCCAGATCGGCCCGCAACCAAACCGAGGCACCCCGTTCGGTGATCATGTCGCGGTTGCCCTCGGACAGAAACGCGCCGCCACCCGTTGATAGAATACCTTTCTGCTCATCCAGCAAGCGACCGATAACCTGGGTTTCCTTGGCGCGAAAAAACGGCTCTCCGTCGCGCTGGAAAATCTCGGGGATGGTCATATTGGCGGCTGATTCGATCTCGGCGTCGCTATCGAGGAAAGGAACACCCAGCCGCACGGCCAATGCGCGACCCACAGCCGTCTTTCCGGCCCCCATCATGCCCACAAGAACAACGGTTTTGTGCAGATCAAACCGGCCCTGTGTGCCTGCCGCGTGTGTGTTATGCTTAATTTCGCTCATTTAACCGTGAATGACGTGATCTTAAGAAAAATGCCAGTTATAACTTGGTCAAAACCAAAAATTGAGGCAGCGTGGCGCCATGGGCCGTCTGATCAAGTTCCTGATATATATTGTTTGCCTGGCCTTCATCGGGCTGGTGACCTACGCCTACGTGGGTCCTTATTTCGGCGCCGATTTCTCGGCCCCGCAAAGCGAAATCCGTGAACCGGTCACGTTGGATGTCGATTAAGCAAGTGTTGGTCGCGCTGTCTCTGGCCGGAGCAGCGCAGGCGCAGCAGCCGCTGACTGCGATTGATTGGCTGAACGACCCGCCCGAGAACCTGCCGGGAACTGTGCTGCTGGAACCTCCGGTCGCACAGAACGGAGGCCAGCCCGTGGTTGAGGTCACGCCTCTGGACGCGCTGTCGCAGCCGATCGGTCTGGTGTCGTCGAGTGTAACCGGGCTACCCGTCGACCTCTGGCATGGCAGCGACCCCGAGCGGATTTCAGAACTGATTGCTCGCATCCCGGTCAAGCACAACCTGGCCATGCAGCGCCTGCTGTTCACCCTTCTTCTGTCCGAGGCCCGCGCGCCCGGCGGTGCGTCTGGGGAAGAAACACTATTGCTGGCGCGTCTGGACCGACTGATGCAGCTCGGCGCGGCGGACCCGGCGCAGTCACTGGTACAACTCGCCGGTCCAACGGACACGCAGGCCCGGTTCGAACGCTGGTTTGATGCAACGCTTTTGACTGGAGACGAAGATCGCAGCTGCACGGCGCTGATTGCCCAGCCCAACCTATCCAAGGACTATGCGGCCCAGATCTTCTGCAAGGCCCGCCGGGGGGATTGGCCTTCTGCCGCTTTGACGCTTGAGGCCGCCCACGCGCTAGAGCTGTTGCCGCCTGAGGAACTGGACCTCCTCGACCGTTTCCTCAACCCCGACATTTTTGAGGACGCGCCTTACCTGCCGCAACCCGAGGACCCGGATCCGCTGAGCTTCAGGCTGTTTGAGGCCATTGGGGAGCGTTTGCCCTCAACCCCTCTGCCGCGGGCCTTTGCCAATGCTGATCTGCGCGATGTGGCAGGCTGGAAGGCGCAGATCGAAGCCGCTGAACGCCTGACCCGCATTGGCGCGCTGACTCCAAACCAGTTGCTTGGTCTTTACACCGAGCGTTCTCCGGCGGCATCAGGTGCCGTTTGGGATCGGGTGGCCGCTGTGCAGCAGTTCGAAACCGCCCTTGAAACCGGCAATATCGAGGCGATCAGCAAGACCCTCCCCCTCGTCTGGAAACAAATGCGCAGCGTCGGGCTTGAAGTACCTTTTGCAGATCTTTTCGCCGAACGCCTCTATAGGGTCGAATTGCAGGGGGCCGATGTGGAAGCCCTGCGCTGGCGTATCCTGATGCTCTCGGATTTCTATGAACGCGCCGCGATGCAAGCGCCGGACACAGCAGTTGAGACGCAGTTCCTGGCGGCCTTGGCGCAGGGTGATCCGGGCCGCGCTGTCTCGCCGTCGCCTTTGGCAGATGCGGTCGCTCAAGGGTTCGCCTGGGCCGCTCCGGTGCCGTCGGATATCGAGGCCTTACTGGACAATGGCCAACTCGGCGAGGCGATTTTGGAGGCGATGCAGCTGTTTGCCCACGGCGCGCGCGGCAATCTGGTGGACATGACTGCAGCCATCGCGGCCTTCCGTCGTGTCGGGCTAGAGGAAACCGCCCGCCGCGCTGCGCTGAACCTACTGATCCTGAACGAGCGTGGATGATGAGCGGTCCAGCATCAGATGAGCTGTGGATTTCGACTTTCCTGCAAGCGCAGGCCGCCGAATTGGGCGCGGCCACCAATACTCTCCTGGCCTATGGTCGCGACCTGAAGGATTTCGCCGCGTGGCTGGAGCATCGAAAAACCAGTTTCGAGCAGGCCGATCGTGACAGGATTGAAGCCTATCTGATCGATTGCGATGCGCAGGGCCTGTCCCGCGCGACCCGCGCCCGGCGGTTGTCGGCGATCAAACAACTCTACCGGTTCGCGTTCGAAGAAGGCTGGCGCGAAGCGAACCCGGCCATTCAGATCAAAGGCCCGGGTCGCAAAAAGCAGCTGCCCAAAACGCTGGACGTCCCAGAGGTCGACCGCTTGTTGGAGGCCGCCCGCCAGACCGGACGCAGCCCGGCCGACCGTATCCGTAACACCTGCCTGATGGAGCTTCTGTACGCGACCGGTATGCGGGTGACGGAGCTGGTCTCCCTGCCCGTCTCGTCGGCGCGCGGCGATCCCCGCATGTTGCTGGTGCTGGGCAAGGGCGGCAAAGAGAGGATGGTTCCGTTGTCTCCTCCGGCCCGCGATGCACTGGCCGTTTGGCTTGAAGAACGGGACAAGGCCGAGGATGCAAGTGTTGAAAAAGGCGGTTCCCGTTCGAAGTTCCTGTTCCCGTCGCGTGGCAAGTCCGGACACCTGACCCGGCACAGGTTCTTTCTGCTGGTCAAGGAACTGGCGGTTCAGGGCGGTGTCTCGCCCGAAAAGGTCACACCGCATACGTTGCGCCATGCCTTCGCCACCCATCTGTTGGCAAACGGGGCCGACCTGCGCTCTATCCAGACCTTATTGGGTCACGCAGACATCGCGACGACCGAGATCTACACCCACGTGCTGGATGAACGGCTGTCAGAACTGGTGCTGGAACATCACCCGCTGGCGAAAGACAAGGGTAGCAAGGGCTAACCCCTTGATTGCAAGGGTCCGCATCCCCATAACGGGTGCAGAAACACGAACAACCAAGGACCGATGGAACCCACATCCTCTCTGATCGACGGCGCATTCTGGTTTACCACTGGCGCTATCCTGCTTTTGCTTGTCCTTTCGGGCTTTTTCTCAGGCTCAGAAACAGCGCTGACCGCATCGTCCCGAGGAAAGCTGAGGGCACAGGCCGACAAAGGCTCTCGCGGGGCGCAAAAGGCGCTCGATATCACCGATGACAATGAGAGGCTGATCGGCTCGGTCCTGCTAGGCAACAACCTGGTTAACATCCTCGCGGCCTCGTTGGCGACGGCCCTGTTCACCCGACTGTTCGGCGAAAGCGGCGTGGCGTTGGCGACGCTGGTCATGACCCTACTGGTTCTGATCTTTGCCGAAGTTCTGCCCAAGACCTATGCCATCACCAATTCGGAAAAAGCCGCCTCTGCCGTGGCCCCGATCATCAGCGTCGTCGTCACCGTGTTCTCGCCCATCGTGGCTGCGGTACGCCTGTTGGTCCGCGGCGTCTTGCGCATTTTCGGTGTCCAGATCGACCCCGATAGCAACATCCTCGCCGTGCGCGAGGAAATCGCCGGCGCGTTGCAGCTGGGCCATTCCGAAGGCGTGGTCGAGAAAGAAGACCGCGACCGAATTCTAGGCGCGCTTGATCTGGGCGACCGTGCGGTTGAAGAGATCATGCTCCACCGCTCGAACATCGAGATGATCGATGCCGATGCAGAGCCAGATGCCATTCTGGAGCAATGCCTGCAAAGCCGCCACACCCGCCTGCCCGTCTTCCGTGACGAGCCCGAGAACATCATTGGCGTGGTTCACGCCAAAGATCTGTTCCGCGCGATGTATGCGCAGGTCGGCGGATCCGAGAGTAACTCGGACCGTTTGGCCGGGTTCGACATCACCAAAGTCGCCAACGATCCTTATTTCGTGCCGGAAACCACCACTCTGGACGACCAGATGCGAGAGTTCTTGCGCATTCGCAGCCACTTTGCCCTTGTGGTCGACGAATACGGATCGCTGCGCGGCCTGATTACGCTCGAGGATATTCTCGAAGAAATCGTTGGTGAAATCGCCGACGAGTTCGACATCGAGGAAGAGGTTCCAGTCACCCGAACCGAGGACGGGCAGTTCCTGGTCGAAGGGGCCATGACCATCCGCGACGTCAACCGTGCCTTAGACTGGTCCCTGCCGGATGAAGAGGCGAACACCGTCGCTGGCCTTGTGATACATGAGGCGCAGATGATCCCCGTGGTTGGTCAGGTGTTTTCCTTCCACGGGTTCCGGTTTGAGGTTACCGCGCGCGAGGGCAACCGGGTGACAGAGCTGAAGATCAGACCTCTCTAAGCGCGGGGCGACGTACACGACATTTTTTGTCGTTTTTATACTTGCGCCCCCGGAGCCTCCGGTCAGACTTCCAGAAAATCTGGGAGTCTTTCATGAAACTGCAAACCCGCGTGGCGGTCATTGGGGGCGGCGTTGTTGGCTGCTCGGTTCTGTATCACCTGACCAAACTGGGGTGGTCCGACGTCATGCTTCTGGAACGGTCCGAGCTGACCTCGGGCTCGACCTGGCACGCTGCGGGCGGGTTTCACACGCTGAACGGTGACACCAACATGGCGGCGCTGCAGGGCTATACGATCCGTCTGTATAAAGAGCTGGAAGAGATCACCGGAATGTCCTGCGGCTTGCACCATGTTGGCGGGGTGACGCTGGCCGACAATCAGGATCGGTTCGACATGTTGCTGGCCGAGCGCGCCAAGCATCGCTTCATGGGGCTTGAAACAGAAATCGTCGGCCCGGATGAGATCACGAAGATCGCACCGATCACCAATACCGACGGCATCATCGGTGCGCTTTACGACCCGCTGGATGGGCATCTGGACCCATCGGGCACGACCCATGCCTATGCCAAGGCCGCTCGGATGGGTGGGGCCACGATCGAGACGCATTGTATGGTGCGCGAAACCAACCAGCGGGCGGATGGCACCTGGGATGTGGTAACCGACAAGGGCACGATCCACGCCGAACATATCGTCAATGCAGGCGGCCTCTGGGCGCGTGAGGTCGGTGCAATGGCGGGCATCTATTTCCCTCTGCACCCGATGGAGCATCAATATCTGGTCACCGACTCGATCCCTCAGATCGAGGCCATCATCGACGCAGGCGGAGAGCATCCGCATGTGATGGACCCTGCTGGCGAAAGCTATCTGCGGCAGGAGGGTCGCGGGTTGTGCATTGGGTTCTACGAACAACCCTGCAAGCCCTGGGCCGTGGACGGAACGCCGTGGGAGTTCGGTCATGAACTGCTGCCCGACGACTACGACAAGATCACCGACAGTATTGAGTTTGCCTATCGCCGCTTCCCGGTTCTGGCCGAGGCCGGGGTGAAATCGGTGATCCATGGCCCGTTCACATTTGCGCCGGACGGGAACCCTCTGGTCGGGCCGGTGCCCGGGATGCGCAACTATTGGTCTGCTTGCGGTGTCATGGCCGGGTTCAGCCAGGGTGGCGGCGTTGGCCTGACGCTGGCGCAATGGATGATCGAAGGCGAGCCGGAGCGCGACGTCTTCGCCATGGACGTGGCCCGGTTCGGCGACTGGATCAGCCCGGGCTATACCCGCCCCAAGGTGATCGAGAACTATCAGAAACGGTTCAGCGTCGCCTACCCGAACGAGGAACTGCCCGCCGCGCGCCCCAATCGCACCACGCCAATGTATGACATCTTCAGCGATCTGGGCGCGGTGTGGGGTCAGCAATATGGGCTGGAGGTGCCGAATTATTTCGCGCAAGGTGATGAGCCGGGTTATGAGACGCCCTCGTTCCGGCGCTCGGACGCGTTTGACGCCACGGGGCGCGAAGTCCGCGCTGTCCGCGAAGGCGTAGGAATCAACGAGGTCCACAATTTCGGTAAGTATCGCATATCGGGCCCGAATGCCCGCGCGTGGCTGGATCGGATCATGGCGGGGCGCATCCCTCAGCCGGGTCGCGTCTCCCTGACCCCGATGCTGTCGTCCAAAGGTAAGCTGATCGGTGATTTTACCGTGTCTTGCCTGAGTCAGACTGAATTCCGCCTGACTGCCTCATACGGTAGCCAAGCCTATCACATGCGTTGGTTTCAGCAGAACGCCGCCGAGGGCGTCTCAATCAGTAATATCAGCGACCAGCTGAATGGCTTCCAAATCGCTGGCCCTAGTGCAACTGAGGTTCTGGCCGCCTGCACGCGCGAGGATGTCTCGACCCTCCGGTTCCTCGACGTGCGCCAGATGACGATCGGCATGACGGATTGCCTCGTGCAGCGGGTCAGCTACACCGGCGATCTGGGCTATGAGATCTATTGCGATCCAATGGCGCAACGACAGCTCTGGTGGACTTTGTGGGAGGCCGGACAGCCCCATGGGATAGTGCCTTTCGGAATGCGCGCCATGATGTCCTTGCGTCTGGACAAGTTCTTTGGCTCGTGGATGCGAGAGTTCTCACCAGACTACACAGCCGCAGAAACGGGGTTAGATCGGTTCATTTCGTTCTCCAAAAACACCGACTTCATTGGTCGAGCAACGGCCGAGGCAGAGCGGCATAACGGTACGACTCGCAAGCTGATCGCCTTCGAGGTCGAGGCAGAAGATGCGGATGTGAACGCGTACGAGCCGATCTGGCTGGACGGCAAAGTCGTTGGTTTTTGCACCTCAGGCGGCTATTCCCACTATGCCCAAACCTCGGTCGCGATGGGGTTCCTTCCGACGGACCGTATCAAAGGCGGGCTGGAGGTTCAGATCGAAATCCTCGGTCAGATGCGGACCGCGCGGGTGATCTCCACCCCACTGTTTGATCCTGAGGGCGACCGAATGAGGGGCTGACAACGCAGCAAGTGGACGGCATGTTGCCCCTATGACAGACATACCCATCATACTGCTTGCGGCAGGGCAATCTCGGCGCATGCGCGGTGCAGATAAGCTGCTTCAAGCGGTCGACGACATGCCCCTTTTGCGGCGATCTGCCATGACAGCCTTGGAAGTCGGACCGGTGATCGTTGCGCTTCCTCCACGCCCTCATGCGCGTTACGACGCGCTGGGTGGTTTGGATTTGCGGAAGGTCCCAATTGCGGATTCTGCAGAAGGCATGAACGTCAGCCTGCGCGGCGCGTTGGCCCAGGTGGATGCCGCTGCGCCGGCTGTCATGGTGCTGCTGGCGGATTTGCCTGAGCTGACCGCGAATGACCTAAGAGCCGTGAAGAACGCGAGACGCGCCAATCCCGATAATCTGATCTGGCGCGGGGCCACGTCGGCTGACAAGCCTGGCCATCCCGTTATCTTTGATCGTCAGCTTTTTCCAGAACTTCGGAAACTGACCGGAGATCAAGGTGCCCAATCCGTCATTCGCGCGCACAAGGACAAGGCACACCTGACACGTCTTCCCGGTGAAAATGCCCTGCTTGACCTCGACACACCCGAGGCATGGGCAGACTGGCTCAGAAAACGAGGGTCGTAAACGAACACGACCCGGTCGTTAAAGACCGGGTCGTGTGCCCAAAACAGGACTACCACTTTCAGCAATCAATAAAGCTAAACCAAATCACCTATACAGGTGGTTAGGCGTACAGCAGCTAAAACCTAAACAAGACCCCCTCGTTAACATGCCACCAGCGCTTTAAGACTGAGCAAGCCACGGGCACCCCCTAGTGCCTTTGGCTCCCCCTCACTTGGGCATGTTTATATTTGCTGATCCGATCCTTCGAAACAACGTAAAATTAGAAGAAACGGTTAACTAGGGACGTCTCAGTTTGGTTTTTGGGCAACATCCCGTCGCGTCAAGATCAACCTTAAGGGGATTTCCGTTGGCAGAAGCATTGAAAACGGTCCGATTAAACGTGGTTTTATTCAATAATAACCATGTAATTGCAAGAATATAGTTTACATCGCCAGAATATTTTTCGGCTACCTTCTACTTTAGGTAGAGTGACTAAAAACGCCGCCAAACGATCCGCCGTTTGTTCATGCTCAATATTCAATTCAACCAAATTCAAAGTTTGACAGCCAATTCAGCAACAATCCTCCGATTCGCAGTGCGTCAGCAGGCCTGAATCCGCGAATCCCAACAGCGCTCCGCCGACACGGAACAATTGCTTTGTGGCAAAATTAAGTTTTCTTAATTCATCAGTCAGGAAAGACACAGATTGAAGGTTCATTTGCTGTTTCAACGCGCGCCTCAATTCGCGCGACGTGAACAGGAGACAAAAAATGAGCATCCGTAAATCCTCAGTACTTTTTCCGCGCAAATCCAGCTGGGTTGGCGCCAGTGCCTTAGGCGCAGCCCTTCTGGCCACAACGGCCCTGCCCTCGATGGCTGATGAAGCGCTGGCCGATCTGGTCGAGACGGTCTCGCCTTCGGTCGTGACCATTATTGCCGAACAGGACGCGGTCGCGACGCCTGCTCGGGGTCAGGACTTTGATCTGGAAAACCATCCCTTTGGTGAGTTCTTCAAAAGGTTCGGCGCGCCCGAAGGCTTCGACATGCCGAAGCGCGGTCCGTCCCAGGGTTTGGGCTCCGGCTTTGTACTGGATGCCGAGGGCTACATCGTCACCAATCATCACGTGGTCGACAATGCCTCGACCATCACAGTCCGTCTGAGCGACGACCGCACTTATGACGCCGAGGTCGTCGGCACCGACCCGTTAACCGATATCGCCGTCCTGAAGATCGAGCCTGAGGCTGAGCTGCAAGCGGTGACTCTGGGTGACAGCGACGTGATCCGTGTCGGTGAAGACGTCGTGGCCATCGGCAATCCCTTCGGTCTGAGTTCCACCGTCACCACCGGCATCGTGTCCGCCAAAGGGCGCAATATTTCGCAAGGACCATACGCCGAATTCATCCAAACCGATGCCGCCATCAACAAAGGCAATTCGGGTGGCCCACTTTTCAACATGGAGGGCGAGGTTATCGGCGTGAATTCAGCCATTTACTCGCCAAGCGGCGGTTCGGTCGGGTTGGGTTTCGCCGTCACCTCCAACATCGTGGATCACATCACGGCTGATCTGCGCGATGACGGGGAAATCAGCCGCGGTTGGCTGGGTGTTTCGATCCAGAATGTCAGCCCCGAGTTGGCGGCCGCACTGGGCATCGACGCTTCAACCGGCGCACTGGTGTCCGATGTCGTGACCGACAGCCCGGCGGATGGTGTGTTGCAGCAAGGCGATGTGATCCTGAGCTTCAACAATGAGCCCGTGGACAACAGCAGCGACCTGCCGATCCTTGTGGGCACCACCAAAGTGGGCAGCGACAGCGTTCTGACCGTCCTTCGGGATGGCACCGAGCAGCAGCTGGAGCTGACCATCGGCCAACACCAGACTGCATCCGCGCAGAACGACGCGCCCGTCGAGGCCGAGGTCTCGGGCACATCGCTCGGCGTTACCGTTGCCCCTCTGACCGAGGCCGCACGTGCCGAAATGGGTGTAGGCGAAGGGATCGATGGGGTTGTCGTGACCGATCTGAAGCCCGAAAGCCCTGCCGCCAAGGCCGGTTTGCAGCGCGGCGATGTGATCGTCAAGCTGGGCAGCCAGGAAACCGCTTCGCCGGATGCCCTCAAGGCGGCTTTGGACAGCGAGAAGACGGACCCTGCCCTCGTGTTGATCAACCGCGGTGGCAACCAGATCTTCGTGGCGGTTGAAATCGTCTGACCTCAGGCCCGCGCGCGCCACATGATGGGGAGATATGGTGCGCGCCTCCTGGCGGATTGGTTTGTCCGCAATTCGCCGGGCGTGCCGGGTGCGCAAGGACGCACCCGGCTCGTGTTTTCCTCAGACCATGTGCTTTGGCCAAAAATTGTGTTTAAATTCGTAAAGAAAGGAACCTCCCTCATGAGCAGACGCCTGCTGATTGTCGAAGATGACGCGGATACACGGGACTTCATCGCAAAGGGATTCAGCGAAGAAGGCTATGTGGTCGAGGTTGCCGCAGATGGCCGCGAAGGTCTGTACCACGCCACTGACGGAGGTTTTGACGCCATTATTCTGGACCGGATGCTGCCCGGATTGGATGGCTTGTCCCTGATCAAATCCATGCGCGCGGCCGGGCTAAAAACGCCGGTTCTGATGCTGACCGCCATGAGCGCCGTTGATGAACGTGTCAAAGGGTTGCGCTCGGGCGCGGATGATTATCTGGTCAAACCCTTCTCGTTCCAGGAACTTCATGCACGGATCGAGGCGCTGCTGCGCCGCCCGCAGGACGCCGAAGAAACTCCGACCCTGACCTGCAAGGACCTTGAGATGGATTTGCTGACCCGCAAGGTCACGCGTGACGGGCACGAGATCTCATTGACCCCGCGCGAGTTCCAGATCCTTGAATTCTTCCTGCGTCGTAAGAACCGAGTTGTGTCGCGCACCATGTTGCTTGAGGGCGTTTGGGACTATCATTTCGACCCGAACACAAACGTAGTGGACGTCCACATCTCGAAACTGCGGCGTCAACTGGACGAAGGCGGAGATTTACCGCTGATTGAAACCGTCCGGGGCGCGGGTTACATGATGTCTGATGGATAACCTTCGGCTTTCGGTAAATAATTCCAGAACAAGACTTGTCGTCGCCAGCATGGTTCTCAGCACCATTCTGACGGCGACGGTGCTGGCTTTGGTCTATGTGACGGCCAATCGCAGCATCGAATCCGAAACACGCTCGGTCGTCTCGGCGGAACTGACCGGACTTGCCGATGAATATGAGCGGCGCGGTCTCATTGGTCTTATCACCGCGATCGAACGCCGCCTGCCCAGTGCCTCGGAGCGCGACGCGCTTTATCTTTTGACCGACCGGTTTGGGAACAAATTGGCGGGCAATCTCAAGCATTGGCCCGAGGACATCACGGCGGGCAGTGGCTGGGTCGATCTTGAGGTGCGTCGCGCCGACAATGACGAGCTGGTGCCCGTCTCTGCCGCTTCGATCCGCCTGCCCGGTGGCGAGCGCCTTATTGTTGGCCGTGATGCTGTTGCCCGTCAGCAGTTTGACCGCGTCCTGCTGCGCTCGGTTGCGCTGGCGCTTGGAATTGCGCTTCTCCTCAGCCTGTTGACTGGGTGGCTGTTCACGCGGCTGGTGTTTTCGCGCCTGTCCGACATCGCCAGCACGGCGGAGAATATCGTTTCGGGTGATCTGTCCCGCCGGATGCCTATACGCGGCACCGGAGATGAATTCGATCAGGTTGCCGGAACCCTGAACACCATGCTCGACCGGATTGAAGAGCTGATCAGCAACCTGCGTACGACCTCCAACTCGATCGCACATGATCTGCGATCCCCCCTTTCTCGGTTGAAACAAAGGGTCGAGGCGCTGTCTGACCCGGACAAGAGCGATCTGGATCGCGAGATCGACATCGCCCGGGCCACCACCGAGGTCGATCATGTCTTGCGCGTGCTGGGGCAACTGACCGAAATCTCACGCGCCGAGGCCGGGCTGGGGCGCGAACAGTTTGAGGATGTCGATCTGCACCAACTGGTTGCGGATGTCGTGGACCTTTATGAGCCTGTCGCGGCGGATCAGAATGTCCGACTTGAGGTGACAGGACAGGCCAAGCCCATTCAGGGCCACCGCCCTCTTCTGTCGCAAGCCTTGTCCAACCTGCTGGACAACGCGTTGCGCTATGCGCCAGAGAACTCGACCATCACCGTATCTCTTGCAGAGGACACCGCCTGCACCCGCGTCAGCGTGCGCGATGAAGGGCCCGGCGTTCCGGAACAGGACCTTCCTCGCTTGCAACAGCCTTTCGTAACGCTCGACCCCGCGCGGACAGAGCGTAACGCCGGGCTGGGCCTTGCTTTGGTGGCTGCAATCTCACGGATGCATGGCGGCGCGTTCGAGGCGCGCAACTGCGATCCCGGCCTCGAAACGACGCTGAAACTGGCGCGCTAACTCGGGCGTCCGTTGATCGCCATGTTCTTGTTTTTATAGCGCTTATCCTCGGTCACATCCGCACCGAACCACGCAGGCGGCGTGTAGCCTTTCGCATCTAGCTCCGAGGTGAATTCGACCTCTACCAGACACAGCGGCGCCAGATCGCCTTCGAACACATCCAATTCAAACACACGCCCATCCGGCAACGTGCCCGTGTATCGCACTTTCTCAACCCGCTGTCCGTCGGTCTCGGGCCAGAAGGTTTCGAACTGATCGGCTGAAATCTCGGCCTCCCGCTCGACACGAACCAGACCGCCCGCTCCTTTGAGGGTCAGAAAAAAGCTGTCATTCTTCTGCCGCAGTCGCATCTCCACCGAGTCCTCACTGGCCGTCAGATAACCTTGCCGCACCACGGCCTTTTTGGTTCCAGCCAAATCGGGCAGTTCAGCGACCAGAAATTTGCGTTCGATTTCAATGCTCATTTGGATGCAATCACCCCATTTTCCAATTCATCATAGAGCGCCTTATAGGCTTCACTGGCCGCACTACGTGCAGCATAAGTGCTGACCGGAGCGCGGTGCTGACCCATTTTCTCGATATCCGCGGTGAAGGGAATCGAGGTCTGCAGAAACCGTTTGCGGTATAGCCCGCGCATCTTCTCCATTGTGTCCTGATGCAAAATCTTGCGCTTCTGCACCATCGAGAAGAACGCCCTCAGCTTTTTTTTCCGCAACTTGTGTTCTTCGAAAAAGCTAACCAGCTGATCGAATGTGCGTTCCGAAAGTGTCGTCGGGATCACCGGCACAACGATCTCATCAGCGGCGCGGAAGATGTTCTCGGACAGGGTCGAGAAGTTCGGCGGGCAATCCAGAATAATCACGTCATAATCGCTGCCTGCCGCGACCAGAGCCTTCTTCAAACGCGAGCGCTTGTTACGCATCCGGGACAAGAACACGTCGAAATCGCGGTATGTCAGATTGGCGGGCAACACATCCAAACCTTCGAAGTCACTGGCCCGGATGGCCTTGGTAAACCGTTCAACATCCTCAAAAAAACGCGCGTCTGTCAGTTTTTTCGAAGGCTTAACCCGGAAGTAAAACCCCGAGGCCCCCTGCGGGTCAAGATCGCATAAAAGCACCTGCTGACCCGCCTGCGCGTAGGCATAGGCAAGGTTCACCGAGGTCGCGGTCTTCCCGACCCCGCCCTTGTTACTGTAGCAGGCAATGATCTTCATTCCTCACTCCTTTGTGTGGTGAAACAGGCTGCGGAAAAGATGCCGAGTCTCCGGGCTGTCGAAATGCTGAAAGTTTGAAATCACACGGGCACGCTCGGCCTTTTGGCGTTGGTCCAGAACAGCGATCAGCCCGCCAGCGGCCAAACCAAGCTGCGCGTCCACGCGGCCTTGAGCGGTGCTTTGGTCGGCAACAAACGCCAGAAGCGCCTCTTGCTGGACGGAGTAATCGTTGAACAGACCCAAGTTATCCTGCAGCTTTTTCAGAGGCTTGAGGATCGTTTTGAAATCCTTCGCGTCGAACAGAGGCCCGAAGAACTCCATCAGATAGCGCAGTTTCTTGCAGTCGATCCGAAGGTCGTGAACGGTTTGATCCGGCGTCTCGTCACTAATACTGCGGGCGAGTTTGCAAGTCTTGCGATAGCGTTTCCAGATCAGCGCGCAGGCATAGCTATAGGCACCTCGTTCCGCGCTCGGCCCGGTTAGCAGGTTTTCAGGACTTGAGAATTTCTGCGCCAGATCGGTCATCGCAGTTTCATAGGGCGCGCCGCGCAAATGACGGGTCAGACGGGACAGTTCCTTGGCACGCGCTTGTTCGAACCGGTCGAACATGCCCTGAACACCAGCATGAAGATTTTCCGGTACAAGACTGAGATACATATCTTTTTCCAGAAGATAAACATCCAGATCCCGCAATCGCCCGGTTGGAGCCATAAGGTCCGAGAAGACGCGTTTCAATTCTGCCGTCTGCTGGTCTGAAAACACCCCTTTGAACAAGCTCAAGACTGAGCGAATGCGCCGCAAAGACACCCGGTAGTCATGCAGAAATTCGGTATCGATATCCGCCACTATGCCAGCTTCGTTCTGACGCGCGACGCCCAGATAGGTCCGGATCAGGTCGGTCGCAACCTCCAAAGAGGGTTCTTGCGTGCCAAGCGCGACCTCCGGTTTGGCACGGTAACGCATCATGTCTGGGAACAAAACGTCGAACAAGTCGTCAATACCGCCCGAAGACATCCTCTCAAGACTGTCACAGGCCGCAGCAAAAGCGCGATCATAACCGCGCAGTTTTTGCAGCCAGACAAACGCCACCTGCCCGCGATCCGTGCGCAGCGACAGGGTATGCCCCCGAACCTGCGTCTTTTGCAGATCGTCGAGAATCGCGAGCGTGCCTTCATCGAACTCACCCGCGCCAATCGGCGTCAGGGCGCGCAAAGTAGGAAAGCCGCTCAGCGCCGCCTTCACCGGACCTTCAGGGAGGTTCTGTACGAATTGCCCCTTGCCGTTGGCGTGCTGCTCTGAGACCTGCCCTTGCATCGAGACAAGCCGCAAGCTCCCTCTGTTCTCGAGCAATACCCGGCCAGAGCTGCGCAACGACTGATCGTGACAATCGAGCATAAGGACCGGCGCGGCGGTGCCCATCTCGATATCGACAGTGTGATTGGGCAAACCGCGCTCGAACGCGGCCTGATCAAGCCCGCCGGGGAGGATGAAGAATCCGTTTGTTCCCTGCGACACGCCTTACCCCTGCCCGATCCTTCTACATATCGTCATGAGACCGTGAATCGCGCGCTGCATCAAGAACAAGATCAACCAAACCGGGGTTTTGTGCGGGTGACAGGTCAAAACCGTCCGGCTAAAACCAAGGCATGTCTGATCCGGTCTCCTCCATCCGCAACCTCGGCCCCGCCTTCGAACAGGCTTGCACCCGCGCGGGTATTCATTCGGCGCAGGAGCTGCGAGAACTGGGTGCCGACGCCGCCTATGCCAAGCTGTTGGCAGCAGGTACAAAGCCGCATTTCATCGGCTACTATGTGTTGGTGATGGGGCTGCAAGGCCGCCCTTGGAACGACTGCAAGGGCGAGGAGAAAAAGGCGTTAAGACAACGGTTTGACACGATCAAATCCGGCACCAAGGCGGCCCCGGAAAGCCAAATGGTCTCAGACCTGGATGCCATCGGGGTGCGGGTTGCAGCGCACGATCTGAAGCAGATCTGAAACGAAAAAGGCCGCCCCCAGCAGGAGCGGCCCAATCTGTTCACCAAAGTGACGGCTTAGCCGACCAGTTCGATGCCCGAGAAGAAATAGGCGATCTCAACCGCTGCTGTCTCAGGTGCGTCCGAACCGTGGACCGAATTTTCGCCAACCGATTCCGCGAACTCGGCGCGGATGGTGCCGGCTGCTGCGTCTGCGGGGTTAGTCGCGCCCATGACTTCACGGTTCTTTGCAATGGCGCCTTCGCCTTCCAGAACCTGAACAACGACCGGAGCCGACGACATGAATTCGCACAGTTCGTCATAGAACGGACGCTCGGCGTGAACTTCGTAGAACTTGCCAGCTTGCTCTTTGGTCATGTGGATGCGCTTTTGCGCAACGATGCGCAGGCCCGCCTCTTCGAACTTGGCGTTGATTTTGCCAGTCAGGTTGCGGCGGGTTGCATCGGGTTTGATGATCGAGAATGTGCGTTCCAGTGCCATGTCGGCCTCTCCTTACAATGTGGCGCGGGGTGTGCGCCGAAATCCATCGCGCGCCGCCTAACATGGTCTGTGGCTCATGGAAAGTCTTATGATGCCTTGCCCCGCGCTTTGCGGTTCAGATTGTGTCAGGCAAAGGCTCTAGACGGTCGACACGGCGAACGTAGAGCACCGCAAGCAGGCCAATGAAACTGCTGCCACTCATCATGCCCAGAACCAGATACGGGCCGTTTTCGGCGTTGACGAATGCTCCGGTGATAGAGGTCAGCACAGCCCCTAGTGCCACGATCATCGCTCCCGAAAGCCCAGCGGCGCTACCCGCCAGTTTCGGGCGCACTGACATGACGCCAGCGGAGGCGTTGGCGTTGGTCAAGCCGTTGCCAAACCCTACGCAGACAGCCGAGCCGAAGAATACCCAAACCGAGCCCAACTGGCCCAGAAACAAAAGCAACCCAAGGAAGGGGCCGGTCGAGGCTACGATCCGCCCAATCAGGATCATCGTGGTCAGCCGGGTCCGAGCAGCGATGCGTCCGGTGATGAAATTTCCCACCATGAAGCCACCGGTGATGATGCCAATGCCTAGGCCCAGCATCGCGGGGCTTAGATCGAACCACGCTGCGGCCACCAATGGCGCGCCAGTGATAAAGCTGTAGAACCCCCCAATCGAAAACGCAGCGCAAAGGGCATAGCCCCAGAACCTGCGGGCACGGAACAGGTGCGGGTATTCTCTCAGCTGTGCAGCGAAAGTCGAGGAGCGGTTGGTATTGGTCTCACCCATATCGAACCAAAGCAAGGTCAACAGTCCCGCCCCCAACAGCGAATACAAAACGAAGCCTGCCCGCCAACCGAAGAGCATATCAAGCGCCCCGCCCAGCATCGGCCCGAGCATCGGCGCCAAGGCCATTGCCATAGCGACATAGCCAAGTCTGCTGGCGGCCTCATTCGGCGGGTATTGATCCCGGATCGACGCGCTGGACAAGACTGAGCCCGCCACCACAACGGCTTGCAACAGACGGAAGCCAAGGAATAGCCAGATCGACTCGGCGAGGGCGCAACCGATTGAAGCGCAAACAAAGATCGTCATGCAGATCAACAGGACAGGTCTGCGTCCGTAGCGATCCGACAGCGGCCCCAAGATCAACTGAAGTATGGCTGAAACCGCGAGATACCCCGCGACTGACAGGTTCACGAGGCCATAGTCGACCGCGAAATCCTCACTCATATGCGCCAGCGAAGGTAGGAACATATTCAGCGAAAGAACCGACAGCGCCGTAGCAAAGATCAGCGTGATCAAAGTTGGAGGCGTCTGGGCCGCGCGCATGGTCAAAACCGTTTCAAATTGGCAAACGAGAAAGCGCTAACACATCGCTGGTCGGTTGAACATGCTTAGCCGCTGGCGGCGGCATCACGGCTCTGCTAAGAGCGCGTCATGTTACGGATCGAAGACATCATCTACGCCGTTGAGGGCCGCCCTCTTTTCGACGGGGCCAGCGCAACCATCCCAGATGGCCACAAGGTTGGCCTTGTGGGCCGCAATGGCACCGGCAAGACCACCCTCTTCCGCCTGATCCGGGGGGAGTTGGCACTGGAATCAGGCAATATCTCGATCCCGAAACGCGCCCGGATTGGTGGCGTGGCGCAAGAGGTGCCCTCGTCCGACGTGTCGCTTATCAATACAGTTCTGGCCGCCGACACCGAACGCAGCGCGCTGATGGTTGAGGCTGAAAGCGCCGAAGACCCCGCTCGCATCGCCGAGATCCAGACCCGACTGGCGGATATCGACGCCTGGTCGGCCGAGGCGCGCGCGGCCTCGATCCTCAAAGGTCTGGGCTTTGATGACGACGACCAGCTGCGCCCGTGTTCCGATTTCTCGGGCGGTTGGCGGATGCGCGTGGCGCTGGCGGCGGTGCTGTTCTCGCAGCCCGACCTGCTGCTGCTGGACGAACCGACCAACTATCTCGACCTCGAAGGCGCGTTGTGGCTGGAGAGCTATCTGGCGAAATATCCGCATACGGTCATCATCATCAGCCACGACCGCGGTCTTTTGAACCGGGCCGTAGGTTCGATCCTGCATCTGGAAGATCGCAAGCTCACCTACTACGCAGTCCCCTACAACAAGTTCGCCGAGCGCCGTGCCGAACGTCTGGCACAAGCGGAGTCGGAGAACGCCAAGGCTAAGGCCCGCATCGCTCATCTTCAAAGCTTCGTGGACCGCTTCCGCTACAAGGCGTCCAAAGCTGTTCAGGCCCAATCCCGCCTGAAAATGATTGAACGCATCCAGCTGGTCTCAACACCGCAAGAGGCCGCCCTGCGCGCGTTTTCCTTCCCCGAGCCCGAGGAACTGTCGCCCCCGATTATTCAAATCGAAGGTGGTGTAACCGGCTATGGCGAGGTCGAAGTGCTGCGCCGTCTGAACCTTCGCATTGATCAGGACGACCGGATCGCGCTGCTGGGCAAGAACGGTCAGGGTAAGTCGACCCTGTCCAAGCTGCTGTCGGACCGGCTGCCCCTGATGGCTGGCAAAATGGCCCGCAGCAACAAGCTGCGGATCGGTTACTTTGCGCAGCATCAGGTAGATGAGCTGTATGTGGATGAAACCCCTCTGGACCACCTGCGCCGTCTGCGCCCGGACGAGGCGCCGGGCAAATGGCGCTCGCGTCTGGCCGGGTTTGGCCTGAACTCCGATCAAGCCGAGACAGAGGTTGTGCGCCTGTCCGGCGGGCAAAAAGCCCGTCTGTCTCTGCTGCTCGCCACAATCGACGCGCCGCATATGCTGATCCTCGACGAGCCGACCAACCACCTCGATATCGAAAGCCGAGAGGCTCTGGTCGAGGCGCTGACCGCCTATTCCGGTGCGGTTGTGCTGGTCAGCCACGATATGCACCTGCTGTCGCTGGTGGCGGATCGGTTGTGGCTGGTCTCGGACGGGACGGTCAAGCCGTTCGACGACGACCTCGAGGCCTATCGCGCGATGCTGTTGGCCCGGGACAAGCCAGTCAAAACAAAGCCGCAGGCTGCAAAGCCCAAACGCCCGTCTCGCGAGGCGATGCTCGCCCTGCGCGCCGATCTACGTAAATGCGAGGACCGGATTGAAAAGCTGACGGATATGCACGAGAAACTCTCGGCCAAGCTGGCGGATCCGGCGCTGTATGAGGATGACAGGATCAACGATCTTGAGACCTGGAACCGCAAATTCGCCGAGGTCTCGGAAGCCATGCAAAAAGCCGAGACCCTATGGGTGGCCGCAGCGGAACGCCTTGAACAAGCCGAGAATGCCGCATGATGGATCTGGCCTTTTTCATTACCGCCTTCACCACCTTGTTCGTGGTGATCGACCCGTTCGGCACCACGCCGATCTTCGTAGCACTGACGCAGGACATGGATGCCAGGACCCGGCGCAAAACAGCCATTCGCAGCTGCCTGACCGCCGTCTTCATCCTGATCGCCTTTGCCGCCTTTGGCGAGGCGCTGTTGGGCTTTGTCGGGATCTCGATGGCCGCCTTCCGCGTTGCGGGCGGGGCGTTGCTGTTCCTCACCGCGCTGGACATGCTGTTCGACCGCCGCACCAAACGCCGCGAAGACCGGGCCGAGGAAGAGGAACATCCCGACCCGTCCGTGTTCCCTCTGGCCATTCCGCTGATCGCGGGGCCGGGTTCAATCGCGACGATCATCCTGCTGGCCGGCCAGCATCCCGGCGTGCTGGGCATTGTCGAGGCTTGTATCGTCATGCTTGCGGTGATGTCTGTTGTCCTGATCTTCTTTCTGGCTGGCGGGTTGATCGGCCGCATTCTGGGCAAGACCGGGTTGAACGTCCTGACCCGGCTGTTGGGTATGTTGCTGGCGGCTTTGTCGGTTCAGTTCATTCTGGATGGCCTCAAGGCCTTTGGATTCGCGTCCTGACCCCCCATATACTGCTGTGTAGCGAGTAAGGAATTGGGCATGGACACCGACAATGTAATGCGTTTGGTCTACCTCAGCGTGCTGGGCACAGCCGTTGTGTTCTGGTTCCTGGCGCAGAACCGCCAATCGCTGAACAAAACCCTGCAGCAGGTTATGGCCTGGGTGTTCATCTTCGTGGGTGTCGTGGCCGTGGTTGGCCTGTGGGAAGATATCCGCACAACGGTGGGCCCTGCTCCGCAGATGACGGTGACGGGTGAGTCGATCGAGGTGCCCCGATCAGCCGACGGGCATTACTATCTGTCGGTTCAAGTGAACGGAGAGCCGATCACCTTTCTGGTCGATACCGGAGCCAGCCAAATTGTTCTCAGCGACAAAGACGCCAGGCGCGCGGGGATTGACCCGAACCAGCTGAACTACTTTGGCCGTGCCCTTACCGCCAATGGAGAGGTTCGGACCGCTCCGGTACGGCTGGACACGCTGACGGTGGGGCCAATCACCGACCAGAATGTCTCGGCCTGGATCAACGAAGGTGATTTACACAAGTCGCTGCTGGGCATGGACTACCTGCATCGTTTTTCGAACATCCAGTTCACCGACGGGCGTATGATCCTGTCGCGCTAGGCACGTGTGACGCTTGAGAACAAAATAAGAACATGATATGAGTTACTCATGTCTGTTCAGCTTCTTGGTCAAAAGCCCGCGCGCGCCGCGCCGGGGGTTACGCTACAGGATGGGATCACCCTGCAACTGGGGCGCGTGCATGAAGGCTGCGGCCCCGCGCGGCGCAGCTTTGCCATGTGGCTGGCCGGTCAGATGCAGGGGCCGGTCCTATGGATTTCCCCCGCATGGGAGTCCGGGCAGTTGAACCCCGACGGGATGATGCCTTTTGCCGATCCCGCCCGGTTCATCTTTGTCCGCCCCACCCGCGCCGAGGACCTGCTGTGGTGCATGGAAGAAGCGTTGCGCAGCGGGGCCATCCCGCTGATCGTTGGGGATCTGCCCGGCGCGCCGGGGCTGACGCCCGTGCGCCGGATGCATCTGGCCGCCGAACAGGGCGGCACCATGGGGCGGGCCCCGCTAGGCCTGCTGCTGACGCCCGGTGATGGAGGTGCGCAAGGGATCGAGACCCGCTGGCACATGGCCGCCGCACATCAGGGCGAGGCGCGCCGCTGGACCCTGACCCGCCGCCGCGCCCGCGCCCTGCCTCCGGTCAGTTGGATCGCCACGCAGATCAAACCGCGCGCCGGGCTGCAGCTTGACCAGATCGCCGCCGTGGACTGAACACACCTAATCACGCATTTTTTTGTTGGTCCAAGGGGCCGCGCGCCCTAGCGTCCGGTCATGAGAGATTTGACCCGACGTGCCGTTCTTACGGGGCTGGCGACCCTACCCTTCGCCCAAGCGCTGCATGCAGCGCTCAGACCCTATGCGCTGTCGGATAGTGGCACGAAGGTTGGCTTTAGCTTCGATCTGTCCGGCGTTTCGCAAAACGGCACCATGCCGATCCGGACAGCGGATGTTCAAGTGGATACGACACGCCTGCAAAACAGCCGGGTGCAGGTGGCATTGGACGTGAGCAAAGCCAAAACCCGTCTGCCCTTTGCGCGCGCGCCCATGCTCAGTCCCAGTGTACTGGACGCCGAAAGCCATCCGACCATCACCTTCGTCTCAACCGGGATCGAGCTTGGGCAGGATGGACGCATCTCGGACGGGGCCCGTATCACCGGGGACCTGACAGTTCGGGGAGTGACGCGTCCGATCACATTGCAAGCCAGCCTCTACCGTCCGCAGGGCACAGCGGCGGGTGATCTGGATCGCCTGTCGATCAGCCTGAAGGGCGCGCTGAACCGGCACGACTTTGGCGCCTCGGGCTATCCCGATCTGGTGAATGACACCGTCACACTGGACATTCGCGCCGAAATCAGCCGCCTCTGACCAAAGGCGAAAGTTCAAAAACGACTCCTTGACGTCGAATAGCTGCGCGCATTGTTTGAAGGCCTCGCCAAGGTGGACCCATCATGCGCACGATCATTTCCTTTGCCGCCCTATTCCTTTCTGTCATTCTGCTGCAACTGTCGACCGGTGGCGTTGGGCCGCTCGATGCCATTTCCGGCATCACGCTGAATTTCACGACCGAACAAATCGGTCTGCTAGGCTCGGCGCATTTCATCGGTTTCTTTGTCGGCTGTTGGTGGGCTCCGCGTCTGATGGGCAGCGTCGGGCATTCCCGTGCCTTTGCTGTCTGCACCGCGCTGGGCGCGATGGGTCTGATTGGCCATACCCTGACCGAAAACCCCTATGTCTGGGCCTTCCTCAGGATAGCGTCCGGCACCTGTGTCGCCGGGTGTTACACGGTGATCGAGGCATGGCTGAACGCGAAAGTCACAAATGAGACCCGGGGGCGCGCCATGGGCACCTATCGCATCGCCGATATGGGTGCATCACTGTGTGCGCAGTTGATCATCGCTGTGCTGCCGCCTGCCTCTTACGTCTCGTACAATCTGCTGGCGATCCTGTGTTGTGCCTCCTTGCTGCCGCTGACCCTGACACGCGCCAGCCAACCCGCAACCCCTGACGCACCGCGTCTGCGCCCCAAACTGGCCTGGCGCAGCTCTCCTTTGGCGGTTGCCGGAGTCATCGTTGCTGCGCTCAGCTCTGCCTCATTCCGTATGGTCGGCCCTGTCTACGGGCAAGAAGTCGGGCTGGGCATAGATCAGATCGCCTTCTTCCTCGCCTCATTTGTTTTGGGTGGCGCGATGGCGCAGTACCCGATGGGATGGCTTGCGGATAAATATGACCGGCGCTGGGTGCTGATCTGGTTGTCTGCCGCTGCGGTTTTGAGTTGTGGAATAACCATGATGGCCAGCAACACAGGGACGCTCGGGGTGATGCTGGCGGCATGGGTGTTCGGCTTCACCACCTTCCCAATCTTCTCGGTCTCCTCGGCCCATGCCAACGACTTTGCCACCACTGAACAACGGGTCGAGCTGTCTGCAGCGCTGATGTTCTGGTACGCGCTGGGCGCGATTGCCTCACCCTACGTCTCATCCACACTGATCGAAAAATTCGGCCCGGGCGCACTGTTTGCCTTTGTCGCTGTTGGTCATTTGGGTCTGATCGTCTTTGGTCTGGCCCGTATGCGTTCACGCCCCACCCCAGAGGAGCGGACGAACTATGTCTATGCCCCCAGAACATCCTTTACGATTGGGCGCTTGTTAAAACGCTCGCGCGAGGAATAGAGGCAGCGACGAGACACCCTTGGTGCTATGGTTCTAAGGATTGGAGATCTGTTCTATCGGACAGTCCGACCAGCACGAAACGGTCAAGGAATCTGTCCCGCAGAACAGGAACGTCCGTGCCTTGCTCAAGCGTGTCCCGGTCCTGCAACGGCTCTGCCTTCACGTAATGCGCATTGCCGAACCGATCCATGACACGCACCTCAGCCGGTCGTCCGCGCGACGCAGAGCCTTGGGTCACTACCCCCCTGCACCGTGCCAGCTCCCGTTCAGGCATTCCGTCCGTTTTGGTTTTTGTCAACAAACGAGTGAAAACCGGGCCGAAACCGCGCGCAAACCAAAGGCTAAAAATACCCGCCGGGATGGTGGCCAACCCAACAGGCCAATCAGAGCCCAACAGATCCTCGACGATCAGTTGAACGCCAACCCCAGACATCGCAAAACCGGCCAGCAAGACCACCAGCCAGATCATGACCGGCACATCGTCAATCCCCAACCGCGTCAGAGTTCCTGTTGCAGAGGCCGCCGGAGCCTCGCACTCGATCTCGGCCAGTTCCAACGCACTCAGATCAATGCCTGCTTCGATATCAAGATCGAAATCCGCAACACTCAGACCGGGGGCCTTCAGGTCGGTCAGACCTTCGCTGGCCAGAAGACTGCACCACAAAGCGCGGCGATGACCTCGGCCGCCAACAGGCCAAACAGCAGCGCAAGCGCCATCGTAAAGGGCGTGAATGCGCTTTGGAGAAGAAAATCGAACATAAACAAACACCGTGAAATCGCAGTTCTTTTGCATGAAGCAAGCGCAGAACGTCGTGCAGTGAAATCAAAAGACCGGAAATCAATTGGCCGCCTGAACGGTAGCGCCGGCCCGTGCCGGAATACAATCGACAATTTAGTCGCGGTTTTTTTCGACCGCAATCATGGTTTTCGTATCCTCCATGCCAAACCCACTCTTTTGCTAACGGGTCACATAAGGTAGACGGGCGCGCAGACAGTTACGTGGACACGCAAAATGGCTCGAATTCTCATCACCTCGGCGATCCCCTACATCAACGGGATCAAGCACCTCGGCAACCTGATCGGCTCGCAATTGCCTGCCGACCTGTACGCACGCTACCAGCGTGGCCGTGGGAACGAGGTCATGTTCCTGTGCGCCACTGACGAACACGGCACCCCGGCCGAGCTGGCCGCTGCCAAGGCGGGCAAGCCCGTCGCCGAGTATTGCGCCAATATGTATGCCGTGCAGGCCGATATCGCCAAACGCTTTGGCCTGAGCTTCGATCACTTTGGACGCTCGTCCAGCGAACAGAACCGCCACCTGACGCAGCACTTCGCTGGCAAGTTGGATGAGGCCGGTCTGATCCGTGAGGTCAGTGAAAAACAGGTCTACTCGAATGCCGATGGCCGGTTCCTGCCTGACCGCTATATCGAAGGCACCTGCCCCAATTGCGGCTACGACCGCGCGCGGGGTGACCAGTGCGAGAACTGCACCAAGCAATTGGACCCGACAGACCTGATCGAGCCTCGCAGCGCGATCAGCGGCTCGACTGATCTTGAAGTGCGCGAGACCAAGCACCTGTATCTGCGCCAATCGGCGATGAAGGATCAGCTGGATGCCTGGATCGACAGCAAGACTGACTGGCCGATCCTGACCACATCCATTGCCAAGAAATGGCTGCATGACGGAGACGGCCTGCAGGATCGCGGCATCACCCGCGATCTGGACTGGGGTGTTCCGGTCAAGAAAGGTGATCAGGACTGGCCCGGTATGGAGGGCAAAGTCTTCTATGTCTGGTTCGATGCACCAATCGAATACATCGCATGCGCCAAGGAATGGGCCGACGCGAATGGCAAGACGGATGCGGATTGGGAACGCTGGTGGCGCACCGACAAAGGTGCGGACGACGTGCGTTACGTGCAGTTCATGGGCAAGGACAACGTGCCCTTCCACACGCTTAGCTTCCCGGCCACCATTTTGGGTTCAGGCGAGCCGTGGAAGATGGTCGACCACCTGAAATCCTTCAACTATCTGAACTATGACGGTGGTCAGTTCTCGACCTCTCAGGGCCGAGGCGTGTTCATGGATCAGGCTCTGGCCATTCTGCCCGCCGACTATTGGCGCTGGTGGCTGCTGAGTCATGCGCCGGAAAGCAGCGACAGTGAGTTCACCTGGGAGAATTTCCAGCAATCGGTGAACAAAGACCTTGCGGATGTTCTGGGCAACTTCGTCAGCAGGATCACCAAGTTCTGCCGCTCGAAATTTGGCGAAGCCGTGCCCGAAGGCGGCACCTTTGGCGCGCGTGAACAAGAACTGATCGCCGACATCACCCGCCGCGTCCGCGCATACGAAGGCCACATGGAGGCCATGGAAGTCCGCAAATCCGCGCAAGAGCTTCGGGCGATCTGGGTGGCCGGTAACGAATATCTGCAATCCGCAGCCCCGTGGTCGACCTTTAAGGAAGACCCCGAACAGGCGGCAGCGCAAGTTCGCCTTGGCCTCAACCTGATCCGCCTCTACGCGGTTCTGAGCGCGCCCTTTATTCCCGACGCTTCAGCCAAGATGCTTAGTGCAATGAATACGCTGGATACAAGCTGGCCCGAAGATGTCGAGGCTGCGCTGAACGCCCTGCCCGCAGGTCATGCGTTCTCGGTACCTGATGTCCTGTTCGCCAAGATCGCCGACGAGGACCGTGAAGAGTGGCAGGAGAAATTTGCGGGTACGCGCGACTGACACAAGCTGCATGAAGTTCTGAAACGGGGGCCTCGACGGCCCCCTTTCTTTTGGGCCCTTCAAACAGCACGCACTCCGTAAACCGGTCTGGTTGCACGGGATTTTCGCAACCCACCAACCATCCCAACCCTTCAATCACCTTGAGATATGTTTGCAAAACGGCCATCCTGCCCTCAAGTTCTGCCGACTCGTCGCTTTTTAAGGCTGCGTATAGGCTCAGTTTTTTGAAATGTATGAGGCTTTTGACATGTCCGTCGCTCTGAAGCAGCCCCGCAACCGGTCTCGTGGTGCTGTCACCGCTCTGTGCCGCCCTCTAGTCATTTTGTCATGCATCGGTTTTGGCTATCCGGCACTTGCGCAAGACGAAAGTGAAGCGCCCGCCGCAAAAGTGTCGATCGCCGCAGCCTACACCGAAGAGATCACCGACGAGGCAAGCTTTATCGGCCGTGCAGAAGCCATCAATAAGGTCGACATCGTCGCGCGCGTCAGCGGATTTCTTGATAGTCAGGAGGTCGAAGATGGCGCCCTGGTGACCGAGGGCGATCTGCTGTTCAAGATCGAACCGGACCTCTATGAGGCGACGCTTGAGGCGCGAAAAGCAGATCTTGACCGCGCCGAAGCCAATTTGGAGCTGGCCAAGGTCGATCTCGCGCGGAAAGAGGAACTCTTTAGACGCGACGCAACCCCAGAGTCAGAACGTGACATCGCGCGTGCCAACGAACTGGTCGCCGAGGCCGAGGTCAAAGCCGCAAACGCCGCTATTCAGCAAGCTGAGCTGGACCTCAGCTATACCGAGATCCACGCGCCCTTTACCGGTCGCCTAGGCCGGGTCACCACGAGTGTAGGCGATGTGGTTGGCCCCACGAACCCACCGCTGGTTAACTTGGTCAGCGAAGCGCCAATCTACGTGAATTTCTCCTTGAATGAGAAACAGTTTACCTCGGTTCTTCAACAGGTTGGTGAAAGTGCTGCCTCTCTGGCGGAAAGCAACAAAAGCCCCAATGTGCATGTCATTCTGCCGAACGGAACCGAGCTGGATGAAACCGGTGAGATCGTCTTTGTAGACAACCGTATCGACCCGCTGACCGGCGCCATTACGGTGCGGGCCGAGTTTGACAACGCAGATCGCCTGATCATCGACGGCGCGTTCGTGAATGTGCAGATCGAGGCACTGGAGCCGACCCTTCAGGTCCTGATCCCTCAGGCAGCATTACAGCGTGACCAGCGCGGCGAGTTCGTACTGGTTGTCAATGACCAGCAGATGGTCGAACAGCGCTATATCACGACCGGCGACTCCGTGGGCACGGCCATAATCGTCTCGGAAGGTCTGCGCGAAGGTGAAAGCGTGATTGTCGAGGGCCTGCAACGCGTGCGCCCCGGCGTGGCGGTGGACGCGGTTGTCGCGTCCGAGCAGCCGGGAGAATAAGGCATGTTCTCAGCCCTGTTCATCAGCCGGCCCAAGCTGGCGCTTGTCATTTCTCTCGTCCTGACGATCATGGGCAGTATCGGCTATATGGTTCTGCCGGTCGCCCAGTTCCCGGACATCACACCTCCGGTTGTCAGCGTCTCGACCACCTATACCGGCGCCAATGCCGAGACCGTGGAAAACACCGTCGCCGCGCCCATCGAGGCGCAGGTCAATGGTGTGGACGACATGATCTACATGACGTCGACCTCATCCGACAACGGCTCCTATTCGTTGAACGTTACCTTTGAGGTCGGCACTGACCCAGATATCGCCTCGGTCAACGTGCAGAACCGCGTGGCGCAGGCTATGTCGTCACTTCCGTCCGAGGTAACCTCATCCGGCGTGGTGACGCAGAAAGCATCAACCAACATGCTGCTGCTGGTCACGCTGACCTCGCCCAATGGCACATATGACAGCGTGTTTCTGTCCAACTATGCCTCGATCAACCTGAAAGACGCTTTGGCGAGGGTTCAGGGTGTAGGTAAGGCGGACGTTCTGACCAATCTGGAATACGCCATGCGGATCTGGATGGATCCCGACCAGATGGCCGCTCTGTCGATCACGCCCGGCGATGTGATCAATGCCATTCGCGAACAGAATATCGAAGTCTCCGCAGGCTCAATCGGTGCGCCTCCGGTGCCCGAGGGACAGACCTTTCAATACACGATCAAAACCAAAGGGCGCCTGACATCGGCAGAAGAATTTGGTGACATCGTAATTCGAACGGGTGACGCCGGTTCCATTGTGCGCGTACGTGACATTGGACGCGTTGAATTGGGCGCCGAGTACTATGCGGCCTCCGGCTATTTCGATGCGGTGCCGGCGACCGTGATCGGCATTTACCAGGCCCCCGGCGCTAACGCGCTTGCCGTGTCCGAGCGGGTGCAGGCCGAGCTTGACCGCCTGTCCCGGTCTTTCCCCACAGACGTGGAATACAGTGTCCCCTTCAACACCACAGACTTCGTTGAAGCCTCGCTGAACGATGTGGTCTCGACGCTGATCCTGACCTTCATTCTAGTGATCTCGGTGGTGTTCGTGTTCCTGGGCAGTTGGCGAGCGACAATCATTCCAGCGGTGGCGATCCCGGTCTCATTGATCGGGACATTCGCTTTTTTGCTGGCCTTCGGAATGTCGCTCAACACGATCTCGCTGTTCGCTTTGGTTCTGGCCATCGGGATCGTAGTAGATGACGCCATCGTGGTCGTCGAAAACGTCGAGCGGATCATCGCGGATGAGGGGCTGCCCCCCGCCGAAGCGACCCGTAAGGCAATGGGCCAGATCACCGGCCCTGTTATCGCGACAACGTTGGTTCTGCTGGCCGTGTTCGTGCCGGTGACCTTCATGCCCGGCATCTCTGGCAGGCTGTATTCGCAGTTTGCCGTGACGATTTCGACGGCTGTTGTGATCTCATCCATCAACGCTCTGACCTTGTCGCCTGCCCTGTGTGGCCTGGTTCTACGCGCACGCTCCGGTCCGCCCAAAGGACTGCTGGCGCTGTTCGAAGGTCTGATCGGAACCGTCCGAAACGGCTATGTCGCCATCGTACGCAAATTGCTGATCCTGCCGATTGTCGCGCTGGGTGTTATAGTCGCCTTGGGGATGGGAACCGGGACGATCATGTCCAACACCTCCAGCGGGTTTATCCCACTTGAGGACAATGGCTATCTGTTTGTGGATATCCAACTGCCCGATGCGGCGACGCTGGAACGGACCGAGACGATCTCGGCCCGTGTGGACGACCAGATCCGCGAAATTCCGGGCGTTGCCAGCACCGTTCTGATCAACGGCTTCTCGCTGCTGAACGGCACCACGACCAACGGCGCGGCGATCTTCGTCAACCTCGAAAACTGGGCCGACCGTCAGGAAGAAGACCTGAGCGCCGACGCCATCCTCGCCAAGGTGCTTGCAATTGCGAACGGGGAATCCGCGGCTTCGATCGTGGCCTTCAACCCGCCGCCCATTCAGGGCCTCGGCATGTCGGCCGGTGTCGAGATGGAGGTGCAGCAGACCGGTGGCGGCACACCTCAGGATCTGGCTTCGGCTGTTGGCTCGTTCGTTTACGCGGCGAACCAGCGGCCCGAGATCGGCCAGTCCTACACAACCTTCCGCGCCAACGTTCCGCAGCTTTTTGTTGATCTGGATCGGGAAAAGGCCAAGACCCTGCAGGTCTCGGTCGCCGAGATTTTCCAGACGATGCAGGCGCAACTGGGATCTTACTACGTGAACGACTTCAACCTGTTCGGTCGTGTCTACCGCGTGATGATTCAGGCTGATGGTACCTATCGCGATAATGTCGAGGATATCTCGAACCTTTATGTCCGCTCGCAACAGGGTGAGATGGTTCCTTTGGGCACGTTGATTGACGTGGAAAACGTGTTGGGGCCGGTCTTGCTGAAGCGGCACAACCTGTTCCGGTCGGCAACGGTGACGGCGGTGCCCGCTCCGGGTCTGTCCACGGGTGACGCAATCAATGTGATGACCGAGGAATCCGCAACCGCCCTGCCCCCCGGCTATGCGTTCGAATGGACCGGCACGGCACAGCAGCAGCTGGCCTCGGGCGGTCTGGTCATCGTGATCCTTGGGCTGGCGATCCTGTTTGGCTACTTATTCTTGGTAGGCCAATATGAAAGCTGGACCTTGCCGGTATCGATCCTACTGTCGGTGATTGTCGCCCTGTTCGGTGCGGTCGCGGCCGTCGCGATCGTAGGCAGTGACATCAACCTCTATACGCAGATCGGGATGATCATGCTGGTGGGGCTTGCCTCAAAGAACGGCATTCTGATCGTCGAGTTCGCGATGGAGCAACGCGCCAAAGGCCTTTCGATCAAGGACGCCGCAGCCGAGGCCGCCTATCAGCGTTTCCGTGCCGTGATGATGACGGCGCTGTCCTTCCTTTTGGGGGTTGTCCCGCTACTGGCCGCCAATGGCGCGGGGGCGGCGAGCCAGAAGGCCATTGGGGTCGCCGTGTTCGGCGGCATGTTGGCCGCCACGCTGGTCGGCGTGATCCTTGTGCCAGTCCTCTACGCCTTGATGCAGGGTCTGCGGGAATGGATCAAGGGCAGCAAGAATGATCCCGGCCCGTCCGAGAAAACCGCCTAAGACAAAGCCCCGCCAAATCGGCGGGGCTTTTTGTTTTCAGGCTTCGTCGTCCGTTTTCAACCGCTATGACATCCACTGGTCAATGCGGGCGATCTGATCGGCACTCAACCGCAGCCCCAGCTTGTTGCGACGCCAGACCACGTCCTCGGCGCTGCGGGCGTATTCTTTGTCCATCAGCCATTCGAGTTCTCGCGCGGTGAGGGTTGCGCCGAAGTCTTCACCCAAATCAGCGAGGTCTTTTGCCTCCCCCAACACGGCACGCGCCTCTGTCCCGTATGCGCGGATCAAACGAGCCGCCCATTTTTCAGTAAGAAACGGATAGTCCTGGGTCAACGTCTGCGTGAGGTCCTGCACGCCATCGACGGGAAAGTTCCCACCAGGCAAAGACACGCCTGCTGTCCAGGGTCCGGGCAGGTTTGGGAAATGCTCGGCGACTTTTTCAAGCGCGCTTTCCGCCAGACGACGGTATGTCGTGATCTTGCCTCCGAACACGTTCAAAACAGGCGCCCCACCCTGCGCATCGACCTTCAAGGTATAGTCCCGCGTCGCCGCCGTCGCGCTGCTGGCCCCATCATCATAGAGCGGCCGTACGCCCGAATAGGTCCAGACGATATCGTCCTGCGTCACCGGTTTCTTGAAATACTTGGTTGCGAACTCGCACAAGTAGGTCTGTTCGACCTCGGTGCAGACCGGAGGCTCAGAGGGATCCGAATGGTCCTGATCCGTCGTACCGATCAGGGTAAAATCCTGCTCATAGGGAATGGCAAAGATGATGCGGCCATCCTCGCCTTGGAAGAAGTAACACTTGTCGTGATCGTACAGCTTCTTTGTCACGATATGACTGCCGCGCACCAGACGAACCCCCTCGCGCGAGTTCACCCGGATCTTGGTTTGGATGATATCCCCTACCCACGGACCGCCTGCATTGATCAGCATTCTCGCACGGACCACTTGGCTTTCCCCGGTCGCCCGATCGCGGATGGTGACATGCCACAGGTCATCAACACGCTCGGCCGAGACAACTTCGGTCCGCACCATGATCCGCGCACCGCGAGATTCGGCGTCGCGCGCGTTGAGCACCACCAGCCGCGCATCTTCGATCCAGCAGTCCGAGTATTCATAGGCTGTTTCGAACTTGCCCTGCAAAGGACCACCTTCCGGAGCGCTTCGCAGATCCAGCGACTTCGTTCCCGGCAAAATTTTACGCCCCCCAAGGTTGTCGTACATAAATAGACCCAGACGGATCAGCCACGCGGGGCGACGCCCGCGCATCCAAGGCATGACAGTGCTGAGCAGCTTCGATGTAGGCGTCTCGGAGTCAAAGCGCATGTCCTTGTGATAGGGCAGCACAAAGCGCATTGGCCAACTGATATGAGGCATGGCGCGCAGCAGCGTCTCACGCTCGATCAGCGCCTCGCGCACTAGTCGGATCTCAAAATACTCCAAATAGCGCAGACCGCCATGAAACAGTTTGGTCGAGGCTGATGACGTCGCTGAAGCAAGATCATTCATCTCGGCCAAGGTAACAGACAGCCCCCGCCCCGCAGCATCCCGTGCGATGCCACATCCATTGATCCCACCGCCGATGATGAACAGGTCGCTGATCTGATCGTCTGTCGCTTGCATGGCTTGTGATTCCCTATCCAATCTGGTTGCGCGCATTAATCAGCACTGCATTCGTGTTATCAATGTTTATGTTCGTTTATTTTCGTTTTGCAACACAACTATGAAAATTTCGCATGGCCGCTTGCTAATTTCGACCAAAAGAAGAAAAACGAAAGCACATCATCTGAATGGGTCCACACATGTCGCTCTCTTTCCGCCAATCCGACATTCTTGAGATCGCCAGCACTGAGGGCCGCGTTACTGTTGACGGTTTGGCCGAGCGGTTTGGCGTGACGGTCCAGACAATCCGCCGGGACCTGTCCGAGCTGGCCGATGTCGGGAAGCTGGACCGCGTACATGGCGGGGCTGTCTTGCGCTCCGGCGTCTCCAACATCGGGTATGAGGATCGCCGCACCCTGAATGCAGACGCCAAGACCCGAATGGCGAAGGCATGTGCCAATGACATTCCGGACGGAGCGTCGGTCTTCATGAATATCGGCACCTCGACCGAGGCCGTGGCGCGGCAGATGCTGAACCACAAGGACCTGATGGTGGTTACGAACAATACGAACGTCGCCAATATTCTCGTCGAAAACCCCGATTGCGAGATTGTGTTGGCGGGTGGTGTCCTTCGTCGCTCGGACGGAGGGCTGGTGGGCAACCTTACTGTCTCAACGATCCTTCAGTTCAAGTTCGACTATGCGGTGATCGGATGCTCGGCGCTGGACCCCGAAGGTGATCTGCTGGATTTCGACTTTCAGGAAGTCCAAGTCAGCCAGACGATCATCGCGCAGGCCCGGCGCACGCTGCTGGTGGCCGATCACTCAAAATTCCAGCGGCTTGCCCCTGCCCGCATCACCTCGCTGGCCGAGATTGATGGCTTCTACACCGATGAGCCGCTTACGCTCGACCTCTCGGCAAAATGTGCAGAATGGGGCACGGGTCTGATCGTCTGTCCTGACTGATCCGCACTGCCTCGGGTTCGGAAACGCTAGGTCCCATCACAAAGTCATTGACGAGACAGGGGCCTACGTCTGAGGATGAGACAACCTTCCCGACAGGAGGCATCGAGCATGGGACTTTTGGGGCAGCCGCTAGGCTACTACGACTATCTGACATTCGTGGCACTGATCCTGCTTCTGGCAGCGGTTATGGCGTTGTTTCTCTTCCTTATGGGGCTGCCTGGACGGATCGCGATCAAGCGCAATCATCCACATGCCGAAGCCGTCAAGATCATGGGATGGATGGGTTTTTTGGCCGTTGTCCCGTGGGTTCATGCCTTCATGTGGGCGTTCCATGACGGCGTGACGGTCGACATGCGTCGCGGTCCGGACGAGGAGAAAGACGCAATCCGCAAGGATATCGAACGCCTTGGCGGTACGGTCAAAGAAGAATACCAGGCTGCGCCTGACGAGACGCAGAAAAGCTAAGGCCAAAGGAAACACTCAGACATGTTCGTCGCCCTCGGCATTACGCTGTTTTACATCATTTTCGTCTGGTTCATCTTCTTCAAGATGGAGTGGCTCAAGTTCAACATCGCCTGGGGAATTGTGTCATTCTGGGTCGGTGCGCATTTGCTGCTGATCTTCCTCGTCGCGCTGCGCTTCTTTCAGCCCTTCTCGGTCGACAGCCATGTCGTGCGATCTACGATTCAGATCGTGCCAAAACTGACCCAGCCGACGATTCTCACCGAGGTTCTGGTCGAGCCGAACACGCAAATCACCAAAGGTGACCCGCTCTATCGCTTTGACGATACCGTGTTTTCGCTCGCCGTCGACAATGCCAAGGCACAACTGGTTGCCGCCGAGCAGAACGCCAAAATTCTGGAACAGGATGTCATTGCCAAAACCGAAGCCGTCGAGCGCGCCAATGCGCAACTGGCCTACGCGTTGACCGAACAGGCGCGGTACGAAAATCTGGTGCCCGCAGGCGGTGCTCGTCAGGATGAGCTGGATCGCTGGAACGAACAGGTATCCGAGGACACCGCCTCGGTCAAACAGGCCGAAGCCAATCTTGAGAAGGCAAATCTGGCACTGGCCTCGCAGATCGATGGCGTAAACACGGGCATCCTGCAAGCACAGGCGCAGCTGTCCGAGGCCCAGTACTTTCTGGATAACACCACGATCTACGCGCCGGAAAACGGCATGATCGTCTCGCAACAGGCCCGTCCGGGTTTGGTGGTGGGTGACATTCGTCTGGGTGCGATTGCCAGTTTCGTCACCGAAGACAGCCCCTATCTTTTGGCCACCTTCCGCCAGCAGAACCTGAAATTTGTTGAAGTAGGCCAAGAGGTTGAAGTCGCCTTGGACCTCTATCCCGGTGAAATCCTAACCGGCAAGGTCGAAGCGATCTGGTGGGCCACCCGTCAGGGTCAGTACCTGCCCTCAGGCCGCCTGCCCGGCTTTGAGCTGCCCAAGCTGCCCGGACGAATTGCGGTACAGATCACGGTCGATCTGCCAGAAGAGCACATCCTGCCCGCTGGCGGCCACGCCGCCGTGGCGATCTACACCGGTCAGGGCAAAAGCTTCGAGTTTCTGCGGCGCATCAATATCCGCCTGTATTCCTTCGCCAATTTCATTCGACCGCTAGACATTTGAGGACGCGCATCATGACACGGGCCACCCCCTTTCGACACTTGATGGGAACAGCCCTGTGCGCCGCGTTTCTGGTAGCCTGCGCGCCAGTTGGTCCTGATTTCGTGCGCCCGAACTCTCCGGTCGTGAAACAGTGGATCGAGGTGAACAGTCCCAGCACCGGGCAAAGCGGCCTTACCTCACGCAGCGCGCCGGTCGTGAAATGGTGGGAGACGTTCAATGACCCCACTCTCAACAAACTGATCGCCGAGGCCTATGCCCAGAACCTGTCACTACAGGTCGCTGGCGCGCGGGTCCTGCAAGCGCGGGCACAGTTGGGCATCGCCTTTGGCGAGTTGTATCCGCAATCGCAGGTCCTCGGGGCCTCAACAGATCGGCGACAGATCAGCGACAATCTCGGGCCCATTGCCGATATCAACCGGATCATTCCGCTGGATACCGAATTCTCGACCTCTCAGGCCGGGTTTGATGCGCAGTGGGAATTGGACGTCTGGGGGGCGCAGCGGCGTGGTGTTCAGGCGGCGCGATCGAATTTAGCGTTGCAGGTGGCGAACTATGACGACGCGCTGGTGACGCTGACGGGTGATGTCGCCGCGCTTTATGTCAATATCCGCGCTTTGCAGGAGTCGCTGGGCGTCGCGCGTGAGAACATCAAGTTACAGCAGGAATCGGCAGACCTGACTCAATTGCGGTTCAACAACGGGATCACCACCGAGTTAGACGTGCAGGAATCGACGGCTCTGCTGAACAACACCAAGGCCCTCGTGCCCGAGCTTGAGAGCGATCTTCAGCAAACCAAGAACGCTCTGGCCGTGTTGCTGGGGGCCACCCCGTCACGCATGTCCAGCCTTCTGGGCAATTCCGGTCGCATCCCCTCGGCCCGGTCCAACGTCGCCGTTGGCGTCCCGGCTGAGTTGCTGCGCCGCCGTCCGGACGTGAGGGCCGCGGAACTGGCCGCAGCCACGCAATCGGCCGAGGTCGGCATTGCCATGGCGGACCTCTATCCGCAGTTCATTCTGTCCGGCTCGGTCGGGTTGCAGGCCTCGGGCGGGCGGAACCTGTTCAGCTCGAACAGCACAACGGGCCTTGCCAGCGCGGGCGTCGTTTGGAACGTCCTGAACTATGGCCGCATCAAGAACAACGTCCGGGCGCAGGATGCCGCCTATCAGGCGCTGATCGCCAACTACCAGAACACCGTTCTGACCGCCTATTCCGAGGTCGAAAGCGCCATGGTCGCCTATGCGCAGGCGCGAAAGCAGGTCGGGTTCTATCAGCAGAGCGTCGATGCCTCGCGCAAGGCGGCAGAGATCGCCGTCAATCAGTACACCGACGGGATCGCCGACTACTCCCGCATATTGAACACGCAGACGGCCCTGCTGCGGTCTCAGGCCAATCTGATCGAGGCGCGCCAACAGGTCTCCAGCAATCTCGTCGCCGTTTACAAAGGTCTCGGAGGCGGTTGGCAGATTCGCGAGAACAGAGAGTTCCTGCCTGATACCGTTCTGGCCGAGATGGCTTATCGCACCGATTGGGGCGACCTGCTGCAGGAAACGCCAACCCGCGCTAGCCTGAACTAGAGCGTTTCGGGTTTCACTTTAATCAATGGGCGACGCCAATGTCCCGAGAATGCCGGAGGCATGGCAGGGTATTGGCGTCTCAAGCTAAACCCGAAACGCTCGCGCTACTTAGTTAGGCCCCGCAGACCGCCCGAGATCAGGATGTTCACCTCATACAGGATACGCGGCGCAGCAAGCCCTCCGGGGCTGGCGAGATAGTTCGGGCTCCATTCCGGATCGAACTTCTGTTTGAACGCGCGCAGCCCTTCGAAGTGATAGAATTGCTCACCATGTTCATAGACGAACCCGCCGATCCGGTTCCAAAGGGAGGCAAGCTGACGGTTCTCAATCCCTGAAAACGGCGCTGCACCCAGTGAGAACCAATGGAACCCTTGCTCGGCCCCCCAGGACATCATCTCGGCAAACAAGGCATCCATGACGAAGCTGGGGCTGTCCGGTTCGTAGCGCATCAGGTCCAGAGAAAGCTCGGACTTTTGGCCACCTTGAAACAGGTTGGCGAAAGCCATGATCTGACCGGTTTCTTCGTTCCGCAACACGGCGTGGTCGAAGTAGGACAAGTAGTCATCGTCAAAACCACCTAAGGCGAAACCTTTCTCGGCCCCTGCTTTTTGCTCCAGCCAGTGATCGGAAATCGCCCTCAGCTCCGGTAGACTGGGCGCAAGGTCTTCTTTTGGAATGATCTCGAACACATAACCTTCCCGCTCGGCCCGGTTCTTGGCCTGACGGAAGCGCTTGCGGGATTTGCCGTCCAGCGAGAAGTCTTTCAACGGTACGCGCGCAACCTCTCCGATTTTTAGGATCGACAAGCCAAGGTCCAGAAAGGTCGGCAGGTACTTGGTCGAGACGCTGTAGAAGGCGCACAGCTTTCCTTCTCGATCCGCCATTTCACGCAGTTGCCAGACCAGTTGCTTGCCGGCCTTTTCATCGCCCACAGGCTCACCCTTTGAGATGATGGCATTGCCGGTGTCGGCATAGGCGATGAACGCGGACTCATCGGGTGCAATCAGGAATTGCTTGTCACCGGTCAGGGAAATCTGGGCTTCGGTATCTTCGCTTTCCATCACCAGTCTTTCGACGCATTCTGGGATTTCCGTCCGCACAGGCGCCGGGATCTCGCGCCCGAACAACGACGTCAGGGCCACAATCCCGAGGATGACTGCTACAACAAGGCTGGAGCGCAGGAAACGGGAGGCATCGCCATTCCAAGCGAACTCCCACCACAGCGCGTTCTGGTATTGTACGTGGGAATAGGCGAACAGGCCAATCCAGAAGATGACAGCGAGCAGCGCCATAACGCTGACCAGCCAAGGGATGTTCAACCGGAAGATCGACGCGCCGCTAACACGGTAGAACGCACCACGGAACAGCGCCAAAACGGCGATCGTGGCCAACATGCCCAACGCCTCATGCGTATCCAAACCCTTGGCCAGAGACGCGGCAAAGCCCGCGACCATCAGCAACATCGCGACCACCCACGCGCGGTAGAGCTTGCGGAACAACCCGCGCGACACAAGCAGCAGCAGCACACCCACGGCGCTGCCAGCCAGATGCGAGGCCTCGACAAAGGACAATGGCAAAACCTCGCGCAAAGCACCTAGGCTTTTGCTGTCCGTCGGCAACGCGCCCGAGACCAACAGGATGATTCCGGCAACAGCCGTCACCCCAGCCGCAACCATCGGCACGATAGGGCGAATGGCGCGATACACCCATGTCCCCGCCCCGATGATCCTGTGGCGCTGCGTCAGCGCCGAGGCAACGGCGATGGACAGGCTGGCTATGGCGAAAGGAAGGAACGTGTATACGACGCGATAAAGCAGCAGCGCCGCAATGACATCTGATCGCCCCGAGGCCCCCAGCCCCGCGATCAGCGTCGCTTCAAACACGCCGATACCGCCCGGCGCATGGCTGACAATCCCAACGGCAATCGCGGCGATGAAGATGGTAAAGAAATACGGATACCCAACCCCAAGGTCGTCCGGCATCAGCACGTAAAGGACCATGGAGGCCCCGACCAGATCGCCAATCGCCGCCAGCGTCAGGCATGAGGCCAGCTTGCCACCCGGCAGTTGGAAGCCGATCCCCAGAACCTCTAACCGACGCCCACCGGTGGAGAGCCAGACAAAAATCGCGATCAACGCGCCTAGCAGACCCAACCCGATGGCGGTCTCAACCGTCGCGCTGATAGGCAGCGCGTTCGAGATACCGTCAGGATGAAAGGTCAAAAGCAAGCCGAGGACCAAAACCAGCCCCGTCCAGAATGCCACCCAGGACGTGGCGATTACCCCGGCAACGCGGCTTAGATCAAGGCCCAGAGACGCGTATATCCGGTATCGGATGGCCGTTCCGGTGATGTAGGAAAAGCCCAAACAGTTGGACACCGCATAGCCACTGGCTCCGGCCATTCCTGCAACCGGCAGAGGGACCTCTCCGTCTGCCACGCTTTGCACGGCGAAGACATCGTATAGAGACAGCGAAAAGAAACTGACCGCCGTCCAACACAGAGCATAAAACATCACGCGCCAAGACGTATCCGAGATGTCCGATTGCACATCCGCCCATTTCACATGCGAGGACAGCTCATGCAGAACCGTCAATGCAATCAGAGTCACAAAGATCGGGATGGCGATGCGGACCCATGGCTTCTCAAGGAATGCGGTGATCTTTTCGGCCAATTGCACGGCCCGTGGTTCGTGCTGCTGAGTGGTCATCTTCGATAAATCCCGCCTGTATCCCCGCCGACTGTGGCACAATTTCCTTGGCCGACAAAGCGTAACGGCCCGTTTCACGCAGCGTTTTCAGAACCTTCCCTTGCGCGTGGACAGCAGAAGGTTTGTCTCGGACCGAGTGATCCCTTCCATGCGGCGGATCTGGAACAAGACCTCGTCGAGTTCGGCCAGCGTGTCCGTACCGATTTCAGCGATCAGGTCCCAGCTTCCATTTGTCGAATGCACGGCGCGCACCTGCCGTAGAGCTCCGATACGGGCCATTGTGCGTTCGGTCCCGCGCCCCTCGATCTCAAGCATCATCAGGCCCCGGACCGGGCTTTGCGCCACATCGCGCCTGGTCTGAACGGTAAAGCCCACGATCTCGCCCGATTGCTTGAGGCGTTGCAGCCGACTACGAACGGTCGTGCGCGTGACGCCAAGCGTCTCGGCCAGTTCAGACAGCGACGCCCTCGCATCCCGGTGTAGAGCGCTGAGCAGCCTGTTATCCAAATCGTCCATGAATAGCTTCCTTTTCGGATACTCATCTTTCTTATTGAGCAATTTGCTCTCTTCACGCAAGACAGACTGCCACGTTACATGAAGCATATGGATACGAAGAACATAGTTTTGGTTGGCGCCCCCATGGACGCGGGCAAGCGTCGGCAGGGTTGCCGAATGGGGCCGGATGCCTACCGTGTGGCCGGGCTGGATCGCGCGCTTGCGGATCTTGGTCATAAGGTGATCGACTACGGAGATGCCGCCCCGGATGCGGTGGAGACCCCGGACCACTCCCACCTTTTCGCCCTGCCCGAGTGCATTGGGTGGACGCAGGCTTTGGCCCGAGTCGCTGCCGAAGTCTCGCCCCAAGGTGTGCCAATCTTCATGGGCGGCGATCATGCCTTGTCGATGGGAACCGTGGCCGGAATGGCGGATCATGCACAGCGCATCGACCGGCCTCTGTTCGTTCTGTGGCTGGACGCCCATAGCGATTTTCACACCCCCGGCAGTACAGACAGCGGCAACCTGCATGGAACACCTGTCGCCTATTTCACCGGTCAACACGGGTTCGAGGATTTTCCACCCTTGCCTGCGGTGGTTCCAACCAATCGCGTTGGTATGATCGGATTGCGTTCGGTCGATCCCGCTGAACGCGCCGCGCTTGAGAAGAACCACGCCATGCTGGCCGATATGCGCAGCATTGACGAGCACGGGATCAAGGCGCCTCTCATGGCCTTTCTGGACCGCGTGAGGGCTGAGAACGGCATGCTTCATGTCTCACTAGATGTCGACTTCCTCGACCCCGCGATCGCCCCCGCTGTCGGAACCACCGTGCCCGGAGGCGCCACCGAACGCGAAGCCCATCTGGTCATGGAGCTTCTGCATGAAAGCGGGCTGGTCTGCTCACTCGATCTGGTCGAGTTGAACCCCTTTCTGGATGAACGCGGACGCACCGCAAAACTCATGGTCGACTTGGCCGCATCCCTGATGGGACGCCGGATCTTTGACCGCCCCACTCGGAGTTTCTGATGACTGCACCTTCTGACAAGGCCCTGGTGCCCTTTGTTTCCGTCGACAACATGATGCGGCTGGTTCACCATGTCGGCGTTGAAAAATTGATCATAAGGATCGCTGAGCAGATCGAGGCCGATTTCAAACGCTGGGAAAGCTTTGACAAGACCCCGCGGATTCCGGCGCATTCCCCGCATGGGGTGATCGAACTCATGCCGACATCGGATGGTGAGGCCTACGGGTTCAAATACGTCAATGGCCATCCAAAGAACACGTCTGAAGGGCTGCAAACAGTAACGGCCTTTGGACTGCTCGCGGATGTCTACACGGGCTACCCGACCCTTCTGACCGAGATGACCATCCTGACCGCCCTGCGGACGGCGGCGACATCGGCTTTGGTCGGTCGGTATCTGGCCCCCAAGGGTGCCACCACCATGGCCATGATCGGCAATGGCGCGCAGTCCGAATTCCAATGCCTGGCCTTCAAGGCCATGTGCAGCATCGACACCGTGCGGCTCTACGATACGGACCCGAACGCCACCGCCAAATGCGCTGCCAACCTGCAAGGCAAAGGCCTGAACGTAGTGCCTTGCGAAACCGCCGAAGAGGCGATTGAGGGCGCGCAGATCATCACCACCTGCACCGCGGACAAGAAATATGCCACGATCCTGACCGATAACATGGTCGGCCCGGGCGTCCACATCAACGCGATTGGCGGCGATTGCCCCGGCAAAACCGAACTGCATCGCGACATCCTTTTGCGCTCGGAGATATTCGTGGAATACCCCGAGCAGACGCGGATCGAAGGCGAAATTCAGGCTTTGGAGGATGATCATCCCGTCACTGAACTGTGGCAAGTGATGACCGGTCAGGCACGCGGTCGGACAGACGACAAACAGATTACTCTGTTCGACAGTGTCGGCTTCGCTATTGAGGACTTCTCGGCTCTGCGCGTCATCAAGAGCGCAGTCGCGGAGACTGACTTCTTCGAGCCGCTGGACATGCTGGCCGACCCTGACGATCCCCGCGATCTGTTTGGGATGCTCATGCGCGCGGGCTAACTTCCTTCCGATCCCGCACCGAGCCACTGTCGAATTGGGGGCTCTGCCCCCGCCGCCCGTTCCGGGCGACTCCCCCGGGATATTTATAGCCAGATGAAGAAACGGATCGTTAACCTAGGCTCGGTACTCTTGTTTTTGCGGTACAGGCGGGGACGCCGATGACCGCGCCAGGTGAAGCTCTCTGACGTTGACGTTGGAGAGCGGATCCCTGCTTCATCTGGCTAAAAATATCCCGGAGCGCGAGGCAGAGCCTCGCAAACTCCTAGCCAGCCAAAGACGGCAAGTAGAGAACGATGCCCGGAAATGCCACTAGAAGCGCGATCGTGGCGGCGTCTGCCAGGAAGAACGGGGTGACCCCCTTGAAAACATCCTGAACGCTCAGGTCTGGCCGTACCCCAGCGACCACAAAGCAGTTCAGACCAATGGGTGGCGTGATCAGGCAGAATTCAGCCATTTTCACCACCAATATCCCAAACCAGATCGCGCACATTGGGCCGGACATGCCAAAAGCGCTGTCTGCGGCGCTGACGGTTTCCCCTCCGTTCAGGGCCATAACAGCGGGATAGACGACGGGTAATGTCAGCAGCAACATCCCGATGGCATCCATGAACATCCCCAACACGGCATAGGCCAGAAGGATGCAGATCAGGATCAGCATCGGCGACATCTCAAGCGAAGTGATCCAATCCGAGAATGCACCCGGAAGGTCTGCAAAGCCCAGGAACCGCACGTAGATCAGTACGCCCCAGATGATAGAGAAGATCATGGCCGTCAGCTTCGCTGTCTCTAACAGAGCCGATTTGAATTCAGGCCAGCGCATGCCATGAACCAGGGCGAAACAGAAGACGATGAACGCGCCTATGGCCCCGCCTTCGGTTGGGGTGCCCCAAGCCTGTTCGCCGAATGGGTTGTAGACGAAACAGATGATGATCAGGATGACGGCAACGATCGGGATCGCCCCAGGAAGCGCTTGGAACCGCTGTTTCCAAGTGAAACCGGTGACAGGAGGGCCAACGGATTTGAACACAACCGCGATACCGACAATGAGCAAGCCATAGATCACGGCAGAAAACGCTCCGGGAATGAAGCCCGCCAGCAGCAGCTTGCCGACGTCCTGTTCAACGATGATGGCATAGATCACAAGGATGGCTGACGGCGGGATCAGCGAGGCCAGCGTCCCCCCAGCAGCGACAACGCCTGCGGCGAAGCGCTTGTTGTAGCCAACGCTCAGCATCTCGGGAATCGCGATCCGGGCAAACACAGCCGAGGTGGCGACCGAGGCACCAGAAACGGCGGCAAACCCTGCCGTGGCGAATATGGTGGAGACCGCGAGGCCTCCGGGAACCCAAGCGATCCATCGTTTAGCCGCTTCGAATAGCGCGCGCGTCAGGCCCGCGTAGTAGGCAAGGTAGCCGATCAGAATGAAGGTCGGGATCAGGCTAAGCGTATGGGCGGCGACCTTTGAATGGGGCACCTGCCCTGCTGTTTTGACCGCGACGGTGAGCGCTTTGCCAAACCGGTCGGGATCGTACCCGAACTTTGCCCAGAAAATCCAAACCAAGCCGAACAACCCTGCCAGACCTGCAGCAAAGGCCACTCGCATGCCCGTGACCACAAGGACCAGCAGCCCAGCCGTTACCCAAAGGCCGATGTCAATCGTGTCCATCTGTTAGTCCTGCCCTTCGAACTGCTCTGCCTCTGCAGCAGCCTGTGCGGCGGCGTCTTGGATCAAGGGCACAGCCACGGGGGCCTCAAGCCCAAGAACAAACGCGCGGCCATAGCCCCAGATCTGCAACACCAGCCGAAGTGACAAGACCGAGAACGCCACCGGGGCCAGCAGTTTCGCGGGCCAAAGCGGAATGCCTATGTCAATTGAGCTGTCGCGGCTCCACATCGGCGCGCCGAAATCAAAGGATCGGTCAAAATGGGACCAACTGCCCCAGACCAATGCCAGCATCAGGACAAGGATCAGGATGACCGAGATTAGCTCGAACAACCACAGCGCCCGTCCGTGCAGACGCGAGATCACAATGTCCATCCGGATATGGCCGCCATCGCGCTGCACGTAAGAGATGCCGAGAAAGGCGATCAGTGGCATCGCCTGTTCGATCCAGTCCACATAGCCCGGCAATGGTGCGTTCATTGCGTTGCGGCCGCTGACCGAGACAACGGCCAGGACCATCAGTCCAAAGACGGCTATTCCGCTGATCAAGGCGAGAGCCCGCTCTAACTTCAGCAAGTGCTGATCTATCTGGCTGAGGCGACTGCCATCTTCCAGCACCGTGGCCTGTCCCGCCATTCCGGTGATCCCCTTTGTCAAGAAAGGCCGGGCGCTAGGACGCGCCCGGCGAATGCGATCAGTTGCCGCCGCGCTGTTGCGTCAGCGTGGTCTGAACCAGATCGTAGAGGTCCTGCGCTGGCAGGCCTTGCGCGCTCATATCCGCAATCCACTGTTCGCGGATCGGATCGGCGGCCTTGGCGCGGAACTCTTCAATGACCGCGTCGTCGATCATTACCTTCTGCACACCCTTTTCTTCCAGGACGCTATCCCATTGCTCCAGAAGTCCAGCATAGTTGGCCAGATAGTGCGCAATGGCCTCATCAATTGAGCTATCAAGCGCTTCGCGGTGCTCAGGCGACAGCGCTTCATACGCGTCGATATTCGCAACCACCGGGCAATTTACGGTGCCGGGGTTGAGGTTTGCCGTCCACCAATCCGCTTCATTGATCGTGCCAAAGGACAGGTGCGCGTGCTGTGCGAAGGCGACCGTATCGACCACACCGGATTCCATGGCGTTAAACGCCTCAGTCGCAGGGACAGAGGTTGGGACACCGCCCACGGCCTCAAACGCTTTGCCCAGACCACCTGTTGCGCGGACGCGCATTCCTTCGAACGCGGCCAGATTATCGCGTGGATCGCCGGTACCGACCAGATTGTACTGCGGCATGGGCGAGGTCATCAGAATGCGCGCATTCCATTGCGCCATCTCATCAGCCACCGCTGGGTGATCATAGACCGCATGGCTGACGGCAACCTCTTCTTCCAGATTGTTCACGCCCAGAAACGGCAGCTCCAGCACCGTAATCGCGCGGTTCTTGTCGCGGTGATAGCCCGCACAGAACTGCGCAATCTCGAATGCGCCGATCTCGATGCCATCCAGGTTCTCGCGCGGCTTCGACAGGCCGCCATAGCTGACATTGATCGTGAACTCTCCACCGGTTTTTTCCGAGACCAGCTCGGCCAGTTTTTCGACATGTTCAGTAAAGGCGCGGCGCTTGCCCCAGACCGAGGCGTTCCATTCGGTGGCTGCGGCCTCGGACACGAAGGCAACGCCAAGGGCGGCGACGGCGGCACCGCTCAGCATCTTTTTCATAATATCTTCTCCCTTTGATGCGCCCCCTCCCGAGGCGCTTGGAAAGATGCTAGCGCCAACATGTATATGTGCCAACCCCTGCTTCCTGATAGGTGATTTTCAAGCACATCTTTTGACTCTTGTTGTTCGACGACATAGCTGCGGATCACCACGGAAACGCCCCTCTTGGGCCGATCAAAAAAATTACATCTTTACTGTTGTTTTTTCACGTTATTTTTCAGAAAGTCGAAATTTTTTGACTAATTTACTTCGTTCGGAAAAATTTCTTTACAAACAAATCCAAGGAATACGGCAATTTATTTCATTATTTTCTGAACCCGGCCATACTTCGATTGGGGAGGAACGGGATCGACAATGCCCAAATAACGAGCAAGACACGTCCCATAGTTATCCAGCCTAGAGGGAGGAGCCTCAACATGACCACCGCTGCCCAGGCAGATGCCAAGACCTATCCGCCAACCGCAGAGACCGTTGAGCGGGCGCATGTCGATGCCGCGAAATATGAAGAGATGTATTCTGCATCGGTAAATGACCCAGACGCGTTCTGGGGCGAACACGGCAAGCGGATCGACTGGATCAAGCCCTTTACGCAGGTCAAGGATGTCAACTACGATTTCGGCTCGGTCAAGATCAACTGGTACGCCGATGGCACTCTGAACGTCTCGGCCAACTGCCTGGATCGCCATCTGGAAACTCGCGGTGATCAGACCGCAATCATCTGGGAACCGGATGATCCAAATGACGCGGCCCAGCACATCACCTATGCCGAGTTGCACCGCCGCACCTGCCGCATGGCCAATATTCTGGAATCGATGGGCGTTCGTAAAGGTGATCGCGTCATCATCTACCTTCCGATGATCCCCGAAGCCGCCTATGCCATGTTGGCCTGCGCGCGCATCGGTGCGATTCATTCGATCGTTTTTGCAGGCTTCTCGCCTGACGCTCTGGCGGCCCGTGTTAACGGTTGCGACGCCAAAGTCGTCATCACTGCAGATGAAGCCCCGCGCGGCGGCCGCAAAACGCCGCTGAAATCGAACGCTGACGCGGCATTGCTGCACTGCAAGGACAGCGTAAAATGCCTGGTCGTCAAACGCACGGGTGGTCAGACCACTTGGATCGATGGTCGTGACTACGACTACAACGAAATGGCGCTTGAGGCCGATGACTATTGCGCCCCAGCCGAGATGAGCGCGGAAGACCCGCTGTTCATTCTGTACACATCGGGTTCGACCGGCCAGCCCAAAGGTGTGGTTCACACTACCGGCGGCTATCTGGTCTATGCCGCAATGACCCATGAGATCACCTTCGACTATCATGAAGGCGATGTGTACTGGTGTACGGCAGACGTGGGTTGGGTCACTGGCCACAGCTATATCGTTTATGGTCCGCTGGCCAATGGTGCCACAACCCTGATGTTCGAAGGCGTGCCTACCTACCCGGATGCAGGTCGTTTCTGGGAAGTTTGTGCCAAGCACAAGGTCAACCAGTTCTATACAGCCCCAACCGCGATCCGTGCCCTGATGGGACAAGGAAGTGAGTGGGTCGAAAAGCACGATCTCAGCGACCTCAAAGTTTTGGGTACCGTGGGTGAGCCAATCAACCCGGAAGCCTGGAACTGGTACAACGAGGTTGTCGGCAAGGGCAAATGCCCGATCGTCGATACGTGGTGGCAGACAGAAACCGGTGGTCACTTGATGACCCCCTTGCCCGGCGCGCATGCGATGAAGCCCGGCTCGGCGATGAAACCGTTCTTTGGCATCGAACCGGTGGTTTTGGACCCGCAATCCGGCGTCGAGATTGAAGGAAACGGTGTAGAAGGTGTTCTGTGCATCAAGGACAGCTGGCCCGGTCAAATGCGCACCGTCTGGGGCGATCATGAGCGGTTCGAGAAGACCTATTTCTCGGACTACAAAGGCTACTACTTCACCGGCGACGGCTGCCGTCGCGACGAAGGTGGTGACTACTGGATCACTGGCCGCGTCGATGACGTGATCAACGTCTCGGGCCACCGCATGGGCACCGCCGAGGTCGAAAGCGCGCTGGTCGCGCATGCCGCAGTGGCCGAGGCCGCCGTGGTGGGCTATCCCCATGAAATCAAAGGACAAGGCATCTATTGCTATGTCACTCTGATGAACGACCGTGAGCCTTCGGATGAGCTGTTGAAAGAGCTGCGCACCTGGGTTCGGACCGAGATCGGACCGATCGCCTCGCCTGACGTCATTCAGTGGTCCCCAGGTCTGCCCAAAACACGCTCGGGCAAGATCATGCGCCGTATCCTGCGCAAGATCGCCGAAAACGACTTTGGCTCGTTGGGCGATACGTCAACTCTGGCCGATCCGTCGGTCGTCGACGACCTGATCGCAAACCGAGCGAATAAGTGAGGGCATGATGGACGCTGCGACCATGACAACTCCTGCTGTTCTCATCCTTCTCGGCCCTCCGGGCGCCGGGAAGGGCACTCAGGCGCGCGTGCTGGAAGACAAGTTCGGTCTAGTGCAACTCAGCACCGGTGACCTTCTGCGTGCGGCTGTTGCCGCAGGCACCGATGCCGGAAAGGCGGCCAAAGCCGTGATGGAGGCCGGTGAACTGGTCAGCGACCAGATCGTCATCGACATCCTGCGTGACCGTATGGCGGAACCCGACTGTGCCAAAGGGGTCATTCTGGATGGCTTCCCCCGCACCACCGTTCAGGCCGAGGCGCTGGATGGTCTTCTGGCGGAAAAAGACCAGAAGATCAGCGCCGCGATCAGCCTAGAGGTGGAGGATGCCGAAATGGTGATCCGGATCTCGGGCCGTTACACCTGCGCCGGTTGCGGTGAAGGCTACCACGACACGTTCAAGAAACCGTCGGTCGACGGCACTTGCGACAATTGCGGCGGGACCGAATTCAAGCGCCGGGCCGATGACAACGCGGAAACCGTTGCCTCACGCCTCAGCGCCTATCACGCACAGACAGCCCCACTGATCACCTACTACGACGGTCAGAGCGTTCTGAAGCGGACGAACGCCATGGGCAAGATTGAAGACATCGCGCGCGACCTGGAGGACATCGTCGCCAGCGCGGTGAACTAAGGGAGGGAGACAGGCCGTAAGGCCTTGATCCTTAAACAGAATACTTCGATGAACCGCCTTGGCGGAACAGAGGAGTTTTGTCAGATGCCACGGGGTATCTGTCACATTCGAGAAGCGGTCCGGCGCGCTGGAGGAACGAAGCAAAGGACCGCCCAACGAGGAAGCGAAGGAGGAACCCGCAATGGCGGATCAATCTACCAACTCCGCGCAGACTGCCGAAGCCGATAAGGGCTATTGGCAGGCCAACCTGCGCCTCATCTACATCAGCCTCGCGATCTGGGCGCTGGTGTCGTTTGGATTCGGCATCCTGCTGCGTCCGCTGCTGTCCGGCATTTCTGTTGGCGGTACCGATCTGGGCTTTTGGTTCGCTCAGCAGGGATCAATCTTGGTCTTTCTGGTGCTGATCTTCAACTACGCCTGGCGCATGAACAAGCTAGACGCCGAACACGGCGTAGACGAAGAGTAAGGGAGAGCGGGGACAATGGATCAGTTTACCATCAACCTGCTGTTTGTTGGCGCATCCTTCGCGCTATACATCGGCATCGCGATCTGGGCCCGTGCGGGTTCCACATCTGAATTCTACGCTGCTGGTCGCGGCGTTCACCCGGTCACCAACGGTATGGCGACAGCCGCGGACTGGATGTCTGCGGCCTCGTTCATCTCGATGGCGGGCCTCATCGCCTTTACCGGCTATGACAACTCGACCTTCCTGATGGGTTGGACCGGTGGCTACGTGCTACTGGCTCTGCTGCTTGCGCCTTACCTGCGTAAGTTCGGCAAATACACCGTCTCGGAATTCATCGGCGACCGTTTCTACAGCCAGACTGCACGCGTCGTTGCCGTGATCTGTCTGATCGTTGCGTCGGTGACCTACGTGATCGGTCAGATGACCGGCGTTGGCGTGGCCTTTGGCCGCTTCCTTGAGGTTTCGAACACATCCGGTCTGCTGATCGGTGCTTGTGTCGTGTTTGCATACGCGGTGTTTGGCGGGATGAAGGGTGTGACCTATACCCAGGTTGCTCAGTACTGCGTGCTGATCACAGCCTACACCATCCCGGCGATCTTCATCTCGCTGCAGCTGACCGGCACGCCGATCCCTGCACTGGGTCTGTTCGGTGACACCGCAAGCGGTGAGCCTCTGCTGACCAAACTGGACGCCATCGTGACCGAGCTGGGCTTCAACGAATACACGGCCCACCACTCGAACACGCTGAACATGGTTCTGTTCACGCTGTCGCTGATGATCGGTACTGCGGGTCTGCCGCACGTCATCATGCGCTTCTTCACCGTTCCCAAAGTGTCTGACGCACGTTGGTCGGCTGGTTGGACGCTGGTCTTCATCGCGCTGCTGTACCTGACCGCCCCCGCGGTTGGCGCAATGGCCCGTCTGAACATCACCGACATGATGTGGCCCAATGGTGGCATCGAAGGTGGCGCAGTTTCGGTCGAGGAAATTGACAACGATCCGCGCTATGACTGGATGCAGACGTGGCAGAAAACTGGTCTTCTGGATTGGGAAGACAAGAACGGCGACGGCAAGATCCAGTACTACAACGACAAGTCCGAAGCGATGACTGCAATCGCGGAAGAAAAAGGCTGGGTCGGAAACGAGCTGACCAAGTTCAACCGTGACATCCTGGTTCTGGCCAACCCCGAAATCGCCAACCTGCCGGGTTGGGTGATCGGTCTGGTCGCTGCCGGTGGTCTTGCGGCTGCTCTGTCGACCGCTGCGGGCCTGTTGCTGGCGATCTCGTCGGCGGTGTCCCACGACCTTGTCAAAGGTGCGATCAATCCGCAGATCTCGGAAAAAGGTGAACTGCTGGCTGCGCGTATCGCAATGGCCGTAGCCATCCTGGTTGCAACCTATCTGGGTCTGAACCCACCGGGCTTTGCGGCACAAACTGTGGCCTTGGCCTTCGGTCTGGCAGCTGCCTCGATCTTCCCGGCGCTGATGATGGGGATCTTCTCGACCCGCATCAACAACACCGGCGCGGTTGCTGGTATGCTGGCTGGTCTGGTTGTCACTCTGGTCTATATCTTCCTGCACAAGGGCTGGTTGTTCATTCCTGGCACCAACTCGTTCACCGATGCTGATCCGCTTCTGGGTCCGATCAAGTCGACCTCGTTCGGCGCCATCGGTGCAATGATCAACTTCGCAGTTGCGTATGTTGTTGCCGGCATGACCAAAGAGACTCCGCAGGAGATCAAAGATCTGGTCGAAAGCGTACGCATTCCCCGTGGTGCGGGTGCAGCTCAGAACAAATGAGCTTGATGCGGCCTGAGGTTCTTGCCATTGGCCGCGTCTTTCGATCCACTACTCCCGTCCGGCACACCACCGGGCGGGATTTTTGTTCCACGGAGTATTTAGATGCCCCTGTCCCATGACCAGATCACCCGGTTTCTGGAATCCGTACATCCTTATGACGCCCTGCCCGCCGACGTACTGGATGAAGTCGCCAAACAGATCGAGGTCTGGGAGGTTGATGAGGACTACCCTGTTTACGATCTGGGCCATAAACTGCCCGGCGTATTCGTGATCTATGAAGGACAGGTTGAAATCACGGATGAGAACGACGAGGTCGTTTCGCATCTGGGCTTGCGCAATTCCTTTGGTGAACGCGGGCTTCTGAAAGACGGCAAAGCCGCGACCAAAGCACGCGCCCATACCCCATCTGTGCTGATCGTACTGCCACCTGAACTGGTGCGAGAGTTGATCGACAACCATGATGTGGTCTCGAAGTTCTTCGATCGCTCTCGCGGGGGCCGCAGCGGTCCGCAGAGTTTGGCGACCAGTGCCATTGACGTTCTAATGGCGCACAATCCGGCCACCTGCCCGCCCGCGACGCCGGTTCGCGACGCCGCGCGCCTGATGCGCGACAAAGGGATTTCATCGCTATGCGTGACAGAGGCCAACGATCTGGTAGGCATCGCCACCTTGCGTGACATCTCAGGCAAGTTTGTTGCCGATGCGATGCCCACGGATACTCCAATCTCACGGATTATGACGCCGAACCCAACCACCCTATCGCCATCTGACATCGGGTCCGATGTGCTGCACGTCATGATGGAGCGCGGGATCGGCCACATCCCGATTTGCGAGAGCGGCCGTCTAGTCGGGGTCGTCACTCAGACAGACCTGACCCATTATCAGGCCGTGAACTCGGCCGAACTTGTTCGCCGAATTGCCCATGCCGACACTGCCGAGGAAATGGCCAAGGTCACGGCAGAAATCCCTCAGCTGCTGGTGCAGCTGGTCGCCGGCGGCAACCGGCATGAAATCGTAACACGGCTGATAACGGATATTGCAGACACGGCCACACGTCGGCTGCTGAGCCTCGCCGAAGCCAAACTGGGGCCGCCACCGGTGCCATACCTGTGGCTGGCGTGCGGCTCGCAAGGACGGCAGGAACAGACAGGTGTGTCCGATCAGGACAACTGCCTAATACTGGACGATGCGGCGACCGAAGACGACATGGCCTATTTCACGCAACTGGCCAAATATGTCTCGGACGGGCTGGATACCTGCGGCTATTTCTACTGCCCCGGTGACATGATGGCGACCAATCCGCGCTGGTGTCAGCCGCTGCATGTCTGGCGCGACTATTTCAACGGGTGGATCGCAAAACCGAACCCCGAAGCGCAGATGCTGGCCTCGGTCATGTTTGACCTACGCCCTATCGGCGGCGCGTTCGAGCTGTTCGCCGATCTTCAGGCCGACACCCTGAACGCCGCCAATGCGAATTCGATTTTTGTCGCGCACATGATTTCGAACTCGCTGAAACACACGCCGCCGTTGGGTCTGTTGCGGGGGTTTGCCACCATCCGCTCGGGCGAGCATCGCAATACGCTGGATCTGAAACACAACGGCGTAGTACCCGTGGTTGATCTGGCGCGAATTTACAGCCTGCAGGGCAAACTGCCCGAGGCCAATACCCGCGCCCGCCTGAAAGCCGCCGAGGCCGCAGGAGTCCTAAGCCCGTCAGGTGCGCGTGATTTGCTGGATGCCTATGATCTGATTGCGGAAACCCGGCTGGAACATCAGGTCGCACTGGTCAAATCCGGGGAAAAACCCGACAATTACCTGCCACCTACAAACCTGTCGGACTTTGAGCGCAGCCACCTGAGGGACGCGTTTGTGGTTGTGAAAACCATGCAATCCGCTGTTGGTCATGGCAAGGGAATGCTGGGTTAGAAACGAGAGAACAGGATCGCCCTCGGCGACCGTATTTGAATTGAAAAGACTGGGCAAGGAACGCCCGAAGGGTGGAGAAGACCAATGTTTCTGGAATTGATCGGTACGATATTTGCGGGCTTTGCCTTTGCCGGGATCGTGCTGGTGCTAAACAAGCTGACCGGCGGACGGTTGCCCCGGTGGGCCACGCCGGTTGCAGCAGGGCTGGGTATGATCGGGATGACGATCGCCAGCGAATACTCGTGGTACGACCGCACTCGTGAAACGCTGCCCGACACTGTCAGCATCATCCAAGAGGTCGAAAGCCGCGCGATTTACCGCCCTTGGACCTATGCCGTGCCTTTCGTGGACAGATTCGCGGCCATCGACACCGACTCGGTGCGCAAGAACGAACAAGTGCCGGATGAACGGCTGGTCGAGCTCTATTTCTTTGGCCGCTGGGCACCGGTCTCGAAAGTCCCTGTGGTCGTAAACTGCGCCGAAAACCTGCGGGCCAATCTGGCCGACGGGGCCGAGTTTGGCGACGATGGCCGCGTTCTGAATGCCGACTGGATCAAAGCCGGGACCGGCGATCCGATCATCGAGGCCACCTGCGGAGTCTGATCATGCTGACCAAGTTGAGTCTGCGTCTGAGAATCTTTCTGTTCTTCTGCCTGTTAGCGGCTGGTGGGCTGGCGGTCAGCGCTCTGGCGCTTTGGTTCAGCTATGCCCGCGAGGGCAACCCCGCCCTTTTCGACCCGTTCCTTTTTGCCGGGATCGCGATTGCCTTTGGGCTGTTGGCCCTGATCGCCGGGGTCTGGTTGCTGTTTGACGACAACGTGGCAAAACCGATTGAGCGTCTGTCAGCCGAATTGCGCGCGCGCGCGCATGCCGGGGTCAGCAGCAACATGGATGTCCAAACGGCGAAATACTTGGGCGACCTTGCCCCGGCCGCGGCTGGGCTGGCGGATCAGCTATCGCACAAGACGCTCAGCGTGGCCGAGGCTGTCGCATCCGAGACCGCCCAGCTAGCTGCCGAAAAGAACAGGCTCACTGCCCTGTTGACCGAAATCCCGGTTGCGATGCTGCTTGCCAGCCCGAACCACAAGATCGTCCTCTATGATGCGCAAGCGGCCGAGGTTCTGGCCCAGATCGCACATCCGCGCCTGAACGCCGCGCTTGAGGACTATCTACAACCAGACGCGCTGTATGCCGCCTATTCGAAACTGGTCAAAACCGGTCAGGACGTCACCTGCACGTTGACCAGCATCGACGGAGCGCAGACTTACGCCGCGCGCGTAAAACCACTGGGAGATGCGCCCGGATACATGCTGATCTTCGACGACAGCGCGGCGCAGATCGCCCCGGACGCGGCGCGCCCACTAGTCTATGATTTCGATCTGTTGAACATGTCGGCCTCGGGTAGCTTCGAGGACCAAACGATTGAAGATCTGTGCTTTGTGGTCTTCGACACCGAAACCACCGGCCTGTTGCCGCACAAGGATGAGATCGTCCAGATCGGCGCTGTCCGGGTCGTGAAAGGTCGCATCGTCGAGGGCGAGCGGATCGACATGTTGGTCAATCCCGGTATCCCAATCCCAGCGGCCACAACCAAGGTTCACAAGGTCAGCGACCAGATGGTACAAGGCGCGCCCGACATTGGCGAGGCTGGCCGCATCTTTCACCAATTCGCTCGGGACGCGGTGATTGTTGCCCACAATGCGCCATTCGACATGGCATTCCTGCGCCGTCACGCCAAGCGGATGGGTGTTGAATGGGACCACCCAATTCTGGACACTGTGCTTCTGTCTGCTGTCCTGTTTGGCGCCAGCGAGACGCATACACTGGACGCGCTATGTGACCGTCTAGACGTAGAAATTCCCGAAGCGCTCCGTCACACGGCGCTAGGGGATGCGGTGGCCACGGCTGAGGCGCTTGTGCGGATGCTGCCCATGCTGAAAGCGCGGGAAATCACCACCTTCGGCGCAATCATCACCGAGACCCGCAAACATGGTCGCTTGTTGGAGGACCTGAACTGACCTAGTTTTTCAACGTGATGAACCAAAGTTACCATGGACAATACGGAACGGTCATGGCACCTGACGATCGGGCAGAGAACAGATGCGCAATGACCGAGAAGACTTTTATCCCGACCCCTGATCAAAGCACCGCGTTTCGTGAAGCGCTTGGGTGTTTCGGGACAGGTGTTACGGTCGTCACAACGCAGACGGCACTTGGGCCGCGCGCGATCACCGTGAACTCCTTCACCTCGGTTTCACTGGACCCACCGCTGGTTCTGTGGTGTTTGGCCAAGGATTCCAACCGGTTCGGCGCGTTTTCGGACTGCCAGCACTATTCCATCCATGTCATGGCACAAGAGCAGCAGGACCAAAGCCTGCGGTTCGCGCGCGACGGAGAAGACTTCTCTCATGCAGACTGGAGCGCAGATAATATGGGCCGGCCTCAACTCGCCGATTGCCTCGCACGGTTTGACTGCCATTTGCACGCCTGCCACGAAGCGGGCGATCACCTGATCATGGTTGGCCATGTGGATCAGGTCATGTACCGTACAGGCCAAGGCCTAATCTTCAAGCGCGGTCAGTTCGGCGGATTTGTCGACCTGATCTGACGGCCCTCAGTCGTCAAGCGAGCCGTGAACCGCTAGGGCGTCAAGCTGTGTTTCTTGCGGCGTGATCACGCGGAATGCTTCATGCACGCCGCTTTCGGTCAATTCACGCGCAACGGTTAGCATAGTGTTGGCGGCGTGCTCGTCGCATAGCTCGGACATATGGTCTATCTCCGATTGCGCCACACCCATCGCGGCTTCGACCGATGGTGCGCCGTAGAATTTCACGAAATGATCGGCCAGATTTTCAACGATCTGGTCCTTCTCCGCCGGTTCGATCTGGGTGACGGCAACAAAGGTTACACGGCCAAAGGTCTCCAACCCTAGCCAGCCATTGGCGAAGGCCTGTCGGGCTTTCCCTTCCAGATCGCCCTGCCCCCAGTTCGAAAACTCAAACCCACCCGAGATGCACCATTCCCCCGTGCGCGCAGGCGAGTGGAACACGTTCATGTCGCTTTCGTCGAAGTGAATCGCGCGGGCCAGTTTCATCAGGTCGCCTCCAATAGGTCTGTGAGTGGGCGCAGGTGGGTCTCATCCTCGTCGCGGATCAACATGCCGAACCGCTCATCCGTGCCAAGGAACACGCCCTGCCCCTCGATCGGTTCTCCGACGCCGCGCAGAAGACCCAACCATTCGCCGTGTAGCGGCGCGTTGCCGTCCTCTGACCAGCGATTGAGCCAAGTCAGCATATGCCGTGACCAGCTTTCCACCAGTTGGGTTGTCGAAACGTCGGCGCAGCCCTCATCATAGAGCGCGGTGACATCCGGCGTTTGGCCGGGCGCGTCGCTGGTTTGCAGCAGTACCAATTCCCACCCGACGACCAGCCAGTCGGGTATCTGATCGGGATCGCTGGTCGACGCGGCAACATGGAAGTGCCCGCATTTTGCACCGTTCACGCAGATCAGGCCATCCCAGCCCAGATGCACCGCCACTTCTGGCGGTGCCAAGGCGCCCAGCGCGTTCTGAAACCCGACAGCGCAGAGCGGCAGCATCGCCATGGCGTCCTGCAAGGCGACCTCGGGCGCGAAAACAATGGCCGCGCGCAGGCGATCGGCCTGAATATTGTACACGACCGAGCCGGAATCGCAGCCCAGCGCCGCCATGGCTTGGGCCTTTTCGAACGGGTCTTCCCCACCCTTGGCGGGATGACCTGTCAACAGAGGGGGAAAGACCGGTTCGCTCATGCGTTGCCTTTGGCGATCAGGTCGCGCGCGATCTTGCGGAACGCGTCGGCCTGTGGGCTGTCGGGCTTGCTGACCACGATGGGCGCACCCCCGTCCGCGGCCAACCGGATATCCAGATGCAGCGGGATTTCACCCAAGAGCGGCACATCTAGAGCCTCGGCCTCGGAGGCGACACCGCCATGACCAAAGATATGCTCCTCATGCCCGCAGTTGGAACAGATATGGGTCGACATGTTTTCGATCATACCGAAGATCGGCGTCTTGAGCTGGTTGAACATGTCGATCCCCTTGCGGGCATCGATCAGCGCCACGTCCTGCGGGGTTGAGACAACGATTGCCCCATCCACCTGGAACTTCTGGCTGAGCGTCAGTTGCACGTCACCAGTGCCAGGCGGCAGGTCAACGATAAGCACATCCAACGCGCCCCATTGGACCTGGTTCATCATCTGCTGCAACGCACCCATCAGCATCGGGCCACGCCAAACGACGGCCTGACCTTCATTGGTCATTAGACCCATCGACATCATGGTCACGCCGTGATTGCGCAATGGCAGGATCGTCTTGCCGTCCGGGCTCGCCGGACGCCCCGAGACACCGAGCATCCGAGGCTGTGACGGCCCGTAGACATCCGCGTCCAACAGCCCGACACGCCGCCCCTCCGCCGCCAAGGCACAGGCGAGGTTTGCGGATACGGTGGACTTGCCGACCCCACCCTTGCCCGAGGCAACGGCGATAATACGATCCACACCAGGCAAAGCCTGCGGACCAGTCTGAGAGGGCTTTGGTTTTGGCTTCAGATCCGGTGGAGCCTTGTCGGAATGCGCGGTCATCATCGCCGACACTTTCGAAACACCCTCGACCGTCTGCGCGGCCTGCTCAGCGGCGGCGCGAACCGGCTCCATCCGCTCGGCCTGTTTGGGGTCGATCTCAAGTACGAAGCGCACGGTATCGCCTTCGACATTCAGGGCGCGCACAACGCCCGCGCTGACGATATCCTGACCGGAAACCGGGTCAGTGATCTTTTTCAAGTTTGCAAGAACCGCGTCACGGACACTCATGCCATCATCCCTATAACCTGCCCCATCGCATGGTTGCTTTTCATTGCATGTGTCTCCGTCTCTTTTCGTTCATTTGACGCATTTGCCTTTTGGCGATTAGGCTTGGGCATGCGCTTTTTCCTTTTGTGCCTCAGCCTGACGCTCTCCGCCACCCCTTCCAGGGCGCAAGACGCGATTGGCCTGGCCAGCCCGACCGAAGTTTCGAACTCGGGCCTTTTGCAACATATTCTTCCGCGCTTTTCACTCAAGACCGGGATACGGGTAATCAGCGATGCTGAGGGCGCTATGTCGTTGAATACCGGTGCCGAGGGCGATCCGGTTTTTGCGCGTGGCGAAATCGTCTATCACCTGCGCATTCAGGACGACCCGAAACAGGAGCGCTTTCGCGAATGGCTTTTTTCGGATATCGGCAAACGCACGATCGAAAGCTTTGCTCCGGATCAAGGCCTGCCCTTTAGCGCCAGTTTCGAGGTTGCCAGCGCCGAGGCCTCCGAAGTCATTGATGGCAATACCGCATTGGGTGAGGAGCTCTCGATGACCCATTGCGGACGCTGCCATGTAGTCGGCCCGAAGAACCGCATGAATGGGCTGGGCTCGACCCCCTCTTTCGCTGTGTTGCGAACGCTGCCTGATTGGGATGAGAGGTTTCAGGCCTTCTTCGCCTTGAACCCTCACCCGGCCTTTACGCAGATCGAAGGCCTCACGCCCCCCTTCGATCCCTCGCGTCCGTCGCCGATACACCCTGTTGAGATGACGCTGGACGATCTGGACGCCATTCTGGCTTTTGTCTCGGTCATCAGCGCAGCCGATCTGGGCGCGCCGCTGCAGCATCAATGATCCTTCCTTTTTGAGAAATAGTCATCCGTCGTCACAACCTTGGGCCGCGGCTTGGACTGGAACGGATTGTCCTGCATGTTGAACTGCGCGCCCACCCGGCAATTGTCGCACATCTGGATCATCCGCGCCTGCTCGGACGAGGCAAACATCGGGTGTATCCCCGACAGCTTCTCCATCACCCGCTCCACCGTTGACTTCACGCCAAACGGGGCACCGCATTCGACGCATTCAAAGGGCTCTTCCTCGTTCAACACCTGCTGAGACAACGCGGCATCGCTCAGGTCCAGTTGGGGAACCAGCGCGATGGCATCTTCGGGGCAGATGTTTCGGCACAGACCGCATTGCAGACAAGCGTCCTGCTGGAAGTTCAGCTGAGGTTTATCCGGGTTGTCGATCAAGGCCCCCGAAGGGCAGAGCGACACACAGCTGAGGCAAAGCGTACACGCATCCGTATCCACCGCGACGGCCCCATAGGGTGCACCCTGTGGCACAGCCAAAGGCTCCTCGGCCTTAGGGTTCAAAGCCTGCGCCGCTAACCGGGCGATTTGTCGACGGTTGCCCAGCGGCAGAACCGGATCGGTCAGCGCCGCAGGTACGTCTTGCGCATAAAGCAGATCACTCATCGCATCCGGGTCGGCCTCATCAATTAGACCAAGACCCGCATCCTGCGCGATCGCCTGTGCAAGCTCCAGCTCGCGGTCCAGCGCGTCCCGCTCGGTCGTGGGGGCCAGCAGGATGTCGACCCTAGCAAAGCCGTGGGCCAAAGCGGCCAGCATCTCGGCGTGGCCGAAACCGGAAATCACACTCAACTCCATCGGAATGACATCGGCGGGAAGTCCACGTCCGAACCGCGCGGCAAGTCGGATCATCTCGGCGCCGTGGGCGTCATGCACCAGCAGACGCGGCGCAGAGCCTCCGGCCCGGCGATAAGTCCGGGCCAGGACATGCATGCGCGACAGCACCGCCGACACAGGCGGGTCTTCATAGGTGATCGCGGTCGAGGGGCACAGTGCAGCGCAAGCCCCACAGCCCGCACAGATCATGGGATCTATGGCAACATGCTCTCCGGCGGGCGTGATGGCCCCGGTCGGGCAGATATCGAGGCAATTGGTACAGGCCACCTGCTCGGCCCGCGAATGGGCACACAGAGTTTCCTCAAGCCGTACATAGAGGGGTTTTTCGAACGTCCCAACCAGCTGCGCTGCATCAAACGCCAGTTTGGAGACGGCCAGTGGGTCGCGCGGGTCAGCCCGCAGATAACCCTCTCGCTTGGCCGGAGCTTGAACCAGTGGCGTGTCTCCGGTCACATCAATCAGGATGTCACAGGCCGACTGCGCCCCGTCGCGCGGATCGGTCCAGCCAAATGCGCCACGACCACCGGGCGCGATCTGCTGCAACCCGTCGATCCGCAGGGCAAACCCGCCCAATGCGCCCGAAACCAAGCGAACTTGCCCACGTGCAACATCAAAGGTGCGGCTGATGGGCGAGGTCTCATCTCCCGTCACAACAGTCACCGCCAGCGTGGTTGCCAAACGCTCGGCCAGATCAAAGGCGACCTCGGCCGGGCCAACGATGCAACAGGTCCCCTCGCTGATCACATCAACACTGGGCGAGATGGGCATGGGCGCCAACGCCTCAGCCGCCAGGGCTGCCATCTTCGGGGCCGCATCGCCAGATTGGTCAGACCAGCCTGCGCGGTCCCTCAGATCAACAAAGGCGGGTGGCTCAACCTCAAGATCCTCGGCCAGATCGCGAAACACCTCCTGCTCTTGCCCGCAGGCAATCAGCAGTTGGTCATCCCCCTTCATAAAGTCAGCAACAACACCCAGTTCACGCGTGCAAAGGGCGGTGTGCGTTTTGCTGCACTCCAGCTCGGTGGCCGCGCCGATACGGTCGGCATCCACCTGCTGCGAGCCTTCGCAGTTACAAAGAATAAGTTTGGTGGCCATGTCCCTCCCCCGGACAGCTTCCTGACTTGTTACCTTAGATGGTATCGCTCGGCTGGCAATCCAGTCTTTGTCAAACACCAAGGATCGCAAACTAAATTCTTTGGGAGCGCCTGTTTTTCCTGACACAAACGCTCGGAATTTCACTTGTTAAACTTTAGTCGTACAGGAGGTTTTTCACGCGATTGAGACTTGGCAGAGCCGCCCTATGTGTACCATAGTAGACTTAGGGTAAGGCAGGGGAGAGCCTTACGGGGAGGAGCCAGTGGCCAAGGCCGCAAGCCGTATTGAAATGCCTGTTGGCGTCATCGTGCGCAAAACACCTGGGGTGACTCGCTGGGCGAAGTGGAACTGGCGCGCGGTTGCCGTGCTGCCCGGTGCCGCCCCGGCCGACTGGGTCGAGCTTCGGCGCGAAGGCGATGCGGTGGAATACCACGCCGCCACTCTACCCCTGAACCTCTGGGCCGATGAGACCGAAGCTTACATGGTCAATCTCTCCGATGGGCAGCCTTCCGTCTATCTGGTTCTTCGCAATGATCTGGACGGCAACCGCCCGATGGATGCGGCGTTGATCACCGCCTCTCCGTTCGAGGGGCAGGATTATGCAGATACCGGCGAAGAGATCGTTGAGAAAATCCCCATGACCGAAGGCCTGATCGCTTGGGTTCGGGATTTCACCTTCGAACACCACCGGGATGAGGTTTTCATCAAACGCCGTCGTGACAAGAAACGCACGGACCTTGTGGAGGACGGCAAGGGGGATGCGCGTATTCGGCAGACCTCGGACGTGTACCGCGCACCGAGGAAGGTGTTGCAATGACCCAACCCCGCGATTTCTGGTCCCGCCGCAAGGCAGCAGTTCAGGCCGAAACCGAGGCCGAAGCAATCGCGGCGGAACAACAAACCATTGCGGCGCAACAGGCCGAGTTGGAAGAAAAGAGCGACGCCGAAATTCTGGCCGAGTTCAACTTGCCCGACCCCGATCAGTTGCAAGTTGGCGATGATGTGTCGGGCTTCATGGCCAAGGCAGTCCCCGACCGCTTGCGCCGCCGCGCCCTGCGTCGGTTGTGGCGGCTGAACCCGGTGCTGGCCAACGTGGATGGGCTGGTTGACTATGGCGAGGACTATACCGATGCCGCCTGTGTAATCGAAAACCTCCAAACCGCCTATCAGGTCGGCAAAGGGATGTTGGCGCATATTGAGGCTTTGGCAGCCGAAGAGGATGAGCCTGAAATCGACACCCCCGAGCCTGTCGAGGAAGAAGAACCTGTCACCCTCGCCGAACCTGAACCAGCGCCGGAACCGATGGCTCTAGCTGATGCGGAAGAGCCCGAGGACGAACCATATACCCCGGCCCCGCGCCGCATGAGATTTGAATTCGAAGGATAACGGATGACCGCAAGCAACGCGCAACACATGGATATCTCAGCCGAGGATCGGCTGCGCGCGGATTTCTACAACTTTCTGGGCCTGCTGCTGGCTGGCCCGCCGGATCAATTGCTGTTGGATCAGATGGCGGGGCTAAGCGGCGATGACACTGATCTGGGCCAGGCCATTCAAGCCATGGCACGGGTGGCCAAGGTGACCAAACCCGCCGCCGCGGAACGCGAGTTCAACGCATTGTTCATCGGGTTGGGCCGTGGTGAGCTGCTGCCCTATGCCAGCTTTTACCTAACCGGGTTCCTGAACGAAAAACCTCTGGCTCAGTTGCGCAATGATATGGCCGTGCGCGGCATTACCCGTGCCAAGAATGTGTTCGAGCCCGAAGATAACATCGCTTCGCTGATGGAGATTATGGCGGGCATGATCGTGGGCCGGTTCGGAACCGCTGCGTCGCTCGACGATCAAAAAGCGTTCTGGAACAAACATATCGGCCCTTGGGCCGCACATTTCTATTCGGATTTGGAAGCTGCCGAAGCTTCGGTTCTCTATGCCTCGGTCGGGACGGCCGGTCGGGTGTTCATGGAGATCGAGCGTGAGGCATTCCGAATGACGGCGGCATAACCCGCCACTCACCAGCGCCAAGAAGGCGCTAGATCGCAAATGGGAGAGGAGACACCCATGAGCAAGACCAAGGAAGAAGGCGCAACCCGCCGCGACTTCCTCAAACTGGCCGGAACCGCAGCGCCCGCTGCTGTCGCCGCCGCCAGCCTGAGCGGTCAAGCCGAAGCAGCCGAGCTGCCGACGGACGAGACCCGCATGCAGGACACCGCGCATACCCGCGCGTATCTGGAAAGCGCGCGCTTCTAAGCCGCCTCGACTGCGCCCGGCCTAGCCGCCGGACGATGTCATCTACCCGACGGACGGTTGCGATTGGCCCTGATGTCGGTTCGCGAAGTACCAAGCCAGCCGTGGCTGACACGGCGCGCAAGGGAGGAAAACAATGCTTAGGAAAAAGACCAACGGGGTTGCGAGACGCCCCCAGCGGACAAGTATCCTGTCCCAGGTCGGCGAGAAAACCGTCGATCGCCGCGCATTCCTGCGTGGCTCGGGCCTGACGATCGGCGGCCTTGCCGCGATCAGCGCCACGGGTGGAACCGTGACGCAAGCCAGCGCCCAGACAGCGGCAAACCAAGCCGTTGAGAATATCAAATCCGTCTGCACTCACTGCTCGGTCGGCTGTACAGTTGTTGCCGAAGTGCAAAATGGTGTCTGGGTCGGTCAGGAACCCGGTTGGGACAGCCCGTTCAACCTGGGTGCACACTGCGCCAAGGGGGCCGCGGTCCGCGAACACGCCCATGGCGAACGCCGCCTGAAATATCCGATGAAAAAAGAGGGCGGAGAGTGGAAGCGCATCAGCTGGGACGAGGCGATCAACGAGATCGGTGACGGCATGATGAACATCCGTCAGGAATCCGGGCCGGACAGCGTGTACTGGTTGGGTTCTGCGAAGCACAACAACGAACAGGCCTATCTGTTCCGCAAGTTCGCCGCGTACTGGGGCACGAACAACGTGGACCATCAGGCCCGTATCTGTCACTCGACCACTGTTGCGGGCGTTGCGAACACATGGGGCTACGGCGCCATGACAAACTCTTATAACGACATGCACAACAGCCGGGCCATCTTTATCATTGGTGGCAACCCGGCCGAGGCGCACCCCGTCTCGCTGCTGCATATCCTGCGTGCGAAAGAGCAGAATAACGCGCCTCTGATCGTCTGCGACCCGCGCTTTACGCGCACCGCGGCCCATGCGGATGAATATGTCCGTTTCCGCCCTGGCACAGACGTCGCATTGGTCTGGGGTATTCTGTGGCACATCTTTGACAACGGCTGGGAAGACAAAGAGTTCATCCGCACCCGTGTCTGGGGGATGGACCAGATCAAGGAAGAGGTTGCCAAGTGGACCCCGGATGAGGTCGAGCGCGTCACCGGCACACCCGGCTCGCAGCTGCGCCGCGTCGCCCGGACCATGGTGAACAACCGCCCCGGCACCGTTGTGTGGTGCATGGGTGGCACTCAGCACACCAACGGCAACAACAACACCCGCGCCTACTGTGTGCTTCAGCTTGCGCTTGGCAACATGGGCACCACGGGTGGTGGCACCAACATCTTCCGCGGCCATGACAACGTGCAGGGCGCGACAGACCTTGGTGTTCTGTCCCACACCCTGCCCGGCTACTATGGCCTGTCGAAAGGGGCATGGGGTCACTGGGCCCGTGTCTGGGGTGAAGATCCCGAATGGCTGGCCGGTCAGTTCGCCACGATCAAGGACAAGGAAGGCAAGGATAAACCGCTCCAGAACGAGCGCGGCATTCCGGTCTCCCGCTGGATCGACGGTGTTCTGGAAGACCCTGCCAATATGGATCAGGACAACAACGTCCGCGCCATGGTTCTGTGGGGCCACGCGCCCAACTCTCAGACCCGTATGACGGAAATGAAGACGGCGATGGAGAAGCTGGACATGCTGGTCGTGATCGACCCGTATCCCACCGTCTCGGCCGTTCTGCAAGACCGCACTGATGGCGTTTACCTGTTGCCAGCCTGTACCCAGTTCGAGACCCGTGGCTCGGTCACGGCATCGAACCGCTCGCTGCAATGGCGCGACAAGGTGGTTGATCCTCTTTTCGAAAGCTTGCCGGACGAGGTCATCATGGCCAAGTTCGCCAACAAGTTCGGCTGGGCGGATCGTCTGTTCCGCAACATCGAGATGGACGACCCGGAAACCCCGAATGTTGAAAGCATCACGCGTGAGTTCAACTCGGGCCTCTGGACCATCGGCTATACCGGTCAGTCGCCAGAACGTCTGAAAAGCCATATGGCCAACCAGCACACGTTCGACAGAACCACGCTGCAAGCCATTGGTGGACCCAACGACGGCGAGTATTACGGTCTGCCATGGCCGTGCTGGGGAACGGCCGAGATGGGTCATACGGGGACACCGAACCTCTATGACATGTCCAAACCGGTGGCCGAAGGCGGCCTGACCTTCCGCGCCCGTTTCGGGGTGGAACGCGATGGTGACAACCTGCTGGCCGAAGGGGTCTATAGCGTCGGATCGGAAATTCAGGATGGTTATCCCGAATTCACGATGCAGATGCTGATGGACCTTGGTTGGGATGGTGACCTGACGGCGGAGGAACGCGCGGCAATCGACGCCGTTGCGGGACCAGAGACCAACTGGAAAACCGACCTCAGCGGCGGTATCCAGCGGGTCGCGATCGCTCATGGCTGTGCGCCCTTCGGGAACGCTAAGGCCCGCGCGGTTGTCTGGACCTTCCCGGATCCGATCCCGCTGCACCGCGAGCCGCTCTACACGAACCGGCGCGATCTGGTGGAGGACTATCCAACCTACGAGGACCGTCAGGCCTATCGCCTACCGACCCTTTATGCTTCGATCCAAAAGAACGACTTTTCAAAGGATTACCCGATAATCCTCACGTCAGGTCGTCTGGTCGAATATGAAGGCGGCGGCGATGAGACACGGTCCAACCCGTGGCTGGCGGAGCTTCAGCAGGACATGTTCGTCGAGATCAATCCGCGCGATGCCAACAACCTTGGTATTAGGGACGGATCACAGGTCTGGGTCGAAGGTCCTGAGGGCGGCAAGGTCAAGGTGATGGCGATGCTGACCAACAGGGTCGGTGCCGGCGTAGCCTTCATGCCATTCCACTTTGGCGGCCATTTCCAGGGCGAGGACCTTAGGGAGAAATATCCCAAAGGTGCCGATCCCTATGTGCTGGGTGAAAGTACCAACACTGCCCAGACCTATGGCTATGATTCAGTGACCCAGATGCAGGAGACCAAAGCGACTCTCTGCAAGATCTGGTCAGCGTAAGGAGGAGAAGAGAAAAATGGCAGCAAGAGCAAAATTTCTCTGCGACGCTGAACGCTGTATCGAGTGCAACGCCTGTGTCACCGCGTGTAAGAACGAACACGAGGTGCCATGGGGCATCAACCGCCGCAGGGTGGTAACGATCAATGACGGCAACCCGGGCGAACGCTCGATCTCGGTGGCCTGTATGCATTGTTCTGATGCGCCTTGCATGGCGGTGTGCCCGGTCGACTGCTTCTATCAGAACGAAGAAGGCGTCGTCCTGCACTCCAAGGACCTGTGCATTGGCTGCGGCTATTGCTTCTACGCGTGCCCCTTCGGCGCGCCGCAATATCCGCAGGCGGGCAACTTCGGATCGCGCGGCAAGATGGACAAATGTACCTTCTGCGCCGGCGGCCCCGAAGAAACGCACTCGACCGCAGAGTTCGCCAAATATGGTCGCAACCGGATCGCCGAGGGCAAACTGCCCATCTGCGCCGAGATGTGCTCCACCAAGGCCCTGCTCGCCGGTGACGGCGACGTCGTCTCGGCCATCTACCGCGAGCGTGTCGTCGCGCGCGGGTTTGGCTCGGGCGCGTGGGGTTGGGGCACCGCCTACGATCAGAAAGACGGCTAATTCGTCTGCGCAAAGAACAGGTGACCCGCCAAGGTGGGTCACCTGCATTGGAATTTTGACCGAGGTCCAGATGTTCCGTCTCATTTTCGCCCTTCTGTTCACCCTTGGGCTGACCCAGTTCGCCCTTGCCCAAAGCACCGAGACCGAGGCCCCTGCCGCGGATGAACGCGCCTCGACTGGCGGTGCCACGACGCTAGAAGATATTTTGGCGCGGCAGCGGGGAGAGAAAGTGGACAACGCCTACCGCTCGGAAAACACAGGTCAGGGCAATGTCGAGGGGCTGCTGGGGCAATTCGGAACAAGCGGTGTTGCCTCGGATAGCGATGTGTATCGGGCTATTCGCTTTGGCTCGGCCGATACAACGGTGTCGTCTCAAGGGCCTGCCGCTGGTGTCCTGATTCAGGATGGCGGCATGTGGTGGTGGAACTTCCGCACCGGCCCGCTGCGTGAGTATGGCAGCTACATTATTGCTGGCATGGCAGCCGTCATTCTGCTGTTCTTCCTCATCCGCGGTAAAATCCGCATTGATGGGGAGAAGACAGGCCGCACGGTTCTACGCTTCAACAGTTTTGAACGGTTCGGGCACTGGCTGTTTGCCGGGTCGTTCCTGATCCTCAGTATAACTGGCCTGCTGACGCTTTATGGCCGCGACTTCCTGATCCCGGTCTTCGGCAAGGAAGGCTTCGCCACCATCGCGCAGGGCTGCAAATGGCTGCACAACAACCTCGCCTGGGCTTTCATGCTGGGCTTGATCATCGTCACCGTGAACTGGATCGCCCATAACATTCCCAACAAAACCGACCTGAAATGGCTGGCCGCCGGAGGGGGATTGTTCACCAAAGGCAGCCATCCGCCCGCCAAAAAGTTCAACGCGGGCCAGAAAATCATCTTCTGGGCCTGTATCTTGCTGGGTATCTCGATCAGCCTATCCGGCCTGTCGCTACTGTTCCCATTCGAACTGCCGATGTTCGCCAAAACCTTCTCGATCGCCAACTCCACCGGCATTCCTCAAGCACTTGGCCTGAGCCTGCCCGTCCAAATGTCCCCGCAGGAAGAGATGCAATACGCACAGGTCTGGCACGTCATGGTGGCCTATGTCTTCATCGCCATCATTATCGCCCATATTTACCTCGGCTCGGTCGGGATGGAGGGCGCGTTTGACGCCATGGGCACTGGCGAGGTCGAAGAACAGTGGGCGCGTGAGCATCACTCGCTCTGGCTGGAAGAGGTGCAGGAAAAAGAGGCGGGTAAAGCAGCGGCCTCTCCCGCTGAATAGATGCGCTGGCTCGCCGTCGCGCTGGCCCTGATCCCCCTGCCCGCATGGTCCGAGTTCTTTACGCTCAAAGGCCATGGCGGGCCAATCATGGGCATCGCAACCGCACCTGACGGGCGGATCGCCACGGCCAGCTTCGACAATTCGGTTGGCCTGTGGTCCGATCAAATGCCCGAATGGTTGGAGGGCCACGAAGCCGCCGTCAACTCCGTGGTTTTCAACGGCACTGCCATCTACTCCGCCGGAGACGATTTCACCCTGCGCCGCTGGCCGGGTGGAGAGGTCGTGGGCCAGCACAAGGGCAAAATCGTGGGCCTTGCAGCCTCAAAAACCCATGTGGCAACAGCCAGTTGGGACGGAACAATTGGGTTGTGGCCGGTGGACGGCTCCGCCCCGCAGATGCTGGGTCCGGCCGGTGGCGGTGTGAACGCAGTGGTGTTTTCAGAGGATGGAACCCGGCTGTTCTCAGCGGGCGTGGACGGCAGCTTGCGCGAATGGGACGTGGCCAGCGGCCAGGAAACCCGGCGCGTGGTCGAACATGGTTTCGGCATCAATGAGCTTGCCCTGAACGAACAAGACGGCTGGATCGCCTATGGCGCTGTGGATGGCGGGACCCGTATCCGCGACCTCAGCACGGATGAAGAGAGAGATTTCACGCTGGACCGACGCCCTATTCTGGCGCTGGCCCTCAGCCCCGATCGCAGCCTTTTGGCCGTCGGGGATGGCGAAGGCTACATCATGGTGATCGACACGGTGGACTGGCGAATTGCCCAAGATTTTCGCGCCACGCTGCGGGGGCCGGTCTGGGCGCTGGCGTTCTCGGCTGACGGTCAGAACATCCATGCGGGCGGAATTGATGAGGCCATGTATAGCTGGCCCGTCGCCGCACTGCGGGATCAGGAGCAGATGGCTGTGTCTGAGCCCAGCTTTTTGAAAGACCCCGACCAGATGAGCAACGGCGAACGGCAATTTGCCCGAAAATGCTCGATCTGTCACAGCCTGACACCGGACGGGCAACGCCGTGCAGGTCCGACGCTTTATGAAGTGTTCGGACGGCAAGCCGGAACCCTGCCCGGTTATTTCTACTCGGAAACGCTGCAAGACTCTGATATCATTTGGAATGACGAGACGATAAATGCCCTTTTCGATGAGGGGCCGGATCACTACATTCCAGGATCAAAGATGCCGATGCAGCGGATCACGCAAGAACAGGACCGGAACGACCTGATCACCTTTTTGCGCCGCGCAACGGTCGATCCGAACTGAACCGGAGGAAACGATGAAAGCCTTTCTTGCCGCCGCAACTGCAATGGTCGTCATCACTGTTGCCGCCCCCTTTGCGCTGAACCAAATCGGCTTCAGCGCGGAACAGGCGACCTCTGGCCCTGCTGTGCGCCTCGACTGAATGTCCGAATACCTGACGACGAAAGAGCTGGCCGACCTGTTAAGGATCGGCGAGCGGAAAGCTTATGATCTCGCCTCCTCGGGTGAGGTGCCCTGTGTCCGCGCCATGGGTAAGCTGCTGTTTCCCCGGTCCGAGGTGATTGCATGGCTTAACGCCTCCCGCTCTGGCCCAGAGGTAGCGGAACCGCCCCTGCCCCCGATCATCGCGGGCAGCCATGATCCACTGCTGGACTGGGCACTGCGGGAGAGCGGATCTGGCCTCGCGACGTATTACGACGGCTCTTTCGACGGTCTCAGTCGCCTTGGAAGTCGCAGCGCACAGGCAGCAGCGCTGCATATCCATGAGGACAATGGCTTCAACACCCAATCCCTGCGCGATGCTTTGGGTGAGGCCCCTGTGGTCCTGATCGAGATCGCGCAGCGACAACGTGGACTTTTGCTGTCTCCGGAGACCTCGGACATTGCAGGTTTTGACGACCTCAGAGGTCGCCGCGTCGTCCTGCGCCAAAACAGCGCCGCCAGCCAACGTCTGTTCGATGCCGAACTCACAACCCACGGCCTGACCCGAGACGACCTGACCGCCCTGCCCACCTGCGCCCGCACCGAGGAAGAGCTGGCCATCACTCTGCACGACAACAAGGCTGAGGCCGGGTTTGGTCTGGGCGCATTGGCCAGCCTTTACAGCCTGCGCTTCGTGCCGACCCACTCGGAACGGTTGGATCTGGCGATCTGGCGGCGGGCGTATTTTGACGAGCCGATGCAAAAACTGCTGCGCTTCATACGCTCGGATCAGTTCCGCACGCGCGCGTCGGAGTTTGGGGGGTACGACCTGACCGGTTTGGGCCAGGTCCACCACAATGGCGCCAGCGGCTAGCGCTTCATCGTTTCAAGAATACGCTCACCGCAGGCCATTTTACTGCGCGTTAGGGAAAAACACCTGCTGCCCTTCCAGCCGGAAGTCCGCAATCGCCGCCTGACCGTCCGGCCCTGTCAGCCAATCAATGAATCTCTGCCCGGCATTGGCGCGCGTTTTCGGATGCCGCTCGGGATTCACCAGGATCACCCCATATTGGTTAAACAATCGTGGATCACCCTCGACCAGAATCTCCAGATCGCCTCTGTTACCAAAGGACAGCCAGGTCGCCCGGTCGGTCAGCGTATAGGCCCCCATGCCGCTGGCAATGTTCAAAGTGGCCCCCATGCCAGATCCGGTCTCGCGATACCATTCGCCCGACGCGCTGGTCGGGTTCAAACCGGCATCCGCCCAGTGGCTCATCTCGGCCTTATGCGTTCCACTGTCATCTCCGCGCGAGGCGAATACGGCCTCGGCCGCCTCGATCGCAATCAGCGCGGAGAGGATATCTGATCCCCCTTTGACGCCCGCCGGGTCCGATTTTGGCCCGACCAGAACAAAGTCATTATACATCAGATCCAAACGCTCAACGCCCCAACCATCCGCAACAAACTTCTCTTCCGCAGGCTTGGAATGGACCAGCAGCACATCCCCATCGCCGTTCACCGCATTGCGAATGGCCTGACCAGTGCCAACGGCCACGACGCGGACATCAATGCCGCTTTCCGCCTCAAAGCCCGGCAAAAGATAGTCCAGCAACCCCGAATTCTGGGTCGAGGTGGTGGATTGCACCACGATAAACGGCTCCTCCGCTGTGGCTATGCCAGCCATCATCCCAAGCCCAAGCGCCGCTGCGCGCAAAACTGCCCGTCTCATCACATGCTCCAATGTTTTTGTTATGTAACCAATGCACCCGAGAGATAGCGACGTGATGCGTCGCTTTCTGGGGCATCCAGAACCTGTTTGGCCGGTCCGTGTTCCACCACACGCCCGCCCTGCATCATGACAATATCCGCAGCCAACCGCCGCGCCTGTCCGATGTCATGTGTCACCATGACGATCCTCACCCCACGCGCCGAAGCCCGCAGGATCATACGCTCAATCGTCTGTACAGCGCTTGGGTCCAGTGCGCTGGTCGGCTCATCCAGAAACAAGGTCTCAGGGGTCATCGCCAAGGCTCGCAGGATCGCCAGCCGTTGCGCCTCCCCGCCCGACAAGGACCGCGCGGGCTGGCGGGCTTTGCTCTCAAGGCCTCCTTCGGCCAACAGCTCGGCAATCCGAAGTTTGCGTGCGCGACGCGCCAGCCCCTGCCGTTTCAGGACGAAGTCCAGATTGGCGGACACCGATCGGCGCAGAAGAACGGGCTGCTGGAACACCATCGCCTGCCGCGCTGTATGAGAAGCATTCAGCGGAGTGCCATCCTGCACAACCTGCCCCTGATCTGGTGAGATCAACCCATGCAAACACCGCAAGAGCAGGCTTTTACCCGCGCCGTTCGGACCCAACAACAGTGTTGGCCCCGGCCCGTCCAGTGTTAGATCAGCCACATCCAGAAGGACCTGTCCGTTGCGCCGGATGACCAGATCGCGGACCTGCAGGGACTGTGTCATCTCAAAGGTCAGATCACGCATGACGCAACCCCTCCCGTTCGGCGCGGAGGCTGGCGGCGCTGACCATGGCGTTCACAGCCACCGCGATCCCGATCAGGATCGCCCCCAGCGCCAGCGCCAAAGCCAGATTGCCCTTGGAGGTCTCGAGCGCGATTGTCGTCGTCATGACCCGCGTGACGTGATTGATGTTGCCGCCCACGATGATCACGGCGCCCACCTCGGCAATGGCCCGTCCAAACCCGGCCAAAAGCGCAGTAATCAAAGCCAAGCGCGCATCCCACAACAACACCGGAACCGAGGCCAGACGCGACACCCCAAGTGAACGGAGTTGTTCCGAGTATTCTTCGGCCAACATCTCAACCACTTGCCGGGTCAGTGCGGCGACGATGGGCGTGACCAAAACCACCTGCGCGATGATCATGGCGGTGGGCGTATAGAGCAGTTCCAACACTCCCAAAGGTCCCGAACGGGATAGCATCAGATAAACCAACAAGCCGACCACCACCGGTGGAAAGCCCATCAAAGCATTCATCAGCACGATCAACGCGCGGCGGCCGGGAAAGCGCGCCACGGCAAGCGCCGCCCCAACGGGCATCCCAATCAGCGCCGAGATCAGCACCGCGAACACGGACACTTTCAGAGACAGGAAAACAATCGCCCATAGCTCTGCATCCCCATCGAGAATGAGAGAGAGGGCGTGACTGAATTCTTCTGCAAATCCTTGCATTTTATCCTTCCGAGTGCGCTTGGATGGACGATTTGCGTTAAATTACAAGGAAATACTACTACAGATTCACCAAGAGTACATACACGAATCCGACAGTCGAAACAGAAAACGCGGCCCCGTTTTGGGACCGCGTCTTTGCGTCAGAAATGCCTGACAGGTTTAGTTCAGCGCCGCGTCGGTCACCTGATGTGTCCACGCCCCTTCCGGCTTCGCGGTGATGACCGGATCGGAACCACCTGCGAGCAGCGTGCTGACCGTACGCTCAAAATCAGCCGGGTCCAGTGCCCCGTTCGATCCTGCGGTCAGTTTAGCAATCTCGCCCATCATGCGTTTCTGATGCTCTTCGGTCTGCGCCCCGGTGGCGTCATTGTCGAGAACGATCAGAGCGGCCTCATCCGGGTTCTCTTCGGCATATTTCCAGCCTTTCATCGAGGCCCGCACAAAGCGCTGCATTTTCTCAACAAAGGCTTCGTCGCTCAGGTTCTCTTCCAGAACATACAGGCCATCTTCCAACGTCGCGACACCCTGGTCTTCGTACTTGAAGGTCACCAGCTCATCCGGATTCACGCCTGCATCAATGACCTGCCAGTATTCATTGTAGGTCATGGTGCTGATGCAATCGGCCTGACGCTGCAGCAGAGGATCGACGTTAAAGCCCTGCTTCAGCACCTCAACACCGTTTTCAGCTTTTCCGCCTGTGTCGATTCCCAGCTGGCTCATCCAGCTCATGAACGGGAATTCGTTGCCAAAGAACCAAACGCCGAGGGTGCGGTTCTTCAGATCCTCGGGTGAAGAAATCCCCGCGTCCTTCCAGCAGGTCAGCATCATGCCTGAGCTTTTGAAAGGCTGCGCGATATTGACCAGCGGCAAGCCCTTTTCCCGCGCAGCCAATGCGGCCGGCATCCATTCGACGGTTACATCCGCACCGCCACCTGCGATCACCTGTGTGGGCGCGATATCGGGACCGCCCGGCAGGATGGTGACGTCCAGATCTTCTTCCTCGTAGAACCCCTTGTCCTTCGCGACGTAGTAGCCTGCAAACTGCGCCTGCGTGACCCATTTGAGCTGCAACGTCACCTCATCGGCGGCCAGTGATGCACTGGCGGCCAGGCTAAAGGCGGCAACCGCCCCGCTGAGTAGCTTTTTCATCTTCATCTTCTCCTTGTTACGAATTGTGCCCCGTTTTCGGGGTCTGGTTGGTCTTGTTATCTGCGTTGTGAGGGGTGCCAAAAGGTTACCATTTTTTCGAGCCCTGCCACCAAAGCATAGAACACTGTTCCGGCGATTGCCGCCACTGCGATTTCGGCCCAGACGAGGTCGATCGACAGGCTGCCCACCCCGGTTGAAATCCGAAAGCCCATACCACGCGTGGGTGAGCCGAAATACTCGGCCACAATCGCCCCGATCAACGCCAGTGTCGTGGCGATCTTGAGGCCATTGAATATGAAGGGCATGGCCGCAGGCAGGCGCAGCTTGATCAGCGTTTGCGTGTAGCTGGCCGCATAGGTCCGCATCAGGTCACGCTGCATCGCATCCGCCTCACGCAGGCCTTGCACCGTATTCACAAGGATCGGGAAGAACACCATCACCACAACCACCGCCGCCTTGGAGTGCCAGTCGAACCCGAACCAGCTGACCAGGATAGGCGCGATTCCAACGATAGGCAGCGCGGCCACAAAGTTACCGATGGGCAGCAACCCTCGGGTCAGAAAGACGGACCGGTCGATTAGAACGGCCGTTAGAAAAGCGGCGGTAGCTCCGATTGCAAATCCGGTGAATGCCCCTTTGAACACAGTCTGTTTGAAGTCCTGCCACAGAATGTCGGTCGAGTTCACAAAGGTCTGCGCCACCATTGACGGCGGCGGCAGGATCACGGGCGAGACGCCCAGCCCCTGCACCAACCCCTCCCACAGGATCAGCAGTGTGACACCAAAGAGCACGGGCACAAAGACGCGTACGCCTTTGGACTCCCGGTAGATCGACCGTGCCAGCCACGCGTTCAGCCACCAGGCACCAGCCCAGAAGATGAGGGAAAAGATCAACCAGCTCATGCGCTCATCCCCATGCGTTTCAGGGTCACTCGCTGCAGAATATCCAGCAAAGTCACCAGAATACCCGCCAGAATGGCCGCTGCGAACAACGCCGCCCAAATGGCCAGAGGCGTGCCGAATTGATCTCCGATCAAAATGCGCGCGCCGAGGCCTGAAATTGCTCCGGTGGGAAGTTCACCCACAATGGTCCCGACCAGAGCAGCTGCGATGCCCACCTTTAACGATGTAAACAGATAAGGCACCGAGGACGGTAAGCGCAGTTTCAGGAACGCCTGCAAGCCCGTCGCGTTGTAGGTCTGAAGCAAATCCAGCTGCGAAACGGCTGGCGAGCGCAGCCCTTTAACCATCCCGACCAGCACGGGGAAATAGCATAGGTAAGCCGAGATAATCGCCTTGGGCACCCCGCGCCCTTCGATCCCCAACTGAGAACTCAGGACGATGATCATCGGAGCCAGCGCTACGATCGGCACGGTTTGGCTGATGATGGCCCATGGCATCAAGCTCATATCCACAACGCGGGAATAGACGATGGCCACGGCCCCCAGGATGCCAACGGCCGTGCCCAGCACAAATCCCCAGAGCGTGGATTGCAGCGTGATCCACCCGTGATAGATCAACGAGCGTTTCGACATCGCCCGCCCTCGCATCACCATTTCGCCGGTGGTTTTCCAAAGCTCCTGCCCAACTTGAACAGGCGTTGGCAGGCGCGGTCGGTCCAGCTCATAACCACCTGCGATATGCGACGGGTTCTGCACCATCAGAACCCAAACCGAAACCTGCTGACGGTCCCTCGACGTCTCGGGCGTCACAGTTTCCCCTGCACGTTCCGCCTGATCAAGCGAGACACGAACATTCATTGGTGCAACGGCCAGATACCACAGGACCGCAATGGCCAGCAGCACAGTCAGAACCGATAAGACCTGCTTCATGCGTGCCACTCCATCCGGTAGACCGGCACGGTGTCCGGGGGCACGGGAGGCTCTTCGCTTGTTACCTCGAACCCTTCGCGATTATAGAACCGTTGCGCCGCCGTGTTCGGCGTGTGTGTCGTAAGCCAAAGAAACGCGCGTCCCTCTTTGGCCTTGTCGACAAAGCGCTTGCCGATGCCCTGACCGGTCCGTCTGCAATAAAGCGCACCGATCTTCTGCTCATTCGGGTCTACGGACATATAGCAATCGACCGGGTTACCGGTGACCCAGACCTCACGATGATCGAACGCCTCTTCAATCAAGGCTGTCAGTTGTTCAACCGGCAGTTCTTCCGGCATCCAATCCGTCTGGCAGGCCCAATCATGGATCACTTGGGCACAGGCCGGCACGTCCTGCAACGTGGCGCGCCTGATCATATCCGAAGCCCCATCAGTCATCATAGGAATGCCCCGCCCGCAGGCCGTCCCGCACCCGGTGTGCAACCTCGATAAACTCCGGCGTGTCGCGGATATCCAAGGGCCGTTCCTTGGGCAGAGGGCTGTCGATCACATCCGTAATCCGCCCGGGCCGAGGGCTCATGACCACGATCTTAGTGCTGAGATACACCGCCTCGGGGATCGAGTGCGTCACAAAACCAATCGTCTTCTCAGTGCGCGCCCAGAGCGCCAGAAGCTGCTCGTTGAGGTGATCGCGCACGATCTCGTCCAACGCACCAAATGGTTCGTCCATCAGCAGGATATCCGCGTCAAAGGCCAAGGCCCGCGCGATACTGGCCCGCTGCTGCATACCGCCCGACAGCTGCCATGGAAACTTCCCACCAAACCCAGCAAGATCAACAAGTTCTAGCACTTTATTCACACGCTCTTCCTGCTCGGACGCGGAATAACCCATGATCTCAAGCGGCAGCTTGATGTTCTTGGAGATGGTCCGCCACGGATACAGACCCGCCGCCTGAAACACATAGCCATAGGCCCGCTTGCGCCGCGCCTCATCCGGGGTCATGCCGTTGACGGTCAGAGTGCCGCCGGTCGGGGTCTCCAAAGCCGCGATGCAGCGCAGAAAAGTGGTCTTACCGCAACCCGAAGGGCCGATAAAGCTGACAAAGTCGCCTTTGTCGATCGTCAGGTTCACATCTTTCAGCGCATGAACCGGGCCGTCATTCGTCTGGAAGGTGAGATCCAGCTGCCTTGCCTCGATCACAGGCTGGGTCGTAGAGTCAGTGTTCATTCCATAGCCTTGAAAAATTTGATTGCGGGCCGCCCGACAAGCGGCCCGAATGCGTCAGACACCCGTCGCCGGAATACCCGTCCGCTCCACCGGGCGCGGGGCGGTCAGTTCTTTCCAGGTGCTCAGCGCCTTGTTCACATGGGTGTTGGCCTCACGCGCCACGAACTTCCCGTGCCCTTCCTGCGTCTGGATCTCACCATCATGCACGGCAACCGAACCACGAGTCAGCGTGAATCGCGGCAACCCGCGCACTTCTTTACCCTCGAACACGTTGTAGTCGATCGAAGATTGCTGCGTTTCGGCCGAAATCACCTTGGCCTTGTCCGGATCCCACACCACCAGATCAGCATCTGCGCCAACCAAAACCGCACCCTTTTTCGGATAGCAATTCAATATCTTGGCGATGTTTGTTGAAGTAACAGCTACGAACTCATTCGGCGTTAAACGCCCTGTATTCACCCCATAGGTCCAGAGCATCGGCATCCGATCCTCCAACCCTCCGGTCCCGTTCGGGATCTTGGTGAAATCACCCACGCCATAGCGTTTCTGTTCGGTCGTAAAGGCGCAATGGTCGGTCGCGACAACGCTCAAAGTGCCAGATTGCAGACCGTTCCACAGGCTATCCTGATGCTGCTTGTTCCGGAACGGAGGGCTCATGACCCGCCGCGCCGCATGTTCCCAATCGTGGTGGAAATACTCGCTTTCATCCAAGGTCAGGTGCTGGATCAAAGGTTCTCCCCACACTCGCTTGCCCTGCATCTTTGCGCGCCGAATGGCCTCATGCGACTCTTCGCAGGAGGTATGCACCACGTACAAAGGCACGCCCGCCATGTCCGCAATCATGATCGCGCGGTTGGTCGCTTCGCCTTCGACCTGCGGCGGACGGGAATAGGCATGTGCCTCGGGCCCGGTATTGCCCTCGGCCAGCAGTTTAGCGCTCAGCTCGGCTACAACGTCACCGTTCTCGGCATGCACCATCGCGGTACCGCCCAACTCTGCCAGACGTTTGAACGAGGCAAACAACTCATCGTCATTCACCATCAACGCGCCCTTATAGGCCATGAAGTGCTTGAACGTGTTGATGCCGCGCGTTTCGATCACCGTCTTGATGTCGTCAAACACCTGCTCACCCCACCAGGTCACCGCCATGTGGAAAGAGTAGTCACAATTCGCCCGCGTCGACTTGTTGTCCCAACGCTTGAGCGCATCCAGCAGGCTCTCGCCCGGATTGGGCAGCGCGAAATCCACAACCATCGTTGTACCACCTGCCAGGGCCGCGCGCGTGCCGCTTTCGAAATCGTCGCTGGAATAGGTCCCCATGAACGGCATCTCAAGATGCGTGTGCGGGTCGATCCCACCGGGCATCACGTAGCACCCAGAGGCGTCCAACTCCTTGTCGCCGCGCAGGTCCGGCCCAATCTCGGTGATCAAGCCGCCCTCAACTTTCACATCCGCCTTATAGGTCAGATCAGCGGTCACGATGGTCCCGTTCTTGATAACAGTACTCATTTCAAACTCCCTGTTGCGGTCTGCGCCGCTTGCTTCATCTGGCTAAAAATATCCCGGGGGAGTCGCCCGTGGGCGACGGGGGCAGCGCCCCCTATTCCACGATCTCCGCCGTCTCAACGACCGCATGCAGCAAAACATCCGCCCCGGCAGCCGCCCAATCCTTGCTGATCTCTTCAGCCTCGTTGTGGCTCAGGCCATCTACGCAAGGGCACATCACCATCGCGGTCGGCGCGACCCGGTTGATCCAGCAGGCATCGTGCCCGGCCCCCGAAATGATATCCGTATGGGAATACCCCAGCCGCTCTGCCGCGTCGCGCACGGCGGCGACACAACCCTCATCGAATTTGACCGGATCGAATCCACCGACCTTTTCGAATTCAATCTGCAGGCCCATTTCGTTCACGATATCCTCAGCCGCCACACGAAGGCGATTTTCCATATCAGTGATCACATCCAATTCGGGCGAGCGGAAATCGACCGTGAACACCACCTTGCCCGGAATCACATTGCGTGAGTTCGGATACACATCAATATGCCCCGCTGCCCCAACCGCATGCGGCGCATGTGACCACGCAATCTCATCCACTTTTTCAAGAATACGCGCCATCGCCAGACCCGCATTCTTGCGCATCGGCATCGGGGTCGAGCCGGTATGGGCATCCTTGCCGGTCACCGTGATCTGGGTCCAACTTAGCCCCTGACCGTGGGTGACGACGCCGATGTCCTTACTCTCGGCCTCCAGTATCGGCCCTTGTTCGATATGCAGCTCAAAGAAGGCATGCATTTTGCGCGCGCCGACCTCTTCCTCGCCGCGCCAGCCGATACGCTGCAATTCATCGCCGAATTTTTTACCCTCGGCATCCTCGCGGTCATAGGCCCAATCCTGCGTGTGCATCCCGGCAAACACGCCCGAAGACAACATCGCAGGGGCGTAGCGCGTGCCCTCTTCATTCGTCCAGTTGGTCGCCACGATCGGATGTTTGGTTTTGATTCCCAGATCGTTCAGCGTGCGGATGATCTCCAAACCGCCAAGCACCCCTAGAACCCCGTCATACTTCCCGCCCGTCGGCTGTGTATCCAGATGAGAACCAACATAGACCGGCAGCGCCTCCGGGTCCGTGCCCTCTCGCCGCGCGAACATGTTGCCCATCTGATCCAAACCCATAGAACAGCCCGCGTCCTCGCACCAGCTTTGGAACAGCGCGCGCCCTTCGGCGTCTTCATCGGTCAGCGTCTGGCGGTTGTTGCCGCCCGCAACGCCGGGGCCGATCTTGGCCATCTCCATCAGGCTGTCCCACAACCTGTCGCCATTGATCCTGAGATTCTGCGCCGGAGCTGCCATAGTCTTCTTCCCTGTTGCTTGCGAGTTTGCTCGCTTTTGGTGTCTTGATTTGACCAACTGGTCAAACTCACGCTATCACGGGTTCGACATCAGTCAAGAAATTGCGCGCCGTCGCTGGAGTTTTCAGCAAAATCCCCTATGAACTGGCGCAAAAACAGACACGTTGGATACATGCCGAAAGACCGCGCACCCACCAGAATACAAAAGAAAAATCGCGCTGCGATTCTGGAAGCCGCGCTCGAGGTCTTTTCGACCCACGGGTTTCGCGGGGCAACCGTGGATCAGATTGCATCCGCTGCCGGGCTGAGCAAACCAAACCTGCTCTATTACTACCGCAGTAAAGACGCGATTTATGCTGCCCTGCTCGAGCGTCTTCTGGACACTTGGCTAGACCCGATGCGTGCTATCGATCCCGATGGCGATCCTCTGAGCGAGCTGTTGGGATATATCCACCGCAAACTGGAAATGAGCCGCGACTACCCGCGTGAAAGCCGCCTGTTTGCCAATGAGATCATTCGCGGCGCTCCACATATCTATGACGTGCTGTCCACAGATCTGAAAGCGCTGGTCGATGAAACCTCGACCCTGATCCGCCGCTGGATGGCCGAGGGGCATATCGCCGAAGTGAACCCCTATCACCTGATCTTCTCGATCTGGTCTTTGACCCAGCACTACGCAGATTTCGACGTCCAGATCCGCGCCGTTCTTGGCTCGGATGAAGCCGATCCCTACCCCGACGCGAAAATCTACCTTGATCAGGTGTTCACGCGCCTTCTGACGAGGTAACCGCTATTTCGCAGGTTTCAGCGCCAGAATACGGCGCAAAAGCACGATCACCATGGCGATCAGAATGGTCAGGTCGCCCATGGTTTTGACCGTATTGATCTTGGGCACTTTTCCGGCATCCTTGACGATCGCGGTATACATTTTCGGCTGCTGCACAACAGCCATGTGATCCTTGGCCGAGGCCTTAACGTAGGCGTCAAAATTCTGTAGCGCCTTGACCTTTTTGACCACCTGTCCAAGGAACCGTTGGTCCAGCTGACGCTCTTCCTTCAACTTCGCCATCATCTCTTCGAGAGAGCGTTTCAGCTTCTCAAGACTGTCCACGTCACGTTTGATCTGCTTCTGATGCTGAAGAAAATTCTTGGCGGCCATCGCATCACGTTGCTTGGCCTTGGAGAGGGCAACGTTCTTTTTGGACGTGTCACGGTCAAGCTTGGTGACCTTGTTGCCGCCCTTGCTCCGGCCCGGTGGTGCCGCTGGCATGACATTCTCCTTTGATCCTGTCTGTCAGCGGCAGTGTAGCACCGAACCGGTGTTTTAGGGATGAAGGTTTCCCTTACTCCGCCGCTTTCGCCATCGGATTGTTCGGATGCGAGGTCCAGTTGGCATAGTCCGGCTGCACGGTCTTGCCGGTGCGCGGATCGACCTCACCAGCTACCATCGGCTCCATCGTGATGCAACCTTCGATCGGGCAGACATCGACACAGAGGTTACAGGCAACGCATTCGTCATCCATCACCTCGAACACACGGTCATCAGACATCGAGATCGCCTGATGGCTGGTATCCTCACAAGCCGCATAGCACCGGCCGCATTTGATGCACTGGTCCTGATCAATCTTGGCCTTGGCCACATAGTTCAGGTTCAGATACTGCCAGTCGGTAACATTCGGCACCGCCCGACCAATGACCTGATCGACGCTGGCATAGCCTTTCTCGTCCATCCATTCGGACAGACCCGCCGTCAGTTCATCAATGATCTTGAAGCCGTAGGTCATCGCAGCGGTACACACTTGCACATTGCCGCAGCCAAGCGAGATAAATTCGGCCGCGTCACGCCAAGTGGTCACGCCCCCAATGCCGGAGATGGGCATACCATGCGTGGCCTCGGCCCGCGCGATTTCGGACACCATCGACAGAGCAATCGGTTTGACCGCCGGGCCGCAATAGCCGCCATGGCTGCCTTTGCCATCGATCGAAGGCTCGGGGCTGAACGTGTCCAGATTGACGCTGGTGATCGAGTTGATCGTGTTGATCAGCGACACTGCATCCGCGCCACCATTCCGTGCTGCTGCCGCAGGTTTGCGGATGTCGGTGATGTTCGGCGTCAGCTTCACGATGACCGGGCGGTCATAGTATTTCTTGCACCAACGGGTCACCATTTCGATGTATTCCGGCACCTGCCCCACGGCAGACCCCATGCCTCGCTCGCTCATGCCATGCGGGCAGCCGAAGTTCAGTTCGATCCCATCGGCGCCTGTCTCGGCGACGCGCGGCAGGATGGCTTTCCACGCCTCCTCCTCGCAGGGCACCATGATCGAGGCGATCAGCGCGCGATCCGGATAGTCCGCCTTGACCCGCGCCATTTCCTCAAGGTTCACCTCTAGCGGGCGGTCGGTGATCAACTCGATGTTGTTCAGACCCAGCAGCCGCCGATCAGCACCATAGATCGCGCCATAGCGCGGCCCGTTCACATTCACGACCGGAGGGCCCTCGGCCCCCAACGTTTTCCACACAACACCACCCCATCCGGCCTCGAACGCGCGGCGGACGTTGTATTCCTTGTCCGTCGGCGGCGCAGAGGCCAGCCAATAGGGGTTGGGGCTGGAAATGCCCAGAAAGTTTGTCGTCAGATCGGCCATGGCTTCTCCCTTCCCGGCTCAGCCGGTTTTTTTGAATATCATTTCGGTCGGGCGAATGCGCCCGACCTTCAGGTTTTTTACGTAGTTTTGGAACTTCTCAGGTGCCGTCTCGCCCATCATCAGGTGGATGCCCAACGCAGGCGGGCCGCTTTCGGCCATGCGCGCAAAGGCTTCCTCAAAGAAGGCGAGTGCGAACTCGGTACGGTCGGTCTCAGTCACCAGTTCCAGACCCGCAGCACTTGCGGCATCTCGGTAGACATCGGGTGCGTGGACGAAGGACGTCTCGGCCACGGTGGACCATGGCAGAGGAAACGCCAACGGCTCAGCCGCCTCACCGCCCATCACGTCGAACAAGGCAAAAGTTCCACCTGTCGCCAAAGCCCGAGAGACCTCGGCGAACAATCCCGCCTTGTCTTCGATGTTCATGCCAACATGGAACATCACGGCCAGATCGAACCCAGCATCGGGAACCGGCATGTCGAGGGCGCTGCCGACCAGAAACTCTGACTTGTCGGAATGTCCGACAAGATCGCTGAGCGTCTTGGCCGTTTCGACAAACTCAGGCGTCAGGTCGACGCCTGTGACCGTCGAGTCATACCGATCCACAATGTAGCGCGATGTCCCGCCGATACCGCAGCCAACGTCGAGCACACGCGTTGCATGGGTGGGTGAGAGCTGAGCGAACAAGTTATCGGTCGCCTTCACACCACCTGTATGAAACTCGTCTCCGGCCTTGAGGTCGGTTACGGTGGCTGCATCCGGGTCAATACCGCTGGCCTCAAGCGCCGCGCGGACGCGTTCGGTCAGGGCACCGGTTGTGTAGTGTTGGGCAACAGCTTGTTCGATCTGGGACATGACGATACCTCAGCAGCAATAAAAATGGGGTGAATACCCCATCTTATCACGAAACGAGCGTTGCGTGGATGTCCATCGCCGCGTCCCGTCCCTCGGCCACGGCTGTCACGGTCAGATCCTCGCCGCCCGCGGCGCAGTCACCACCCGCCCAAACACCGTCCAGAGAGGTTCGCCCTGCCCCGGTGACAGCGATCTTGTTGCCGTCCAGCGCCAGACCTTCGGGCGCGCCTTCAAGCGTCTGACCGATGGCCTTGAGGACCTGATCAGCCGGAAGCCGGATCATCTCACCCGTCCCTTCTAGCCTGCCGTTCCGAGTGGTCGTGTATTCCAGCTCGATATCGACCGCAGATCCATTGCCGTAAACGGCGACCGGCTGCACATTCGTCAGGATCCGCACCCCATGCGAGGCTGCGAGGTCCTGTTCGTACCGGCTGGCACCCATCGCATCGCGCCCTCGGCGATAGGCAATCGTGACATGCTCAGCGCCCAGCAGTTTTGACTTCACGGCAGCGTCCACCGCAGTCATGCCGCCGCCGATCACGACCACATTCCGCCCGACCGGCAAGTGGGCCAGATCTTCGGCCTGACGCACATCCGAAATGAAATCCACAGCAGCCCGCACACCGTCCTTTTCGGTGCCTTGCGCACGCAACGCGTTCACACCCGCCAGACCGATCGACAGGAAAACGGCATCATAGTTCTCGACCAATCCGTCCAGCGAAATCGTATCTCCCAGAACCGAGCCCGTCTCGATCGCAATGCCACCGATTTTCAGAAGCCAGTCCACTTCGGCCTGAGCAAAGTCATTGGTCGATTTGTAGGCTGCAATCCCGTATTCGTTCAGACCGCCGGGTTTCGGCTTGGACTCGTGAATAACCACGTCATGCCCCAGCATCGCCAGCCGATGGGCACAGGCAAGACCAGCTGGCCCTGCCCCAATCACGGCAACCGTTTTGCCAGTAGGCGCGGCGCGTTCGAAGGGGTGATCGCCCGCTTCCATAACGGTGTCAGTCGAATAGCGCTGCAAGCGACCGATCTCGACCGGTTTGCCTTCGGCGGCTTCGCGAACGCAAGCTTCCTCGCACAAAGTCTCGGTCGGACAAACGCGGGCACACATGCCACCTAGAATGTTTTGCTCGAGAATCGTGCGACCCGCTGCTTGCGGCTGACCAGCCTGGATCTGGCGAATGAACAACGGAATATCGATATCCGTCGGACAGGCCGTCACACACGGCGCGTCATAGCAGAAATAACAGCGATCTGCCGCTACGGCGGCCTCATGCGGGGCCAAAGGCGGATGCAGATCGGTGAAATTCGAGGTCAGCTCATCGCTGGAAAGCCGCCCTGGGACAATCCCGGGTGCCATCTGGCCCTGTGCCATCACTCTACTCCCTGTAGATATGTTTGTTGTGAGGATCAGCTTGCCACATTCTGATTTTTTATCAATTGGTAAATTTTATCATTCGGTCAAAAAATGAAAAATCCGGGCTTTTGACCCGGATTTCCGTTATTTTGCTCAAAATTGATGCGGGATCGGGTCAGATCATGCCCGTCAAATGCCCAGATTTCATCCAAACACGCGCGCCATCCGGCCCCGCAACGGCCTGTGACTGCGATCCGGGCGGCAGGCGCAGCCAGTCCCACGCGGCGAATGATTCACCGCCTTCGTCAAAGCTGCCGGTGATAACAAACACCTCAAGCCCGCCTTCAGCGTTCAGATCAATAGCCTCACCCGCGACCCATTGCGCGATGCGCACATCCTCATGCTCATCCTTGAACAGGCGCAGATCGCCCCGACCGTTGATCGAGCGTTTGACCTCGGTCCGGTCAGACGGGTCGAATTGATGCAGCTTCACTAGAATGGTCGCCCCATCGGCCGCCGAAGGAGTATGGGATGAGGTCGGAGGGTTGCGAACATAGCTGCCAACCGGAAAATCTCCGGTTTCATCCTGAAAGACGCCATCCAGAACCAGATACTCTTCCCCACCATCATGGGTATGGGCCGCGAAGGCACTGCCGGGGGCGAAACGCACGATCGTAGTGGCGCGGGCGACTTCCTCACCGATCCGGTCCAGCATCTTGCGCTCGACCCCGGCCGCTGGCGATTGCACCCACTCAGTTTGATCAAAATGCACCGCAGCGCGTTTGGTGAAATCCGCGTTGATCCTCATGGCGGCCTCCTGCTTTGAGTCTCCTGCTTGAGATGGGATGGAGAACGCGAAAATCAATCCAACAGTTTTGACGCCCTCTGCGGCTTGCTGTAATCCCAATGAAAACGGGCGACAGGAACAGGCACGAATGGCTTCGCAGAAATTCAACATCGTCGTCATCGGACAGAATAACCGCCTGCAATATGAGGCCCTTCTGTTCGCCGCCTCGCTACGCCACTGTTCCCCCGGTTTTGACGGCAAGCTTTATGTCGCCACCCCAAACCCCGGCCCCCGTTGGAGCCAGAACCCCATCATCCAGAACGAGGATGTGCGCAAGGCGCTTTATCAGCTGGACGCCGAGATCCTTCCCTTCGACAACCACGTCTTCGGCGAGAGCTATCCGCATGGCAACAAGATCGAGGCCCTGCTGGCCCTGCCTGAGGGGGAACCGTTTGTCTTCTTCGACACCGATACGCTGATCACCGGCGACCTGACCTCGGTCCCGTTTGATTTCGAACGCCCCGGCGCCTCGCTCAAGGTTGACGGGACTTGGCCGAAACCCACTCTCTACGGTCCCGGGTTCGAGAGGATTTGGAGCGCGCTCTATCACCGCTTTGGTCTGGATTTCGACAGCTCGATTGATAACAGCCAGCCCAAGGAACACTGGAAGCGGTTTCTGTATTTCAACGCAGGCTATTTCTTCTACAAACGCCCGCGCCAATTCGGCGAGCGGTTCTTGGACTACGCGCAAACCATTCGCGACGAAGAGATCCCCGAACTCACCGGGCAGAACCTTGATCCCTGGCTGGATCAGGCTGCCCTGCCGCTGGTGATCCACTCATTCGGTGGCGGGCGCGATGCCTTGCCGGACGGGCTTCTTGATGGGTCGGTCAGTTGTCACTATCGCCTGTTTCCGCTGCTTTACGCCCGTGAGAGTGACCGCGTGATTGAGGTGCTCGAAACCGTCTCAGCCCCCAACAAAGTCAAGAAAGTCCTCAAGGCCTATGACCCGATGAAGAGGCTGATATTTCAAGGCAAAGGCCACAAAATCCGCGAGATGTTCGACCAAAACGCCCTGCCCGGGCGCGAACAGGCCATCCGCAAGGCGATCAAGGCCAAAGGTCTCTGGCTGCGCTGACAGGATCGCCCATAGGATCGTTGTGCAAGGGCCTGCAATAGCCTACAGATTCGCCAACGCACATTCCAACAGGAGATTTTCACGATGTCTGACGGCCCTACCTACGGTTTCGACACTCTGCAGATACACGCGGGCGCACGCCCCGATCCCGCAACCGGCGCGCGCCAGACTCCGATCTACCAAACGACGGCTTATGTCTTTCGCGATGCGGACCACGCGGCGGCTTTGTTTAACCTGCAGGAAGTGGGCTTTATCTATTCGCGCCTGACCAACCCGACCGTCGCCGTTTTGCAGGAACGTGTCGCGACGCTTGAGGGCGGCGTTGGCGCGGTCTGCTGTTCCTCGGGGCACGCGGCGCAGATCATGGCGCTGTTCCCGCTTATGGGGCCGGGCTGCAACGTGGTGGCCTCGACCCGCCTGTATGGCGGCACTGTCACGCAGTTCAGCCAGACGATCAAACGCTTCGGCTGGTCGGCCAAATTTGTCGACACTGATGATCTGGAGGCCGTGAAAGCCGCTATCGACGAAAACACCCGCGCGGTATTCTGCGAATCCATCGCCAACCCCGGCGGCTATGTCACCGATATCCGCTCTCTGGCCGATGTTGCGGACGGCGCAGGCATTCCGCTGATCGTCGACAACACCTCGGCCACGCCCTACCTGTGCCGCCCGATTGAACACGGCGCGACTCTGGTCGTACATTCGACCACCAAATACCTGACCGGCAATGGTACCGTCACCGGCGGCTGCATCGTGGATTCGGGCAAGTTCGACTGGTCGGCGAATGACAAATTCCCCTCCCTCAGCCAGCCCGAGCAAGCCTATCACGGGCTGAAATTCCATGAGACCTTCGGCCCGCTGGCCTTCACCTTCCACGGCATCGCCATTGGCCTGCGCGATCTGGGTATGACCATGAACCCGCAGGCGGCACATTACACGCTGATGGGGATCGAGACGCTTTCGCTGAGGATGGAGCGCCACGTTGAGAACGCCCAGAAGATCGCCTCCTGGCTCGAGGCGGATGACCGGGTCGACTACGTGACCTACGCGGGCCTACCCTCGTCGCCCTATCACGACCGGGTCAAGGCGCAGTATCCGCGCGGTGCCGGTGCCCTGTTCACCTTTGCGGTCAAGGGTGGCTATGACGCCTGCATCAAACTGGTGAACGCATTGGAGATCTTCAGCCACGTTGCCAACCTCGGCGATGCGCGTTCGCTGATCATCCACTCGGCCTCGACCACGCACCGGCAACTGACGCCTGAACAGCAAGAGGCCGCAGGCGCGGGCCCCAACGTTGTGCGAGTCTCGATCGGGATCGAGGATGCTAACGACCTGATCGCTGATTTGGATCAGGCTTTGGCCAAAGCCAGCGCATAAAGCCATGAGCGGACACGACACCAACGCACTTGGTCAACCCATCGGACGGCCGGTCACGGGCGAATTCCCGCGCCCCACGCCGCCTTATACCCCGATGGAGGGCCAGTATTGCTCGGTCGTGCCGCTTGATGTGAACAGGCATGCGCCCGGATTGTTCCGGGCGTTTGCCAATGACGCCGATCACCGAAACTGGACCTACCTGCCCTATGGGCCGTTTGGATCTGAGCAGGAGTTCGAAACCTGGGCTCGCGCGAACTGCATGGACGCCGACCCGATGTTTCACACGGTTCTGGATGCAAACGATGTCCCCGTTGGCATGGCATCATACCTCAGGATCGAACCGGCCGCCGGTGTGATCGAGGTCGGGCATATCCACTTCTCGCCCCTGCTGCAGCGCAAGCCGCAATCGACCGAGGTCATGTATCTGATGATGCGCCGTGTGTTCGATGAGCTGGGCTATCGCCGTTATGAATGGAAATGCGACGCGTTGAATGCGCCATCTTGTAGTGCAGCCCAGAGGTTGGGCTTCACCTATGAGGGGACATTCCGCCAAGCGACACATTACAAGGGGCGCAATCGCGATACGGCCTGGTATTCGATCCTCGACAGCGAATGGCCGCGTATTCGAGATGCGTTTGAAGACTGGTTGTCCCCGGGTAATTTTGACGAAACGGGCCAGCAACGAAAACCGCTGAAGGCCCGCGCGGAAACGTGAGCCTATTCTGAAATCTCGAACTCCATCGAGACACTGACAGAAACCGAGATCTCTCCGCCAGCAACCGGCACTCCACCTGTGTCTGCCATGGCCATGTTCCGCATCTCGGCCATCGGGCGCACACTGCCACCACGCTCCGAGATCGTCTGAACTGGCCCCAATGTGACATCGGCGGCTTGGGCAAGTTGTTCAGCCTTTGCGGTTGCCTCGCTCACAGCTTTTGCACGGGCCTGAACCTCAATCGGTTCAGGGTCTTGCAGACCAAAGCTCAACCCGCTGAAATCGTTTGCCCCGTCCTGAATGACCGCGTCCATGACCTCACCCAGTTGGGTCAGATCACGCACCCGCACAAATACACGGTTCGAGGCGACAAATCCGGTGATCTCAGGTGGTTCCCCATTTTGCTGATTCCGTTTCGACCAGATGGGCGACAAAGACAGATCGCGGGTCTGCAAATCCCGATCTTCGATGCCCATTTCCCCCAACCGCGCAAGCACCTGCGCCACAGCGTCCGAGGTGGCCTTCATGGCCTCTGAGGCCTCGGGGTTCTGATGTGTCACACCCAGGGTGATCGTCGCCATATCAGGGGCAACCTGAACGGTTCCGGTGGCATCCACGTTGATGCGACGTTCTTCCGCATGTGCCAGCCCGGCGGTGGTTGCGGCCATCATCGCGGCCAGAAAAGCGAATGTCTTCAAGGTGATCCCTCCAACTTACTCTGTCTCAACATGGGTCCGAGGGGCACACACGCACAAGGGGAAGTCCCGGCTTTTTCTTTCCCTCGGCGGGTTCCTGCTTTAGTATCATCCTGCGAATACAAAGGTATTTGCGTTGATATGGTTAACTGTGGTTCCTCCGGATTATGAAACCCGCTTTTGCGCTGACCTTTTCTGCGACCGGAATTTCCCTTCAACACCATTCGGATGGTGAATGGTACGACATTGGCGAAGTGCCTTTGTCGGCCCCGGACTTGAGTGACCAGATCAAAGCTCTGCACGACAAAGCGTTTGCGCTGGAAAACGACCTCAGCTGCAAACTGGTGCTGCCCGCAGATCAGGTGCGGTATCTTGCTCTGCCCACGGAAGGCCAAAGCGAAGATCAGATCGCGTCCGAGGTTCAAGCCGCAGTCGCCGAGGCAACGCCGTATGAGTTGGCCGATCTGTCCTACGACAGCGCGACCGAGGGGTCGACCACCTTTGTCGCCGCCGTTGCATGCGAGACGCTGAACGAAGCGCAGGCATTTGCGGCGCAGCACGGGTTCCTGCCAGTCACCTATAGTGCAGCCACGACTGAGGCCGAATTTCCGCGCGAGCCTGTATTTGAAATGACCAGCGAACCGCAGGTCGCTGCGCCTTCACCCGAGCCCGAGCTAGAAAGACCCACGGTTCACGCCATAGCGGATGACGCGGCGCCTACGGCGTTCCGCTCTCCCGAACCTGCTACGACCGCAATCTCGTTGCCTCCCGCATCGAACAAGGGACAACGTTGGGCGTTTCCTGCGATTGCCGCGCTGATCTGCGTCGGGGTTGGTGTTTGGGCGTGGTCTCTAATCGGGGCAGAACCAGACAACGACACATCCACCGAAAATGACACGGCCGAACTGTCTGCACCGCAGTCTCAGGACACCTCACTGCCTGAGACCGGTCCAGAGCCTGAAACCGAAATAGCGGCGGCACCGGCAGCGGAAGAAAAACCAGAACCTGAAGCACAGCCAGAATTGTCCCCGACAGATGCGGCCATTCTCGAAGCGCTGAAAGTCGCGCCGACGCCTGTGGAACAGATTGCACAGGACCCCGAAGCACAAAGCGACATCGAAGAGGTCGCGGGCACCCTAGTGGAGGCCCCCGAAGCGCCGCTTACCCCGGCATTGATTTCCGAGGATGACCTCTACCTCGCGTCTATTCACAACCCGGATCTGTCCAGCGACGCGATTGCCCTGCCCGATCAAGGCAGTTTCGACACGGATGCCGCCTTTGAACGCATCCCCGGCTCCGCAATAGCAGGCGCACAATACGAACTGGACGAACGCGGGCTGGTCGTACCGACCGCAGAAGGTGCACTGTCGCCCGAAGGTATCGTGGTTTATCAGGGGCGCCCATCCAAGGTCCCGCCTGAAGTACCGGTGCGGTTCGAAAAAGAACCCGTGGTCGATGAGGTCAACCAAAGGTTGGCCGAACTCCGACCCCGGCCCCGCCCTGGCAATCTGGTCGAGAATTTCGAACGCACGCAATTGGGTGGGCGCAGCCTTGAAGAGCTTGCGGTCGTGCGACCCAAATTGCGGCCCGAAAGCCTACAGGTACAGCCCGAGGTCGACGACACACCCACTGCATTGGCGGTTGTTCGCGTCCCTCGCCCCAAACTACGGCCCGCACGAGCTGTGGCCTCGGCCAGCACTAGCGGATCAAATCTGGGATCAACCGCAGCAGTCGCGTCCAGCAATGACGAGGCCGGGTCCTTCCAGCCGAAATCCGTGGCCCCCAAAATCCCGACAACGGCCTCGGTCGCACGACAGGCCACAATCGACAATGCTCTGAACCTGCGCAAGCTGAACCTGATCGGCGTTTATGGCACACCTGCAAATCGCCGTGCCCTCGTCCGGCTTCCGAGTGGTCGGTACAAAAAGCTCAAGATCGGAGACCGGATTGACGGCGGCAAGGTCATCGCCATCAGCGACAGTGAGTTGCGGTATGAGAAGAAGGGCCGCAACCTGACTTTGAAAATGCCGCGTGGCTGAGGACCTGTATTTTCAGACAGTCAAAGCTGGGTACGAACACGCTGCCCAACAGTTGATCCCGGCCTATGACAGCCTTTCTCCTACCGATGTCCTGCGCCCCGTTTTGGATCACTTGCCGGATACCGGGGCGAGCGTTCTGGACGTAGGCGCGGGCACTGGAAGGGTGGCGCGATGGCTGGCCAAACGAGGCTGCGACGTGACGGCGATCGAGCCAGTCGATACCTTTCGCAACCACGCGATACGCGTTGATGCCGCGCAATCCGTTCGGTGGCTTGATGCTTGCCTGCCTAGACTAAGCGCTCTGCCAGATGGTGTTGTTTTCGACTCCATTCTGGTCATCGGCGTCCTGCACCACCTGCCGCCGCGCGATCAACACACGGCTATGAGTGTTCTGTCTGAACGCCTGAGACCGCAAGGGCGGATGATTTTGTCGCTCAGACATGGCCCCTGCCCTCCGGACCGACCTGGTTATGTGATTTCGAACGACGCAATCGTTGATCAAGCGTTAGGTTCGGGCCTGCAGGTGCACCACAGGTCCCGAACCGACTCGATACAACCGGCCAACCAGAGCGCTGGTGTGACCTGGACATGGCTGGTATTTGGCGCAGGTTTTAGCGTTTCGGATTAAACCTGCGACACGAATACCCTGCCACGCTTTCAGCGTTCTCGGGACATTCGTGCCACTTGGCGATTCAGGTAAAACCGAAACGCTTTAGGCCGCCGAAATCTCACCGCTTTCGATTTGTTCACGTTCGATGGATTCGAACAGGGCCTGGAAGTTACCCTCACCGAACCCATCATCCCCCTTGCGCTGGATGAACTCGAAAAAGATGGGGCCGATCACGGTTTTTGAGAAGATCTGCAGCAGAATCCGCGTCTCTCCCCCATCCACAACGCCTTCACCATCGATCAGAATGCCGTGCTTCATCATCCGGTCCAGCGGCTCGTCATGGTCCGTCACTCGGTCTTTGGACATGTCATAGTAGGATTGGTTCGGACCCGGCATGAACTTCAACCCGTTCTCTGCAATGGCATCGGTCGAGGCATAGATGTCCTCGCTGCCCACCGCGATGTGCTGAATGCCCTCGCCCTTGTACTTTTTCAGGTAAGAGACGATCTGACCCGTTTCGCCCCTATCCTCGTTGATCGGGATACGGATGCGGCCACAGGGCGATGTCAGCGCGCGGCTATAGAGACCGGTGAACTTGCCCTGAATGTCAAAGAACCGGATTTCACGGAAGTTGAACAGGTCGCCATAAAACTTGAACCACTTGTCCATATTGCCCCGATAGACATTGTGGGTGAGGTGATCGAGATAGTAGAACCCCTCGCCGCGCGGTTTCGATTCTTTAATCCACGCGAATTCCTCATTGTAGGGCGAGGTATCGTAATACTGGTCGACGAAGTAGATCAGCGATCCGCCAATCCCCTTGATTGCCGGGACATTCATCGTCTTGTCCGCGCCATCATACGGCTCTGCCCCTTTTGAGACGGCATGTTCGTAGGCTTTCTGCGCGTCCACAACGCGCCAGCCCATCGACGGTGCGCAAGGCCCGTGTTCCGCGACGAACTTGTCGGCAAAGCTGTCGGGGTCCGCGTTCAGGATGTAGGTGACATCGCCCTGCTGCCACAGCTCGACCAGAGGTTTGGTTTTGTGGCGCGCAACCAGATCGAAGCCCATTTTGGCGAACAGATCACGCAACTCCTGCGGTTCGGGGTGCGCGAACTCGACAAATTCAAACCCGTCGGTACCTGCGGGGTTTTCGGGACTGATGATAGATTTCGGGGCGTTATGCGGGAAAGGACCCATGGCGCGTCTCCTTCGAAAACAGGAATTTCTTTGCTGATTCCAAAATACGCCTTAAGCAGTGCTGTTTCCGCGCATTGTTTTCATGTAAACTATCCAAGTGTGCGCAAACTGCGCATGAATGACCTGAAATTTGAGATCTTGCCGCATATGCTTGATGCAACCGATACACGCCTGCTCTCAGCGCTTCAAAAGGACGCGCATCTGACCGCGCATCAATTGGGTGAGCTGCTGAACCTATCCCCCAGCCAGGCAGGTCGCCGCCGTCAGCGCCTTGAGGCTGAGGGCTATATCACCGGCTACGCGGCTCGGCTGGATCCGCTGAAACTCGGCTTGCAGGTTCAGGGCTTCGTTCAGGTCCATCTGGGCACTCACGGCCCTGATCAATCCGCCAGCTTTGCCCGGATGGTTAACACCCAACCCGAGATCACAAGTGCCTGGACGATGACAGGCGAGGCAGACTACCTGCTTCACGTCTATTGTGACGATCTTTCTGCACTCAACAGCTTGCTTCACGAGGTGATCCTGCCGCATCCTGCAGTGGCACGGGTACAAAGCCAGATCGTGATGGACCAACTCAAACGCGACGCACCCCTGCCAACCTGAGCGGGCAATGAGGACATAGATGGACGATTTCCTATATCAGGCTTCTATTTATCTGGCTGCGGCCGTTATCGCCGTGCCCCTGTCGGCTCGGTTGGGCCTTGGGTCGGTTCTTGGATACCTAGCGGCTGGCCTGATCATCGGCCCCGTCCTCGGCCTTGTCGGTGCCGAGACCGAGGACCTGCAACATGTGGCCGAGTTCGGCGTGGTCATGATGCTGTTTCTCATCGGTCTCGAGCTGGAGCCGCGCGCCCTGTGGGATATGCGCGACAAGCTGTTGGGTCTTGGCGGGCTTCAGGTTCTGTTGTCCACCGCCGTTATTGCCGGTGTCGCGATGTACGCGAACCACCCCTGGTCCGTCGCTCTGGCGGTCGGTTTGACCTTGTGTTTGTCCTCAACCGCGATCGTGCTGCAAACCCTGTCTGAAAAGGGCTTGATGCAAACGAACGGAGGCCGCGCGACGTTCTCAGTTCTGCTGACGCAAGACATTGCCGTCATCCCGATTCTGGCCCTGCTGCCGCTGCTCGCCCTGCCCGCCATGCCGCATATCGAGGCAGACGGCTCAATCGATCGCGGCGCGGAGCATCTGCATGATGCAGGGCATCACAGCCTGTCTCTGGTCGAAGGACTGCCGGGCTGGGCCGTCACTCTGGTCACCATCGGCGCAATTGCCTTTGTCATTCTGGCGGGCGTCTACCTGACCCGGCCGCTGTTTCGATTCATTCACGCAACCCGCCTGCGCGAGATGTATACCGCGCTGGCGCTGATGATCGTGGTCGGGATTTCGTTCCTGATGACACTGGTGGGCCTGTCACCCGCTCTGGGCGCGTTTCTGGCGGGTGTGGTTTTGGCCAGTTCGGAGTTCCGCCATGAAATGGAAAGCGACCTCGAGCCGTTCAAGGGCCTGTTCCTAGGGCTGTTCTTCATTACGGTCGGTGCAGGTATCAACGTCGGCTATTTCTTCAACGACCCGTTCGACTTGATCGGTCTGGCCCTGCTGGTCATCCTCGTTAAAGGCGTCATCCTATATCTCGTGGGCAAAGCCTTCAAGCTGAAGGGCCGGGATCACTGGCTGTTCACTCTTGGACTGGCCCAGGCGGGTGAGTTCGGCTTTGTCCTTCTGGCGTTTTCGACGCAGCAGAATGTCATCCCGCCGGACCTGTCGCAAAAGATGCTGATGATCATAGCGCTGACCATGCTGATCACCCCGCTCCTGTTCATCATCTACGACCTTCTGTCTCGCAAGATGGCCGACACCAACGCCGCGCCGGAACCCGATGAGATCGACGAGAAAGGCCCCGTGATCATCGCCGGGATCGGTCGGTTTGGTCAGATCGTCAATCGGTTGGTCCGGGCCAGCGGCTTCAAGACCGTTGTTCTGGACCACGATATCGAGACGATCCAGCTGATGCGTCGTTTTGGCGTAAAAGGCTTTCTGGGTGACCCGACCCGGCCGGAACTACTGCGCGCTGCGGGGCTTGAGAAAGCCTCGGTGCTTGTCGCTGCGATGGATGATCGAAAGACGGTGACCCGTTTGGTCGGCTACGCCCGCCGCCAGCGCCCCGATCTGCACATCATCGCGCGAGCTCATGATCGGACACATGTGTATGAACTGTATCAGGCCGGGGCCAATGACATCGTGCGCGAAATGTTCGACAGCTCCTTGCGCGCGGGCCGCTATGTGCTGGAGAATATCGGGCTGAGCGAATACGAGGCCGCGCAGGCCGAACAGACCTTCTATCACCATGACCGAACGTCCGTGCGCGATTTGGCCGAGCTGTGGATTCCTGGTATGCCCACGTCCGAGAATACGAAATACATCGAACGCGCGCAAAAGCTCGAGAAGGATCTGGAAACCGCGTTGCTGGAATTGGCGGAACAGCACGCAAAGGATTCTGCCTGACCGAAGCAATTGCCCGGTCAGGCGCTTAGGTTACCCGTCCGAGACGCCCGCCTCGGCAAAGGTTGCCATGCCCGAGTGGCAGGCAACCGCGCTTTTGAGAATGTTGATCGCAAGCGCACCGCCTGATCCCTCACCAAGACGCAGGCCGAGGCTCAGCAGCGGCTCCTTGCCCAGTTTTGACAGCATCGCAGCATGCGCGCCTTCTGCGCTTTGGTGCCCCGCGATGGTGTGATCCAGAGCCGAGGGCGAAACGCGCGCCAGACAGGCTGCGGCAGAGGTACAGATGAAGCCATCCAGAATGACGGGAATGCGCAACATACGGGCCGCCGCAATCGCTCCGGCCATGGCCGCGATCTCGCGCCCGCCGAGGCAGCGCAGAACCTCCAACCCATCTTCACTGCCATGCAGCGCAACGCCTTCAGCCACTACGCGGGTCTTGTTTGCAAGGCCTGCATCGTCGACCCCTGTACCGCGACCGGTCCAATCAGCGGCCTCGCCTCCGTAAAGGGCGCAGGCGATAGCAGCAGCGGGCGTGGTGTTGCCGATCCCCATCTCGCCGACCACCAGCAGATCGGATTGCGGGTCCACGGCATTCCAACCGGTTTGCAGTGCGCTCAGCAACTCGGCCTCACTCATGGCTGGGGCTTGGGTGAAATCTGCCGTCGGCCGATCAAGATCCAGCGCGTGGACGTCCATCTTTGCGCCCGCCGCCTTGGCCAACTGGTTGATCGCCGCGCCGCCATGTTCAAAATTCATAACCATCTGAACGGTCACTTCGGGTGGAAAGGCCGAAACGCCCTGCGCCGTGACCCCGTGGTTACCCGCAAAGACAATGACCTGAGGGGCCGCAACCTGCGGTCGCGCATCCCCACGCCAGGCCGCGTACCAGATCGCCAGATCCTCAAGCCGCCCCAGCGCGCCCGGCGGTTTGGTCAACTGACCGTTGCGTTCAGCCGCGCCATCCGCCGCCGCCATGTCCGGCCCTTGGGCGTTGGTCAACGCGTCGCGGAACGTGTTCAAATCATTCAGTTCAGGCAGCATCAAAGCCTCATTGCATCAGAGTGGTCCTGTGTGTTTAACCGAAGCACTGAATCCAACAAGGCCTCGAAAGGCGCAGAAGTGCAAAAAAACGACACCAATCCGGTTTCCGCATGGGATATCCCGCTGGCGCTGGTCCTGTTGACGCGCCTGCCCCTGCCCCGTTTGCCCGAGAGGGTCTTTGCCCGGCAAGCGCAGGCGGTTTGGGCCTTTCCGGTGGTCGGCTTGGTGATTGGTATATTGGCTTGCGTCATCGGATGGCTTGCACTGACACTGTCGGTTCCGCCATTCGTCTGCGCCGTTTTGCTCGTGGCCACCCTGACCATGACGACGGGCGCAATGCATGAGGACGGGCTGGCCGATACGTTTGACGGCCTATGGGGCGGGTTCACGCCGGAACGCCGGTTGGAGATCATGAAGGATAGCCACATCGGCACATATGGCGTGCTGTCCCTGATTGGTTCGCAGCTGATGCGAGTTGCAGCAGTCGCGGCCCTTTTGTCTGCCGGTGCGTTTCTAGCGATCATTGCCGCTTGTGTGGTGTCACGCGCGTTCATGCCCTTGCTGATGGCTGCATTGCCCAATGCGCGTAAATCCGGTCTAAGCCATTCTGTCGGTGCTCCGCCAGTGGGTCCTGTCGCCGTTTCGCTCGCTCTGGCTGGCTTGACGGGAGTATTGCTGATCGGTGGGCAGGTCATTTTGCCCGCCCTATGCGCCGCGCTCGTTGTGGGTGCTCTGGCCGTCGTGGCAAAAGCTAAGATAGGCGGCCAGACCGGAGATATCCTCGGCGCTTCTCAGCAATTGGCCGAAATCACTTTCCTGGTAGCAATAGCGGCTCAGCTTTAAGACACCCCACCCGTCTCGATCCGCAGGGTGCAGCCGCAATGCTTGCAATGTACCGCGTCCGGATCATGCCGGAACAGCCCGCAGCTGGGGCATTTGTGGCGCACTTTCTGCGGCATGAAAATCGCCTGCGCCAAGCGCACGAACAGGGCAACACCCACCACCATGATAAACACCGAGAACAGCTTGCCCCAAGGCGTCGACAGGGTGATGTCACCAAATCCCGTGGTCGTCAGGGTCGCCATGGTGAAATAGAGCGCATCTATATAGGGGTTCTTAGCATCTTCAGGGATGAAAAAGACAAGAACCGCTGTCGAAGTTGCAAACACGAAAACCAGCAGATTGATGGCCGCGATGACCGCATCTTCATGCGTGCGGAAAAAGGTACTGTCGCGCCGTAAATCCCACAGCAGATGGTACGAGTGGATCAACCGAAGGGCGCGCAGGATACGCAGGAATGCGAGATTGCCGGTCAGAAACGGGTCGAGGATCAACGACACAATCACCACGATATCTGCCAGCGTATAAATTTTACGCAACAGCTTCCAGCGATCCTTGGCGATCCACATTCTGGCGGAAAAATCCAGAAGGATAATAAAGCCAACCACCCAACTGATACCAGTAACCCATGGGCCATGCGGAAAATGCGCGGTGGCGACAAAGAAGATGATGGTGACCACATCGAACAGGATCAAACCATAGCGGAACCAAACCGAAATCGGGGCCTTTCCGATATATAGGAACTTGACCGTCTTCTTCATGCCGAACCGGTATCTGCTTGCATCTACAGAAAAACTAACCGGTTTTCGCCAATCCACCAAGCAACGAAAAAGGCCGCCCCGATGCCAGAGCGGCCTTGCTGTTTAAATCGTCGTGGACTTAGGCTGCGGCGGCGCGCGAAGTCAGGACATCATCGACCTGCTTCGCCGCAGAAATCTCTCCGTCCCCGGACACGGCGGCGACTTCACGGGTCAGACGCTCGAGCGCGGCTTCATAAAGCTGACGCTCGGAATAGCTTTGCTCGCGCTGGTCATCGGTGCGGTGCAGGTCGCGAACCACTTCGGCGATCGAGATCAGATCGCCCGAGTTGATCTTCTGTTCGTATTCCTGCGCCCGGCGCGACCACATGGCCCGCTTGACCTTGGCCTTGCCCTTCAGCGTCTTCATCGCCTGGCTGATCACATCCGGCGAGCTGAGCGAACGCAGACCGGATTCGGTCACTTTGTTTGTCGGCACACGCAGGGTCATCTTGTCTTTCTCAAAAGAGATGACGAACAGTTCGAGCGAAAATCCAGCGACGTCCTGCTCTTCGATCGAGATGATCTGACCCACACCATGGGCGGGGTAGACAACATAGTCGTTCGGGCGGAACTCAAGCTTTTTCGACTTCGACATTCAATTCATTCCTTGGTTTTGGACCGGGATGCGAACAACAAAAAACCCACGCTCGGTGCCTATTGTGGCCCCGGCAGGCGGTCTGTTTGTCGCAAATTCAGAACTCCAAAGCGAGCATACTTACGGAGTACATCCCAATCTCAGTCATCATGTAGGGAGAGAGTATATCACAAAAATGAGACACTCAAAAGTTTCCCTAGGGGAATTATTTTATAAACGGCCTGCAATCAAGGGATTAGGCTTCGAAGACCGCATTTCTTAGCCATCCAAATGGGGTGCGAATCACTTACCCGCCTTCACCCGGAGCTTCGGAGAAATACTTCTCCATCTTGCCTTCCTCGCCATCGCGCTCTTCCGCCTCTGGCAACGGGTCTTTTTTGGTCACGATGACCGGCCACATTTCAGAGTATTTGCGGTTGAACTCGACCCAGGTTTCCATGCCTGGTTCGGTGTCGGGACGGATTGCATCAGCCGGGCATTCTGGTTCACAGACGCCGCAGTCGATGCATTCGTCGGGGTGGATGACCAGCGTATTCTCACCTTCGTAGAAACAGTCCACCGGGCACACTTCCACACAGTCGGTGTATTTGCAGCCGATGCAGTTTTCGGTAACGACGTAGGTCATGTTTAGAATCCCATTCAGGTTTGGCGTCTAGCTAGTTCAGTCCGGGTTTGGCTTCAAGATGTGGGGCCGTTTGGCGTGCGAGAAAGATCAAGCGCGCGCCGATCTTTCTTGGTTGGACGACCTTTTCCCTCATATGACGGGTTTTTGGGCGGTATGTCCTTCTTTTCCGTCATATCGAAGTACAATGTTTGCGCCTCGGGGGCTGGGCCGCGGCGGTCGCCGAGTTTTTCAATGCGCACGACCCGGATGATTTTGCCCTGTGGAAAGGTCAGAACGTCGCCGGGAACCACCGCTTGGGCGGGTTTCAGAACGCGGTTGCCGTTCAGCCTGACATGGCCGCCGCTGACCTGTTTGGCCGACAGGCTACGGGTCTTGAAGAACCGCGCCTGCCAGAGCCATTTGTCGATCCGCAGCTTGGCCCGATCCATGACGGATCAGTTGCCGCCCTTCAAACCCATCAGCGCTGCTGCAAACGGGTTGTCGGGGTCGATCGCCTTTTCCTTCTTCGGAGGCCGGGACGAGAAGGACTTCGCGCCCTGTGGCTTGCCGCCCTTCTTGCCTTGCGGCTTGCGACCGTCCTGAGGTTTCCCACGCGGCTTGCCTTTGCCCTGCCCCTGTTCACGGCGCGGGCCGCGATTTTGTTGGCGCTGACGGCCCCATGTGAAGGTGTAGAACACCTCGACCTCGGGTTCGTCATTTGCGGGTTCCGCGGCCGGAGCCTCGGCTGCCGCCTCGGTGCTTTCGGTGGCCTCGGCTGGCGCCTCGGCGGGTGCGGCGACCTCATCTGTCGAGGCCTCGACGGTCGGGGTTTCTTCGGCCGCGGGGTGTTCTGCCACTTCAGTCGCAGGTGCCTCAGCCGGAACGGCTTTGACCTTTTCACGCTCACCGCGTTCGGCCTTGTAGCCCAGACCCTGCATCAGGTCCGCGAACTGATCCAGCGTCATGCCTGTGATCGAGAGCATGTCAGGCTTGGCTTCAAAGCCTCCCCGGCTGTCCTCAGAGCGCAGCATATCGGCCAGGCGCTCAAGCATGTCGATCCGGATCGAACGTTCACCCGCATCGCGGTAGCCACACATGGTGTCATAGCCCTGCGGCGCATCCTTTGCGACCGGCACAGTGACCAGACCCGGAGGCGGTGCCTCGGGGAATTCCTGCAGACCGCTGGACAGTGCCCAGAGAACCAGGCGGAGGCGCGTTGGCGCAGGTTTTAGCAGCAGCGGCATGAAGATGGTGAACTGACCAAAACGGATGCCGTGCTTGCGCAGCGCGCCGCGGGCGTCCTGATCCAGATCCTTGACCTCTTGCGCGACCTGCGCGCGGGGCAGCACGCCCAGCGCCTCGACCATGCGGAAGGCAAAGCCTTTCGCCAGACCGGACAGTTCCTCGTCCCGCGACAGGTTCAGCAGCGGCTCGAACAGCGCGGCCACTTTGCGGTCGATGAAGTGCTGCAGACGGCGCTGCACCTTCTGTTCGACGTCCGGCCCTGCGGCCTCATCCACGAAAACCTCTACCATCGGCTTGAGAGGCTCCGCCCCGGCAACCAGTTTGCCGACAGCGTATTCGCCCCACATCAGGCCGCCCTGATCAGTGAAATCAATTTCGGTATCGGGTGCATTGTAGAAGCGATCGGCACGCAGATGGAATTGCGGCGCGAGTGCTTGCAATGAGGCCGACTTGAGTGCTTTCGCCTCAGCCCCTTGCGCGCTTTTGTCCGGTGTAAACCGGAACCCTTCCAGACGACCGACGAATTCGCCTTCGACGGTCACTTCACCCTTGTCATTTACTTCGGCCAAAAGGGCCTCCTTCTGTTTGAGCCGGCGCAACAACACCGAGGTGCGCCGGTCCACAAATCTTTGCGTCAGACGATCATGCAGAGCGTCCGACAACCTGTCTTCTACAGTGCGCGTTTCCTCACGCCAATGCGATTCGTCACGGACCCAGCCGTTTCGTTGCGCAACATATGTCCAAGTGCGAATATAAGCCAACCTTTTGGACAGCGCATCAATATCTCCATCCGTGCGATCAATCCGGCGGATTTGCCGCGCCATGAAGTCATCCGGGATCGCGCCGCGTTCGTGTAGATGGCCGTAGATCACCTCGAGCAGATTGGCATGTTCCGAATGGCTAATGCCCCGAAAATCGGGAATTCGGCACACATCCCATAGCAAACGGATCGACGGGCCATCGCTGGCGCGGGCTGCGACCTCGGTCACTTGCGACAGCGATTTCAACACGTTCAGGTCGTCTGCAGGGCGGGCCTTGGTCAGATGTTTATCATTCGGACTGACTTCTAGAGAGTCGATCAGCGCATCCACCGAGCCGAAGCGAAGGGCGGCATTCCGCCAGTTCAGCTTTTTCATCGGCGTAAAGCGGCTGTCCATGATGGCCTGCGCAACGCCTTCGTCCAATGGCGGGGCCTCGCCGGTCACGCCGAACGTGCCATCCGACATACCCCGGCCTGCCCTGCCAGCAATTTGGGCAAGCTCATTCGGGGCCAAGGGGCGCATCCGGCGACCGTCGAATTTGGTCAGGGACGAAAACGCCACGTGGTTCACATCCAGGTTCAGGCCCATTCCGATGGCATCGGTGGCGACCAGATAGTCGACCTCGCCATTCTGATAGAGGTCGACCTGCGCGTTCCGCGTGCGTGGGCTGAGCGCGCCCATCACCACAGCCGCCCCACCCTTTTGGCGGCGCAGCAGTTCTGCGATGGCATAGACGTTTTCGACCGAGAACCCGACAATGGCGCTTCGCGGGGGCATTCGGCTGATCTTTTTCGATCCCGAATACACCAGCTGAGACATCCTATCGCGCCGGACAAACTGCGCCTCGGGCACAAGTGCCGCAATCGGGCCGCGCATGGTGTCGGACCCCATGAACAGCGTCTCATTCGTTCCCCGCGACCGCAGCAACCGGTCAGTGAAGACGTGGCCACGCTCGGGATCTACGCAGAGCTGAATTTCATCAATCGCGACGAAATCGGCGCCCATGCCTTCGGGCATCGCCTCGACCGTGCAGACCCAGTACTGCGTGCGCGGCGGTACGATCCGTTCCTCGCCCGTCACCAGCGCCACGACCGAGGGGCCGCGAATGGCGACGATCTTGTCATAGACCTCACGCGCGAGCAGACGCAGAGGCAGGCCGATGACACCGGTCCGGTACCCCAGCATGCGTTCGATCGCGTAATGAGTTTTACCTGTGTTCGTTGGGCCAAGTACGGCCACTACTCGGGATGACCCGCTCACCTTTGCCCCCTGCGCCTTCCGACTTACAGCGCCTTGCCTTCAACCTGAGGCTTCAGCCGATTCACGGCATTGGTTACTTCTTCATGATGGGGATGTATAGCCAACGCGCGGGAATAAGCCTCAAGCGCCTGATCGGGTTTGCCGACCACCTCGAAGATCAACCCCAGACCGTAAATAGCCTGATAGTTGTTCGGGTTGAGAGTCAGCGCGTGTTCCAGATCAGCCGCAGCCATGCCGAACCGGTCGATCCCGAAAAAGGCCGAGGCCCGCGCGTGCCATCCTTCGGCAAACTCGGGCGCGTGGTCGGTCAACGCGGTGAGGTGTTCGATCGCGGCCTCGATATCGCCATCATCCAGCGCTTCGCGCCCCCGCTCAAGCAACAGATCCGCCGAGGCTGAACCCGATTGCGACCATAGCGCCTGAAGCTGACGATCCAAACCGATGGCTTGCTCTGGCGTTGCCTGCGCCAGTTGCCTCAACAGCGCTTCTTCGTCGCGGGAATCCGCTTGTTGCGCTCCACCACTGGTGGAAAACATGACTAGAACGGCAAGTGCCGCAACGGTACCTTTGAGATTGGTGATTGCAATACCCATAACAATGGTCAGTGTAGCGTTGCGACCGAGGATGTCCATTCACGGCGCATAAACAATATGAGGAAAAGCATGAGCGAGATTCTTGAAAAGGCTGCGGCCGCGCTGAACGAAAAGCTGGCCGGCGGTGGCTTTGATGCGTCCGCCAAGTTTGCAATCGCCGATCTGGGCGCAATTGTTCTGGACGGAGACGGTGCCCGCATCAGTGATGACGACGCCGATGTGACACTCAGCGCGGATGCGGACACGTTCGAACAGATCCTCAGCGGCGATCTGAACCCGACCGGCGCGTTCATGTCCGGCAAGCTCAGCGTTGACGGTGACATGGGAATCGCCATGCAGCTTGCATCGGTTCTGGCCTGATGGATTACTCGCCGGCCCCCTTCTATGATGACGTGGCCGGCGACCCCGCCGGTGGTACAGCCCATTGGCTCCACACCGCCGACGGCAAACGCATCCGTGTCGGGCACTGGCTGCCCGAGGATGCAAAAAACGGCACGGTATTCCTGTTTCCGGGCCGCACCGAATATATCGAGAAATACGCGAGTACCGCAGGGGAATTCCTGAATCGCGGATTTGCCGCCCTCGCCGTCGACTGGCGCGGACAGGGCTTGGCCGACCGCATGCTGGACGAACCCCGTATCGGGCATGTCGATAAGTTCGCCGACTATCAACATGACGTCGCCGTGGTGCTGGAACTGGCTGAGACACTGGACCTGCCGCGCCCGTGGTACGTGATCGGGCATTCGATGGGGGGCGCCATCGGCTTGCGCGCGGTCATCCAGAACGATTGCTTTGCAGCCTGTGCATTTACCGGGCCGATGTGGGGCATTTTCTTTGTCCCGCTCATGAAGCCCCTCAGCCGTCTTACAGCCTATTGGGGCACGGCACTGGGATTGGGAGAACGCACCCCGCCGACCACGTCGTTGACCAGCTATGTTCTGGCGGAACCGTTCGAGGGTAACTCCCTGACGCGTGACCCGGACATGTTCAAGATGATGCAGGATCAACTTAAGGCGCACCCTGAGCTGGCGCTGGGCGCCCCGTCCAACCAGTGGTTGCGTGAGGCGCTCAGCGAATGTGAATGGCTGATGGAGCAACCCGCCCCGGACACCGCGTGCCTAACCTATCTGGGCAGCCACGAACAGATCGTTGACCGCAAGGCGATCCGGGCACGGATGGCAAACTGGCCCAACGGCCGTCTGGTCGAGATCCCGGATGGTGAGCACGAGGTGCTGATGGAAGCCCCCGAAGTTCGCAACCCGGTTCTGGACGAGTTGACCGCGCATTTCCTGGCAAATCGCCCCTAAGGCGTCCGCTCGGCACTGATCGCGACTGGCGGCTTGTGATCCGGGCGCGCCAGCCCTAGATGTTTGGCAACAAAGCTAATCAGAGGTGTTCCATGCGCGACCTGCCCTTTCCCGTCCGTGATGCAAATGCAGTCGGCGGTTCCGATAACCTTGGCAACCTGCCCGAATGGGACCTGACAGACCTCTATGCCTCGGAAGAAGCGGCCGAGCTGGCGCGGGATCTGGACTGGCTTGAAGGCGAATGCGCCTCATTCGCCTCGGACTACGAAGGTAAACTGGCCGATCTGGACGCTGCAGGCCTGCTGACCTGTGTGCATCGCAACGAAAAGATCAACGCCATCGCCGGTCGAATCATGTCCTTCGCCGGTCTGCGCTACTACCAACTGACGACCGATGCCGATCGCGCCAAGTTCCTGTCGGACATGCAGGAAAAAATCACCGTCTTCACCACCCCTCTGGTGTTCTTCACGCTCGAGATCAACCGCATCGAAGACGACGTTCTGCAGGCCCATTTCGCGGCCAATGCTGATCTTGCACGTTATGAGCCTGTCTTCCGCCGCATCCGCGCGATGAAACCCTACCAACTGTCTGACGAGCTGGAGAAATTCCTCCACGACCTCGGCGTTGTCGGTGACGCGTGGGAGCGTTTGTTCGACGAAACCATCGCGGCACTAACCTTCACCGTCGACGGCGAAGAGCTGAACATCGAAGGCACCCTGAACCTGCTGACGGAACAGGACCGTAGCAAACGCGAGGCGGCCTCGCGCGAGCTGGCCTCAGTGTTTCAGGAGAACATCAAAACCTTCGCCCGTGTTCACAACACGCAGGCCAAGGAAAAAGAAATCGTCGACCGCTGGCGCAATATGCCAACTGCTCAGACCGGTCGCCACTTGTCGAACGACGTCGAGCCCGAAGTGGTCGAGGCCCTGCGCGAAGCCGTGGTCGCCGCCTACCCCAAGCTGAGCCACCGTTACTACGAACTCAAACGCAAATGGTTGGGTCTGGACGTGATGCAGGTCTGGGACCGCAACGCGCCGCTGCCCATGGAAGACACAAGAATCGTCGGCTGGGACGAGGCCGAAAAGACGGTGATGGATGCCTATAACGCGTTTGATCCGCGCATGGGTGAGATCGCCTCGCCCTTCTTCTCGAAAGGTTGGATCGACGCGGCGGTGAAGCCCGGTAAAGCGCCCGGCGCCTTCGCCCATCCAACCGTAACCGATGTCCACCCTTACGTGATGCTCAACTATCTGGGCAAACCGCGCGATGTGATGACCCTCGCACACGAATTGGGCCACGGTGTCCATCAGGTCCTAGCGGCGGATCAGGGCGAGATGCTGTCCTCGACCCCGCTGACACTGGCCGAGACCGCTAGCGTGTTTGGTGAAATGCTGACTTTCCGCAAAATGCTGGACAAGGCCGAAACCAAGGAACAGCGCAAGGTGCTTCTGGCTGGCAAGGTCGAGGACATGATCAACACGGTCGTCCGCCAGATCGCCTTCTACGATTTCGAATGCAAGCTGCACGCCGCCCGCCGCGAGGGCGAACTGACCCCGGACGACATCAACGCCCTGTGGATGAGCGTTCAGGCGGAAAGCCTCGGGCCGTCATTCGAATTCATGGAAGGGTATGAAACGTTCTGGGCCTATATCCCCCATTTCGTGCATTCCCCCTTCTACGTCTACGCCTATGCGTTCGGAGACGGCCTCGTGAACGCGCTTTATTCGGTCTACGAAAGCGGCGCTGAGGGGTTCGAGGACAAGTATTTCGAGATGCTGCGCGCCGGTGGATCGAAACACCACAAAGACCTGCTCGCCCCGTTTGGCCTAGATGCCAGCGACCCCAAGTTCTGGGATAAAGGCCTGTCGATGATCTCGGGCTTCATTGACGAACTGGAAGCGATGGAGGGCTGATCACTCCTGTTTCTTTGTCGTCAGGAAGACTGCAGCCACAATCAAAATAGCTCCTAGGGCCGCAATCGGTGTGATCGCGGCCCCCAGGAAGAGCGCCGAATTGATAAACGTGAATACGACGGAAGCGGCAAACATCAACGTTGCCGTCAAAGTCGATACGCGCGCGGCGGCCTCGTACCAGAGGTAGTAGGCCATCGCCGTGGGAAGGACGCCCAGTAGGATCAGAAAGATCACATCTTTCGCCGTCGCGGTTTGCAGGGAAAACGCAGCCAATGGCAGCAACAGTACGCCCGCGCAGACAAAAATTCCGAAAAGAAAGTTCAATCGCTCGGCCGTTGAGGTCGAATTGCGCATGGCCTGGCTACTTGAAACCAGAAACACGGCCCAACTAAGCCCTGCGCCAATTTCCAAAAGATCACCGAACAAAGGCTCTCCCCCGCCCTGGAAATCGCGGAACACGGTCAGGAACACCCCAAAGATCGCCAGTATCGTGGCGAGTACATCCACGCGCGTAACTGGTGTATCTGCAAAGAAATAAAGGAAAAGCAGCACAAAAAACGGGGCGGTGTTTTCTAGGACCATGGCATTGGCGGCCCCTGTGTGTTCTAGCCCTATGTGAAACAGGATATAATTCACGACTGTCGACAGTACGGCCAGCCGAAAGTTCCAGTCTTTGTGTTCGATCGAAACGGGCACACGCATGACCCGCAAAATGCAATAAATCGCCAGTGCCGCGATGAACAAGCGGGTCACCGCGATCTGCAGCCCACCCAAATCGCTCGTCAGATAGCGCACGATTACACTATGCGTGCCCCAAAGAAACGCGGCTAGAAACCCAAGAAGCAACCCGTTCTGCAACAATGGTTGATTTGCTGTAGAGTTAGGCATCTTGCGCCTGGCCTACTTCAACTGGCTGTCTTTTGATCCACGCCGGTTGATGCCTGCCCGCTGCTGATAAGTCCCATCCCTATCCTTCTGACAGTCCAGACACAGCTTGACGCCGGGCAGCGCCTGGCGACGTTTTTCGGGAATGGGTTCCTCGCATTCCGCGCAGTGGGTCAGGCTTTCACCGACCGGCCGCTTTTGTGCCTGCATGCGGGCCAGTTCGTCGGAAATCGACGCCTCAATCTGTTCGCTGACCGCACCATCGCGGGCCCAACCTCCCGCCATCACACCTCTCCTTTTTTGGATGCAGCACAGAATACGCGCGCCGGGCGACTGCTGGCAAGTCAGAGGGGAACGGCATCCGCGAACACGCGATCAATCATCTCTTGCGTCCCACGCGAAAACTCCAGCGGGCACGGATAGGCCGCCCCGCCGCGGACCGAGCGGCAGAAGGCCTCAACCTGCAGTTTGTAGTGATCGTCGCCCGGGAACCGGGTCACCTGAACCTCAAGCCCCGGTCGATGCAGCTCGACGCGCGCCTCGCCGAACACGCGCGCGTTGAACGGGGCTGTCAGGCGGATAACACCGCCCTCGCCGTGAAACACCATCTCCTGATGCGGGTGCATCCGGATCGAGACATAGGCCGAATAGGTAAAACCCGGGAATTGCGCGCGAATTTCGGTGAATGTGTCGATGCCGTCCTGCCAACGGATCGCGGACTGAACCGCAAACGGCTCCTGACCTGTGGCGAACCGCGCGCCACCGATGACATATACCCCGATATCCCGCAGCCCGCCTCCGCCGGTTTCTGCACGATTGCGAATGTTCGTCACTTCCTCACGATTGTCGAAACTGAACGCGCCGGTCACATGGACCAGCTTGCCAATTGCGCCATCCGCGATGAGTTTCTGCACGAACTGCCACTGAGGGTGATGCACGATCATATAGGCCTCAGCCGCCAACAAACCTGTCTGATCGCGCTTTTCAATCAACGCATCGAACTCAGCCGCCTGCATCGTCATCGGCTTTTCGCACAGCACATGTTTGCCCGCGTCCAGCGCCCTCAGGCTCCATTCGACATGCATGTGATTTGGCAGAGGGATATAGACGGCCTCGATCTCGGGATCATCCAGCAGCGCGTCGTAGCCGTCATAGACGGTCAGATCGGGGCAAAAAGCCTGAAAAGGCTCGGACTTGGCCGCGTTTGAGGTCGCAAGCCCGGCCAACCGCGCCCCGTCTGCGGCGTGAATTGCAGGCGCCATATATTGCCGCGCAAATTTGGCAGCCCCCAGAACACCAAATTGAACCGGTTTCTGCATCGCTCTCTCCCTAATCAGGCCATTTAGATGTGCCGCTGACTCAAGACCGAGGCGGGGCAAGTGTCAACAAACGATGCAAAGAGGATGAGGTATCCGGCGCAGCACTTTGATTTTCATCATTATAAAAAACAGCCCGCAGGAATCTGCGGGCTATGCGATCCTTGGATCTAGCGGGTAGTTAACATACCCTTCTCGCGGGCCAGATCGCGCATTTTCTTTTGAAGTTTCTCAAAAGCGCGGACCTCAATCTGACGGATACGCTCGCGGCTCACATTGTATTGCGTGCTGAGCTCTTCCAAAGTCACCGGCTGATCCATTAGCCGGCGTTGGGTCAGGATGTCCTTCTCGCGGTCATTCAGCACCTCAAGGGAGGCAGCCAACAACTCACGCCGAGCGTCCAGTTCATCACGAGCTTCGTAGTCACCCGCCTGATCGGCATCTTCATCCTCAAGCCAGTCTTGCCATTGCATGGTGCCTTCGCCCTCGGACCCGACGGTCGCGTTCAGCGAGGCATCGCCGCCCGACATGCGGCGGTTCATGCTGATGACTTCTTCCTCGGTCACGCCAAGATCATTGGCGATCTGAGTTACGTTTTCAGGGCGTAGGTCGCCCTCTTCCAACGCACCGATACGGGCCTTGGCCTTGCGCAGGTTGAAGAACAGCTTTTTCTGTGCCGAGGTCGTGCCCAGCTTCACCAGCGACCAGGACCGCAGGATGTATTCCTGGATCGAGGCGCGAATCCACCACATTGCATAGGTCGCAAGACGGAAGCCCTTTTCCGGGTCAAACCGTTTGACTGCCTGCATCAGGCCCACATTGGCCTCGGAAATAACCTCGGCCTGTGGCAGACCGTAGCCGCGATAGCCCATGGCAATCTTGGCCGCCAGACGCAGATGCGACGTGACCATTTTATGAGCGGACTCGGTGTCCTGCTCTTCGACCCAGCGCTTGGCCAGCATGTATTCTTCTTCCGGCTCCAGCAAAGGAAACTTGCGAATTTCCTGCATATAGCGGTTCAGGCCGCCCTCAGGCGTCGGCGCGGGGAGATTTGCGTAATTTGCCATTTTGATGTCCCTCCGACAAATGTTTAGCTCTTTAACATACGATATGGGTAAGGAACCCATCCCTTTCAAGAGGTATCGTTAACAGTTTGAAATTAAGCTTGGGTAAAGGAAAGCTAAGAAACTCTTACTCACAGGAGTTTGCGTATTATGACAGAGGGGTGCGCAGCGTTTCAATCAGGTCCTGCATGTCCTGCGGCAGATCCGCTTCAAATCGAAGGTTTTCGCCGGTTACCGGGTTTTCAAAGCCCAAAACGGCGGCATGCAACGCCTGACGCGGAAAGGCGCGTACGGCCTCAGAAGTTGCCGCACTGAACGCTTTGGCTGCCAATTTACGTTTGCCGCCATAGACCGGATCGCCGACCAGACCATGACCTGCATGGGCCATGTGCACACGAATCTGATGGGTGCGCCCTGTTTCCAGCCAGCATTCGATCAGTGCCAGCCCCGCCGGGGCACCAAATGTTTCAACCACACGTGCACGCGTCACCGCGTGCCGCCCTCCGTGAAACAAAACCGCCTGTTTCTGACGATCGGTCTTGTGTCGGGCAAGCTGAGTGGTCAGGCGCATGATGTTGCCCGGCTCGAAACTGACGCCTTTGACACCCCGCAAGCGCGGGTCATTGGCATCCGGCACCCCGTAGCAAACCGCTCGGTAGTAACGTTCAACACTATGCGCCTCAAACTGAGCGGCCAGCCCGTGATGAGCTGCATCCGACTTGGCGACCACAAGTAGCCCACTGGTTTCCTTGTCGATCCGGTGGACAATGCCGGGTCGTTTAACCCCGCCAACCCCGGACAAATCTGCCCCGCAGTGATGAAGCAGGGCATTCACGAGTGTTCCACTCGGCGAGCCCGGCGCAGGATGCACGACCATCCCGGCGGGTTTGTTCACCACAATCAGGTCGTCATCCTCGAAGACCACGTCCAGCGGAATATCCTCGGGGCCGATATGGCTGTCTTCGGCCTCAGCAACGGTGATGACCACCATGGCTCCTTCCGCTACCTTGGCCTTCGGATCGCGCACCTCAGCGCCCTCGACCAGAACCGAGCCTTCCTCGATCAAACGGGCCAAACGGGTGCGTGACAGGTTTTCCTCGGCTGGAACATCCCGCGAAAGCGCCTTATCAAGGCGAGGCGGCGGAGCGGCCGCGATCTGAAACTCAACCTGTCGGGTGCCCATGACCGTCCCTTCCGAACCCCAAGAAGAACCGCAGGAAACGCCGCAGCTGAGGCTGCTTCGGCGCATGGTCATGCTACTGACCGCGGTGATGATTGGCGGGGTTCTAGTGACATTCGCACTGATTGTCATCCGGCTATCGGACCGAACCCCGACCCTGCCCGATCAGATCGAACTGCCGGACGGCGCCAAAGCACAAGCGGTCACGATCGGCAACAACTGGTATGCCGTCGTTACTGACGACAACCGCATCCTGATCTTCGACAAAACCACTGCGAAACTGCGACAAGAAATAGTGCTGGAACCCTAGGCGTCGGCTTGTTCGAAGACTTCCGCAAAGGTCTTTTGCAGGGCAGTATCCACATCTGCCATGGTAACCGGCAACCCCAAGTCAACCAGCGATGTCACGCCGTGCTCCCGAATGCCGCAGGGCACAATGCCCGAGAAATGGTCCAGCTCAGGCTCAACATTGATCGAGATGCCGTGAAAGCTGACCCATTTGCGCAGGCGCAGACCAATAGCGGCGATCTTGTCTTCCGCAGGTTGTCCGGTGATCGTCAGCGGTTTGTCGTCTCGCTGCACCCAAACGCCGACGCGCCCGTCGCGAATCTCGCCTTTGACGTTGAACTCATCCAGCGCGGCGATCACCCAAGTCTCGAGTTGCTTTACAAACAGGCGCACATCGCGGCCCCGTTTGTTCAGATCGAGCATGACATAGGCGACGCGCTGACCGGGGCCGTGATAGGTGTATTCCCCGCCACGCTTGCTTTCATAGACAGGAAACCGGTCAGGGTCGGTCAGATCCTCGGGTCGCGCAGACGTCCCCGCCGTGTACAGAGGCGGGTGTTCCAGCAGCCAAACGCATTCCTCGGCCTCGCCTGCTGCAATAGCCGCCACGCGTGCCTCCATAAAGGCGACGGCCTCTTGGTAGTCGGTCGGCCCGTCTGAGATCTTCCATTCCATGCTTGCCTCATACCGTGCCGGTCGGTTGGGGGAAAGAGGTCACGCGGCCTCTTCCAGACATTGCTTGAGGACATTGGCGTATGTCTCGACCCCTTGCGCCCCTGTGGTCAGGTATTTCCCGGCGAACACCATCGAAGGCACGCCGGAAATGCCGCGGCTGGTCCAGAATTGCTGCTTCTCCCGCACCGAGGCCTGATGATCCCCGGATGCCAAAGCTGCCCGCGCGGCTTGCGGGTCCAACCCGGCCACCTCAGCCGCGTCTGCCAGTACATCGATGTCAGAAACATCCTTTTGATCCGTGAAATATGCTTCGAAAAGCGCAAGCTTCAGGGGATGCTGCCGCCCCTGCCCCTCGGCCCAGTCCAACAACTGATGCGCCTGGAACGTATTCACCATGCGGCTGTCGTCGGTGAAATTGAAAGCAAAACCAAGCTCTGCCCCAATCGAGGTCAGCCTCTCGCGCGCCTGTGCGCTTTGTTCGGCGGTGCTGCCGTATTTCTCCATAATGTGTTCGCGCAGGTTCTGCCCTTCGGCTGGCATCTGCGGGTTCAGCTCGAACGGATGCCACCTGAGCCGCGCGAGTACGTTTTGCTGCTGCAACGCCTGATCAAGCTGTTTGAAGCCGACGATACACCAAGGACATACAACATCAGAGACAACATCAATCTGAACAACGGGGCGGGTATCCGGGGTGGTCATCGTGGGCTCCTTCAGGGCGGTTGGCTGATACAGATATGAATGCCGGCGCTGAATTTAAACCAACGCGCTTTTGCCCCTTCACATCCGGGTTCCAAGGGTCTATACGCCGCGCTACCAAGTCATTGGCAGTGCGGTCGTGGCGGAATTGGTAGACGCGCAGCGTTGAGGTCGCTGTGGGGTAACACCCGTGGAAGTTCGAGTCTTCTCGACCGCACCAACAAAAACAATAGCTTGGCTGTTTCCCCACAATGCCGCGACTATTCTAAGCAACTGACGAGCCGCTTTTCGTCCGTCTTTGACGGAACAGCATTGCCGCGCCCAAGCTTTGTACCTTTTAAAGAAGACAACCACTTGTGCGCAATACAGGTTGTCCCAGGCACCTAGATACGCGATCTTGTTTGGAGGGTTGAAGGACTGGCGGCGCGTGGCAATAGGGTTGGACTAGAGCCCCAAGGCATTATTGTCCGCAACCGCGTTCGTCGCAGTCTTTTCCTATTGGCTATTAGTCCTGAGCCTAGCGCATCAAATTTCTGGTTCGAATCGCTGAGGTGCCCAAATCCACGTACAATCCCTGAGCACGTGCCCCTCTGTTTCCAAGCTGCAGCCACCGGTCGTTTCAACCCTGCAATATTCGACAGCAATTGTGGCCATTTAAGTAAAAGCTTAACCAAATTTCACTAAACCGGCATACATTCGCCCGGTTACAGAGTAGCATTGTCCTACCAGTCTTGAGTGAGTGGTATGTTAACCGGTAACCCGGATCTGCTCCGGTGACCCGTGAAGTGTATGGGTACGAGTCTGCCGTTCCGACCCCAAATCGGAACGGCAATTTCGTTTCCGGACTATGCTTCAAGCGGTTCGGACGGGCCAATGTCCGAATTCACGCGTCGCCAAAGCCTAAAGCGCGGCCTTGATTTGCTCGGCGTGTTTGGCGATTGCTTCGAAATCCCCCATCGTGCCAGGCGCGCGCAGGGGTTCACCTTCATGTCGAGGCAGAATGTGAAAATGCAGGTGGAAGACCTCCTGCCCGCCTGCGGCTTCGTTGAATTGCTGAATCGTCACCCCACCGGCGTCGAACGCCTGCTTGGCAGCACGTGCCAGTTTCTGAACGGTTGCCATAACGGCATTCAACTGCTCGGGCGTGGCGTCCAATACGTTGCGGCATGGGGTTTTCGGGATGACCAGCAGATGACCATCGGCGCGGGGCATGATGTCCATGAATGCCAGCGTCTCATCATCTTCGTATACGCGGGTCGAGGGGATCTCGCCGCGCAGGATTTTGGCGAAAATATTGTCCGGATCATATGCTGACATGTCGGGCCTCTGAATTTGCAACAGGTTCAAGGGAGTTCTGCGGTTCGAACGTGCGCCGGTCAAGGCGGAACTCGGCCGATTCAGGCCAACGAACCTGCGCGACCTCTTGAAAGAAGGAATGAAATAGCCAGATTCGACCCATCGATGATCTGAATTCGCGGCGCAACGCTTTGCCCGCGACAATTATTCTTGATCCAGATCAAACTCGGCCATTGAAGGCAACCTCAACGCAATCTAAAACCAGCAGTAATCCCGCGCACCGGAGAGGTCTGGTTGCGCGGCGTAGTTGCAACAGGAGGCACCTAAAATGGCAGACGCAGCCATTCATGGCCACGATCATGAAGACGAGCGCTCGTTCTTTCAGCGCTGGTTCATGTCGACCAACCACAAGGACATCGGGATTCTCTACCTGATCTTCTCGGCTATCGCCGGGTTCATCTCGGTGGCGATGACAGTTTACATGCGGCTTGAGCTGATGCACCCCGGTGTTCAGTATATGTGCCTGGAAGGCTTCATGGCCGATCCATGTACACCAAACGGCCATCTGTGGAACGTGATGATCACCTATCACGGTGTTCTGATGATGTTCTTTGTTGTCATCCCTGCCTTGTTCGGCGGATTTGGCAACTATTTCATGCCGTTGCAGATCGGTGCGCCGGATATGGCGTTCCCGCGGATGAACAACCTGTCCTTCTGGCTGTACGTCGCTGGTACCTCTCTGGGTGTGGCCTCGCTGCTCAGCCCCGGTGGTAACGACCAACTGGGGTCAGGCGTGGGTTGGGTTCTCTACCCACCGCTGTCCACGACCGAGGGCGGCATGTCCATGGACCTTGCGATCTTCGCCGTTCACGTCTCGGGCGCGTCATCCATTCTGGGCGCGATCAATATGATCACCACCTTCCTGAACATGCGTGCCCCGGGCATGACCTTGTTCAAGGTGCCGCTGTTCAGCTGGTCGATCTTTGTCACTTCGTGGCTGATTCTGCTGTCGCTGCCCGTCCTGGCCGGCGCGATCACCATGCTGCTGATGGACCGCAACTTCGGCTTTACGTTCTTTGATCCGGCCGGTGGCGGTGACCCAATCCTGTATCAGCACATCCTGTGGTTCTTCGGCCACCCGGAAGTGTACATCGTGATCTTGCCTGGTTTCGGCATTATCAGCCACGTCATTGCGACCTTCGCCCGCAAGCCGATCTTCGGTTATCTGCCGATGGTCTGGGCGATCATCGCGATTGGTGTGCTGGGCTTCGTCGTGTGGGCGCACCACATGTACACCGTTGGCATGTCGCTGCGTCAGCAGGCTTACTTCATGCTGGCCACGATGGTCATCGCGGTTCCAACAGGTGTTAAGGTCTTCTCGTGGATCGCGACCATGTGGGGCGGCTCGATCGAGTTTAAGACACCGATGCTGTTCGCCTTCGGCTTCCTGTTCCTGTTCACCGTTGGCGGTGTGACCGGTGTGGTTTTGTCGCAGGCTGGTATCGACCGTGCCTATCACGACACCTACTACGTTGTGGCGCACTTCCACTATGTAATGAGCTTGGGTGCCGTTTTCGCGATCTTCGCTGGCGTCTACTTCTACTTCTCGAAGATGACCGGTCGTCAGTATTCGGAGTTCTGGGGCAAGGTTCACTTCTGGATGTTCTTCATCGGCGCCAACCTGACCTTCTTCCCGCAGCACTTCCTGGGCCGCCAAGGCATGCCGCGCCGCTATATCGACTACCCTGAGGCATTCGCTCAGTGGAACTTCGTGTCATCAATCGGTGCATTCGTGTCCTTCGCTTCGTTCCTGCTGTTCTTCGGAATCGTGTTCTACGCCCTCTTCCGCGGCGCAAAGGAAACACGTCCGAACCCATGGAACGAATACGCGGATACGCTGGAATGGACCCTGCCCACCCCGCCGCCCGAGCACACGTTCGAGCAGTTGCCAAAGCAGGAAGACTGGGACAAAGGCCACGCGCACTAAGCCCGAACTGAGAAACAAACAAACCCCGCCATCCCGGCGGGGTTTTTCTTTTCGCACTCACCTTTTGGAACAACACATCGCCAGATCGGGCAAAATAGGCTATTCTGGTAAGGGAAACTCATCCGGCAATCCGGGGAGGATCCAGATGCCCGAAATTGACTTTTGGTATTCGATCGGCAGCACATACAGCTTTCTGACGATCATCCGCCTTGATGATTGGTGCGCCGAAAACGACACCTCAGTGCGTTGGCGCCCGTTCAACGTGCGCAGCGTGATGTCCGAACAGCAGAACGTACCTTTTGCCGGCAAGCCGGTGAAATCTGCCTATATGTGGCGTGATATCGAACGTCGGGCCGCCAAGTATCATATCCATGCCAAGCTGCCCGCGCCCTACCCCATTTCGGACCTGCCTCTGGCCAATCAGATCGCCCTACTCGGGATGAGTGAGGGTTGGGGCAAGGATTTCACTCAGAACCTCTACCGAATCTGGTTTGAAGACGGCATCGAGGCAGGCAGTGAGACCGCTCTGTCCGAGGCCCTATTGCGGTGCCAGCAAGATCCCCGCCTTGTCCTTTCCCGCGCGCGCGGCCCTGATGCCGTTGCGGCGTTGGAGGTTGAAACCGAACACGCAAAACGCCTCGGAGTCTTCGGCGCACCTAGCCTTGTCGTAAGGGGTGAAGTCTTCTGGGGCGATGACAGATTGGACGATGCGCTGTCCTGGGTCCGGGTTGGCCACGTCGTGTGATCTTTAACCTTAGACAGCACATAGCTTTGCGCTAGTTTTCCCCTATGCCCTATCAATGGAATCATACCTCGGACACCGAACAGGAATTGCGCCTCTGGCCGCATAACTCATTGCCCCCGCGCGGCGCGATGATCGTGATCCTGTCGGTCTTCACGTTCGGCCTTATTCCCATTCTGGCCATGCTGGGCTCGGTTGTCCTGTGGGGGTTGCTGCCCTTCCTGTTGCTGACAGTTCTGGGCCTGTGGCTCGCGATCCAGACGAACTACCGAGCGCGCAGCGCGGTCGAGGTTCTGACCCTCAGCGGCTCACAGGCGCGTCTGATCCATCAGTCACCGGGAAAACAGCAGCAGGAATGGTCTTGCAACAGGTATTGGGCCCGCCCCGAGATGCACGAAACCGGTGGGCCGGTGCCGCACTACGTGACGCTGATCGGAGCCGGTCGCGAGGTCGAGATTGGCGCGTTTCTGTCCGAGGATGAACGGATCACCCTCTATGACGACCTAATAGCAAAGCTGCGCGGACCGGCCGCGCAGTAAAGGGGGTCAATCTCAGCAGTCGCCGTTTGAGGCGGCGCATAAATGGTCTTTGACCATCGGACCGACCTTGCCGAAATCCATCTGACCGGTGTAGCGCGTCTTCAACTCGCCCATCACCTTGCCCATATCGCGGATCGAGCCCGCTCCGGTCGCGGTAATCGCGGTCTGAATCGCTTTCGAGACCTCGTCTTCATCCAGCTGCTTGGGCAGGAATTCCTCGATCACCGAGACTTCCAGCAATTCCCGTTCCGCGAGATCCAGACGTCCACCCTCTTCATAGGCGCGGGCGCTTTCCTTGCGCTGCTTGGTCATTTTACCAAGGATTTCAAGAACCTCGGCGTCGCCGCAGCCCTTGGCCTCTTCGTTTTGCGAGCCGCGCGCGGCGATATCGCGATCCTTGATCGCGGCATTGATCAACCGCAGAGTCGACAACCTTTCAGCTGCCTTGTCTTTCATCGCTTGCTTCAGGGCGGCATTCACCCGTGATCGCATGTCCATATGGTTTGTCCATCCCCATGACAAAGGAACCCCGAACATATCCAAACAAAAAGCGTGATACAACAGGGGGCGAATACCGCTAACCCATTGAAAAACAATAATAGCCCAAAAAATGATCAGACTTGACCCGAACGTATAACCCCCTTAGGTATGCGCCGATTTACCTGCAGGAGAGTTGCGCCATGGCCCAGAACGCCCCGTCCAAGCCCACCGCATGTCTGGCTTTGGCCGACGGAACTTTGTTCTACGGAATGGGCTTCGGCGCCACCGGACAGACCGTGGCCGAGCTGTGCTTCAACACTGCCATGACCGGTTATCAAGAGATCATGACCGACCCCTCCTATGCCGGGCAGATTGTCACCTTCACTTTCCCGCATATCGGCAATGTCGGCGTGAACCCTGAAGACGACGAAACCGGCGATCCGGTGGCTGCGGGCATGGTCGTCAAATGGGACCCGACAGAGCCGTCAAACTGGCGCTCGGCTGAAGAGCTGAAGGGCTGGCTGGAGCGTCGTGGCCGTATCGCGATCGGTGGCATCGACACCCGCCGCCTTACCCGCGCAATCCGCCAGCAGGGTGCGCCGCATGTCGCATTGGCCCACGACCCCGAAGGTAACTTCGATATCGAAGCGCTGGTGTCAGCCGCACGCGGCTTTGCCGGGCTTGAAGGGATGGATCTCGCGAAAGACGTCACCTGCGCCCAAAGCTACCGCTGGGATGAGATGCGTTGGGCCTGGCCAGACGGCTACCAGCGGCAAGAGGCCCCTGCCCACAAGGTTGTCGCCCTTGATTTTGGCGCAAAGCGCAACATCCTGCGCTGCCTGGCGTCGGCCGGATGTGACGTGACCGTTCTGCCAGCAACCGCGACAGCGGCCGAGGTTCTGGCCCATGAGCCTGATGGCGTGTTCCTGTCCAACGGCCCCGGCGATCCGGCGGCCACAGGCGAATATGCCGTACCGATGATCAAGGAGATCCTCGACACCACCAAGCTGCCGGTGTTCGGTATTTGCCTCGGTCACCAGATGCTGGCCTTGGCGCTTGGCGGGCAGACCGTCAAGATGAACCACGGCCACCACGGCGCGAACCACCCGGTCAAGGATCTGGAAACCGGCAAGGTCGAGATCACCTCGATGAACCACGGATTTGCGGTCGACGCGCAGTCGCTGCCCGACGGCGTGGTTGAAACGCACCGTTCGTTGTTTGACGGCTCCAACTGCGGCATCCGTATGACCGACCGCCCGGTGTATTCGGTTCAATACCACCCCGAGGCCTCCCCCGGACCGCAGGACAGTTTCTATCTGTTCGAGCGTTTTTCCAGCGCAATGGCGGACGCAAAAGCACAGGCATAAACACCAAAATTCCGTGTGTTTATCAGAGTTAACCGCGCGTTAACCTTAGTCGTTCAACCCTGACGCCAACAAAAGGCGTCGGGGTTTTTTCTTTTATGGTTGATTTGAACGCACAACAAATCTCAGCAACAGATCCGATCCCGTCGCCTGAGCTTCGCAAACCCGTAGGGGCATGTCTGGTTGATGCCGGAGTGATCACGCAGGACCAGTTGGATCACGCGTTGGACCTTCAGGTCCGCCAGAACGCTCCGCTCGGAGAAATTCTGGTGAGCGAAGGCTGGGCCAGCCGCAAGGATGTTCTGGCCGCTTTGTCCGCGCAAACCAATCTGCAGATCGCCGACCTGGCCCAAACCCCGCCGTCGGCCGAGCTAAGCACTCTCAAACCGATGGAGTTCTGGTTGCGGCACAATGTGATCCCGTGGTTGCGGATCGGTCCATTTCTGTTTGTCGCCACCGCGCGCCCGGATCGCTTTGCCACTGTGTCCGCCGAAATGGCGGGCTGCGACTTGACCATCGTTCCGGTTGTCGCCGCTGCCGATCAGATCGACTGCTCGATAGCCCAGATCTTCTCCGACCAGTTGGCTCAAAATGCCGAGGCCCGCGTGACCAAGGATCAAAGCTGCCGTACCTGGACCGCTTGGAGCCGGACCCGCAGCGCGAGCATAGTGGTGCTGGCGTTGCTGGCTTTCGTTTCGTTTCCGTTGACGGGAATGGCCATTCTGGCGACGGCGGCTGTGGTGTCGCTGCTGTTGTTCATGATCATGCGGTTCTCAGGCCTCTTGGCTTTTGCCCACCAAAGGCTGCGCCCGCAGCCCGCCCCCTCTTCACCGGTGACCGCTCTGCGACAACCCTGCGTGTCGATCATGGTTCCTTTGTACAAAGAGCGTGAGATCGCAGGAGCGCTGATCCGTCGCCTTCAACGCTTGACCTACCCCAAGGCGCTGTTAGACGTGATTTTGGTGCTGGAGGAAAAGGACGATGTCACGCGAGATACATTGTCAAAGGTTGACCTGCCCAGTTGGATCCGCACTGTCGAAGTGCCCGAACTAAACGGACTGACCACCAAACCTCGCGCCATGAACTACGCTTTGGATTTCTGTCGGGGCGAAATTCTGGGCGTCTGGGATGCCGAAGATGCCCCCCAACCCGACCAAATTGAGCGGGTCGTTGATCACTTCACGCAAGCCGCGCCCGAAGTTGTCTGCCTTCAAGGCGCGCTGGATTACTACAACCCGCGCACCAACTGGCGCTCTCGCTGCTTTACCATCGAATACAACAGCTGGTTCCGCGTCATTCTCCCGGGGATCGCCAAACTAGGGTTCGTGATCCCTCTGGGCGGCACGACCTTTTTCTTTCGCCGCGACAAGCTGCTGGAGCTTGGCGGATGGGACGCCCACAACGTAACCGAGGATGCCGATCTGGGCGTTCGCCTCTGCCGCGCCGGCTACCGGACCGAGATCGTGAACACCGCCACCTTTGAAGAGGCCAACTTTCGCGCCTGGCCGTGGGTCAAGCAACGCTCGCGCTGGCTCAAAGGGTTCATGGTCACCTACCTTGTCCATATGCGCGCGCCGCTGCGCCTGCTGCGGGATCTGGGGCCGCTGAAATTCATCGGCATTCAGGCGTTTTTCATGGGTACGGTCGGGCAGTTTTTGCTGGCCCCCGTCTTGTGGATGTTCTGGCTCACCACGCTGGGGCTGAACAACCCGTTCCTCCAGGTGATCCCGATGCAGACCTTCAAAACCCTGATCTGGCTGTTTTTGGCCGCAGAAGCGTTGAACTTCATCATCGGCGTCATCGCCGTCTGGGCGAAAGAGCGACGGTTCCTGCTACCCTGGGTCCCTACGATGATCCTTTATTTCCCGCTCGGGGTCGTGGCGGCTTACAAAGCGCTGTGGGAACTGGCCGCAAAACCGTTCTTCTGGGACAAAACCCAGCACGGGCAGGCCTCTGAGGACCTGCCGCCGCAGGACGCCTAGATCGCTTTGCGTTTGATTTGGATCGAAATACGCTGCCTCTCCCTACGGTCGAACGCGCATTTCGATAACTCTACCTGAGAAAAACGCAAAACGCTTTAGCCGTCGCGCCGGATCGCATCTTGCTTCAGCCGGGTCATGAACGCGACCGAGATATGCTCTTTCAGCGCTTTCGCCGCGCCCTCTTCGTCGCGCGCAGCGATGGCTTCGACGATACCCTTATGTTCGCTCTGCGCGATTTCACTGCGCCCTTGCGCCGCCAGAGACGTGGTCGCCATCAACGCCATGGTCCGATGCACAAGGTCCAGTTGTTGCACCAGATAGCGGTTGTGCGACGCCAAATGGATCTGCTCATGAAACCGTCGATTCGCCCGCGACAACGCCGCCGGATCATCGACCAGCGCATCATCCTCGGCGACCATCTCCTGCAACACGCGAATTTCTTCCTCGGTCGCATGTTTAGCAGCGAGGCTTGCGGCCAACCCCTCCAACTCGCGCCGGACAATGTAAAGTTCGGCCATTTGGTTGTGGTTCAGGGAGGCCACGATCAGCGACCGCCCGTCCCGTTCCAACAGAGACTGCGTTTCAAGACGTTGCAGCGCCTCGCGAATGGGGGTGCGGGACACACCGAACCGCTCGGCCAATTCGCTTTCGACCAGACGATCTCCGGGCTTGTAGATACCGACATCAATAGCGTCGAGTATCAGCGTATACGCGTCTTTGCTGGGGTGTCTGGATTGGGGCATGGGGCGATTGGTCTCCTCGTTCGAACCTGTCTATCCGTCCTGACCGTCTGCAATCAAGTGCGGCATTGAAAACCCGCCCGCAGCGCCCTACACCCAAGGCATGGTTAAACCGTCCTTCAGCCACGTCACGCAATGGGTGTTCGATCTGGACAACACCCTCTACCCGCCACAGATGCGCCTGTTCGATCAGATCGAGGTGTTGATGACGGATTACGTCGTGCAAGCCATCGGCGTCGACCGGGTGGAGGCTGACCGTTTGCGCGGGCACTACTGGCGTGAATACGGAACCACTTTGGCTGGTTTGATGGCCGAGCATGATCTGGACCCCGACCCTTACCTGCATGCGGTTCACCAAGTCGATATGAGCCACATGGACCCAGACGCCGAACTGGCTGACCATATCCGCGCCCTGCCCGGTCGCCGCATCGTCTACACCAATGGCAGCGCGCCTTATGCCGAACGTGTCCTTGAAGCGCGCGGGCTGAGCGGTCTGTTTGATGCCATCTACGGGGTCGAGCATGCCGGATATCGTCCCAAACCCGAAAAGGCCGCGTTCGAGGCAATCTTTGCGCAGGACGGAATCACAGCCGAAACGGCCGCGATGTTCGAAGACGATCCCCGCAATCTGGCCGCCCCGCATGAGATGGGAATGCGCACGGTTCACGTCGCACCCGACCCGCATGATGCCGATCATATCCACCATCATACCGACGATCTGACCGCCTTCCTCGCCCGCCTGCGATAGGCTGTCACACTGCGACGATCTGTATATTCTGCAGCTGCAAAATCATCCCTATATGCCGGTCTGCGACGAACAGAACGGAGACCCCGATGACCGCGACAATGATGCCGCAGCGCCTGCCGATTTGGCAGCGCCTTCTCTTTGCAATTCCCCTCTTTGGCTGGATGGCCCGCGACGTGGCCGATGGCCGCCCCGAGGATCTGGGCTATACCGCCGCTGCGATTGTCAGCATGTGGGGCTGTTCGGCATTGCTGTTTGGTCTGCCGGGCCTATACATCCCTGCATTGATGATGGTTCCGGTGATGTTTTTGGTCCTCATCCTGATTTCACGCGGCTAACACGCGGGACAGGATGTCGCTTGGCGCACCGCCGGGAACCGAACTAGGTTTTGCCGGGAACGGAGAATGCGCCATGACTGACAGCTGTGACATCCTGATTTCCGGCGGCGGCATCGCCGGCCTGACCGCTGCCGCCGCATTTGGCGCCGCTGGGTTCAACGTGGTGTGCGTGGACCCGACACCGCCGATCACCGAACGCGACGTGGATGGCTCTGACCTGCGGACCACAGCGTTTCTGCAACCCTCCCGCATTTTGCTGGAACAATGCGGAGTGTGGGACAGGCTGGACAGCCACGCCGCACCGCTGCAAGTCATGCGGATCGTGGACGCGGGCGGAGACATTCCCGAACCGCGCGTTGTGCGGGATTTCAACGCCTCGGATATCTCCGAGCAACCCTTTGGCTGGAACCTGCCCAACTGGCTGCTGCGGCGCGAGATGGTCGCACGCCTGTCGGAACTGCCCAATGTCGATTTCCGCCCCGGCACCGCGACGGTCAGCCTGTTCACCCGCACCGCCGAGGCCCGTGTGGGTCTGAGCGACGGCACCCGTATCCGATGCAAACTGGTGATCGCCGCAGACGGGCGCAACTCACCGATGCGCGAAGCCGCGGGGATTTCCGTTCACACCACGCGTTACGGTCAAAAGGCCCTTGCCTTTGCGGTGACACACCCAATCGCGCATGAGAATGTCTCGACCGAGATCCACCGTTCTGGCGGGCCATTCACCTTGGTGCCCTTGCCCGATTGGCAGGGTCAGCCGTCCTCGGCCATTGTCTGGATGGAGCGCGGTCCGCGCGCGGTCGAGTTGCTGAACCTCGACGCCGAGGCCTTTGAGGCCGCGATGACGGAACGCTCCTGCGGGTTGTTCGGACCTTTGAAGCTGGCCTCACGCCGCACGATCTGGCCGATCATCAGCCAATCCACCGAACGGTTGTCGGGTGAACGTATTGCCCTGATGGCCGAAGCCGCCCACGTCGTGCCGCCCATCGGCGCGCAGGGTCTGAACATGTCATTGGGCGATCTGCGTACTCTGCTGGACCTCGCACAGGCCCGGCCAGAAGGTCTGGGCGACGCACAGATGCTTGAGGCCTACCACAAAGCCCGCCATACCGAGATCGAACTGCGGGTCAAAGGCATCGACCTTCTGAACCGCACCTCTATGCTTGAGGCGCGGCCCCTGAGGGATGCACGCGCCATGGGCCTCAACGCGCTTTATTCCATGGCGCCGGTACGCAAGACGTTGATGCAGATGGGCCTCGGTATGCGCTGAGGCCCAGTGGCTTACAGAACCTGATCCAACACGCGCTTCAAACGCGCAATCGTGCCATCGACGTCATAGAGCTTGTCTAGACCGAACAGACCCAACCGGAACGTGCTGAAACCGGCAGGCTCATCACATTGCAGAGGCACGCCAGCCGCGATCTGCATCCCCAAAGCGGCGAATTTCTTGCCGTTCTGGATCTCGGGATCGGCGGTATAGCTGACCACGACGCCCGGAGCGCCAAAGCCCTCGGCCGCGACTGAAACGATGCCCTTGTCCTTCAGCATCGCGCGCACGCCATTGCCCAAGGCCCATTGCGCCTCGCGCAGTTTTTCAAAGCCGTAGTCCTGCGTCTCGGCCATGGTATCACGAAACGCGCGCAGCGCGTCGGTTGGCATGGTTGCGTGATAGGCGTGACCGCCGTCCTCATAGGCCTGCATGATCTGCCGCCACTTCTTGAGGTCGATGGCAAAGCTGTCGGACTGAGTGTCCTGCAACCGCGCCTCGGCTTGTTCAGACAGCATGACCAAACCAGCACAAGGTGACGCGCTCCAGCCTTTCTGTGGGGCTGAAATCAGCACGTCCACACCGGTCGCCTTCATGTCGACCCACACGCAGCCAGACGCGATGCAATCCAGAACCATCAGCGCGCCGATCTCATGCGCAGCTGCAGCCATGGCCGAGACATAGTCATCCGGAAGAATCACCCCGGCCGAAGTTTCCACATGCGGGGCAAACACAACATCCGGGCGCTGCTCGCGGATCGCCGCAACCACATCGTCGATCGGTGCGGGCGCAAACGGCGAAGGGCTGTCATTGCCGGTCTCACGCGCCTTCATCACCGTGACCGATCCGGTCAGCGCGCCGTTTTCGATGATCTGGCTCCAACGGTAGGAAAACCACCCGTTGCGCACCACCAAGACATTGGCATCACGGGCAAATTGACGGGCCACGGCCTCCATCCCATAGGTGCCACCACCGGGGATGATGGCGACGCCATCCGCATTGTAGACCTGTTTCAGCATGCCCGAGATATCGCGCATCACCTGCTGAAAGCTCGTTGACATGTGATTCAGGGATCGGTCCGTGAACACAACCGAAAATTCTTCGAGGCCATTTGGGTCGATGGAATCCAGCAAGGCGGGCATTTGATGTCCTTTCAATCAGTGTTGACGGCACCTTCAACACATTATCATTTCGGGTAAAGCGCATTTCCGACGAAAAGGTGACGCAAAGTCATCTTTGTTTTTCAGTAAAAATTAACCCTCATACGCACCAATATTTTAGTATTGACGCCAACTAGTATCACATACCCTTTACACTTCTGCGTGCTTCTGCCCAGATGCATACACTTTTAAAACGAAGGGAAATTAGAACCCGTGACTGCAAATAAGCGGATCAGCTTTCAGAGTGTTCGAGATGAGGTAAAGCGCAGGATCGAAAGCCGAATTTGGCCTCAGGGATCATTGCTGCCGACCGAGACCCAGCTGGCGGAAGAATTCAATTGCGCCCGCGCGACCGTTAACCGCGCCCTGCGCGAACTGGCTGATCAGGGAGTCGTCGAACGCAAACGCAAAAGCGGAACACGCGTCAAGAAAGAGCCCAGCAAACATGCCAAACTGGAGTTTTCGCTGACTCGTCAGGTGGTTGAGAACCAGAACGCGGCGTATCGCTATGCTCTGGTCGAGCGCAACGTTGTCACTAGCCCCGGCTGGCTGGCATCGCAACTCAGCGTAGCGCCAGATGCACGCATCCTGCACGTCATTTGCATGCACTACGCCGACAACAGGCCATTTCAGCTGGAAGAGCGCTGGATCAACCTAGATACTGCGCCCGAAGTCGAGGAGGCCGACCTGAGTGACAATGGCCCGCACGAATGGCTGTTGAATGCAGCACCGTTCACCGATGCCGAGGTCGCCTTTTGCGCCGTGTCAGCCGACAGCCGATTGGCCGAGTTCATGGGCACCACCGCAGGCACGTCGATGATTCAATTGGAGCGCACAACCTGGAAGGATGAAAAGCCCCTGACCTTCGCGAGGATGACGCATCATCCGGGCTTCTGCATCCGCACCAAGTACTGATCCCGTTCAGCCGATCGGTCCGGGCAAACGTTCTTCGCTGAGCAAGACATTTGCCTCGACATCACCGGCACCCGGAAGGGTCATGATCCGCCGCCGCAGGACCCGTTCGAAATCCGACAGATCTCGCGCCACCACGCGCAGACGGTAATCGTATAACCCCAGAACATGCTCTACGGTCTGTACCTCGGGGATGGCGCTGACGGCGCGCTCGAAATCCTCAAGGCTCACCTGCCCTTTGCGCGCCAGTTTAACGCCTAGGAAGACGGTGACGCCGAATCCTATAGCCTCGGCATTCAGGCGTAGTCGACGGCCCTTGATCACGCCTTCCTCTTCCAGCCGGCGAATTCGCCGCCATGTGGCGGGTTGCGACAGATCCAGACGACGCCCAAGCGCGCCGGCGCTTTGGGTTGCGTCCTGAACCAGCGCGCGCAGGATCTTGCGGTCGATCTCATCCAGCTCGATCATACTGGCAGCACCTCATCCCGTTTGAGGCGCGCGATGTGCATTAATGCTTCGATATCGGCAATATGCGGCAGGGTCAGAATGCGGTCCCGATAGACCTGCTGATAGTGGGCCATATCCCGCGCTAGTACCGAAAGGCGCACATCCACGCGGCCAAGGAAGGTCTGAATTTCGATCACCTCGGCAACCTCGCGCGCGGCCGCGGTGAATTCATCAAATGCCCGAGCCTGCGTCTTGTCCAGCGTGATCCTCAACGAGACCTCGACGGCGTAGCCCAAGGCGGCCCAGTCGATCACGGCCTCTTGGCCTTCGATCACCCCTGCCGCCTGCATTTTTTCCATCCGTCGCCAGCAGACACCCGAACTGATACGGCACCGTTCGGCAAGTTCGGCCGTTGTCAGGCTTGGCTCCGCCTGAAAATGGCGCAGTATCCGCCGATCAACATCATCAAGCATGATTTTTTCACGTTTCCACAATTCAGAGAATTATTCTTCATCTTTTTTACAAATACTCAATCTCAACCCTATCGCCAATACCAAAGGCTCAGGCTAAAAGCACAGCAATCGAAACAGAAAGGACCAGCGAAATGCGCGTCTACTACGATCGCGATTGCGACATCAACCTGATCAAAGACAAAAAAGTGGCCATCCTGGGCTATGGCTCGCAAGGCCACGCGCACGCGCTGAACCTGCGCGACTCGGGTGCGAAGAACCTGGTCGTCGCCCTGCGCGAAGGCTCGCCCTCGGCCAAGAAAGCCGAAGGTGAAGGCCTGCAGGTCATGGGTATCGCCGAAGCGGCCGCATGGTGCGACGTCATCATGTTCACCATGCCCGACGAATTGCAGGCTGAGACCTACAAGAAATACGTTCATGACAACATCAAGCCGGGCTCGGCCATTGCATTCGCGCACGGCCTGAACGTCCATTTCGGCCTGATCGAGCCGAAAAAAGGCGTCGACGTCATCATGATGGCCCCCAAAGGCCCCGGCCACACCGTGCGTGGCGAATACACCAAAGGCGGCGGCGTGCCTTGCCTTGTTGCCGTCAACAACGACGCAACCGGCAAAGCACTGGAAATCGGCCTGTCCTACTGCTCGGCCATCGGTGGCGGCCGCTCGGGCATCATCGAGACCAACTTCCGTGAAGAGTGTGAAACCGACCTGTTCGGCGAACAAGCCGTTCTGTGCGGTGGCCTGGTAGAGCTGATCCGCTGCGGCTTTGAAACTCTGGTCGAAGCGGGCTACGCGCCCGAGATGGCTTACTTCGAGTGTCTGCACGAAGTGAAGCTGATCGTTGACCTGATCTATGAAGGCGGCATCGCTAACATGGATTACTCGATCTCGAACACGGCTGAGTACGGCCAGTACGTCACCGGTCCGCGTATCCTGAAATACGACGAGACCAAAGCGCGTATGAAGGAAGTTCTGAACGACATCCAGCAGGGTAAATTCGTTCGTGACTTCATGCTGGAAAACGCCGTTGGCCAGCCGACCATCAAAGCGTCGCGCCGTGCCAATGACGAGCACATGATCGAGGAAACCGGTGCGAAACTGCGCGCCATGATGCCCTGGATCTCGGCCGGCAAAATGGTCGACAAAGAAAAGAACTAAGCCCGGCAACCGTCGGCGAAAGGGCGGCCCGCTTGGCCGCCCTTTTTCATTTGCACCCGCTTAAATCTCAGCCCATAAACGACTGATCAAAGGCGATTTTTACCTTATTCCACAGGTGCCAACATGGTGTCCCAGCCCACAAAACAGGATTGGATCGGCGTCTTCTCGCTTGGCCTTATCTGGGGCGGTACATTCATGGTCGTGGCCATGGCACTTGAGGGGTATGGCCCTATCACGGTTGCAACATCCCGCACCACGCTTGGCGCTTTGACACTGCTCTTGCTGATGCGGATCACCGGACGCCGGTTTCCAACGCTCACCCCGACACTCGGCGGCTCAATCATCCTGATCGGCGTGCTGTCCACCGCGATACCATTCATGCTGCTGAGTTGGGGGCAGCAATTCGTACCATCGGCCTTTGCGGGCCTGTCTATGGCGGCCATCCCCTTGATGGTGCTGCCACTGGCGCATTTCTTCTCGGACGAACCGCTCAATCTGCGTCGATTTCTTGGGGTTTGTCTTGGGTTTTCTGGCGCGTTGGTCCTGATCGGTCCGGGGCTTTTGCAACTAGGCCAAGGAACCGAACCACTTGCGCAAATGGCCTGCATCACGGCGGCACTGTGCTATGCGGTTTCATCCATCCTGACGCGGCGGTGCCCTCCGGTTGATCCGGTTGCGCTGGCAGCCCTGACATTGCTGGTGGGCGCGGCGCTGCTGCTGCCGATCATGCTGATGACCGAGGGGGTGCCCGACTGGCAAGGCACCCGCCCTACTCTGGCGCTGATCGTCTTGGGCCTAGTGCCAACGGCCTTGGCGAACCTCTTGCGCGTGTCCATCACGCGCAGCGCAGGGTCGGTGTTTTTGACCCTCGTGAACTATCAGGTCCCCGTCTGGTCGATGGTTTTCGGAGCGTGGATCCTGTCCGAGGCCCTGCCCCTGCGATTCTACATCGCGCTGACCCTGATCCTGACGGGCATGGCCATCAGCCAGTGGTTCAGCCTGCGCAAAGCTCTAATCGGGCGCTAGGACGCCGCTGCTTCAACCTCGGCGACAATGCCATCAACCACCTGCGTCAGCAGGGTGGCATCCTCGCATTCAGCCATGACACGGATCAGAGGCTCGGTCCCTGACTTGCGGATCAGCAGACGACCCTGCCCGTTCAGGCGCGCCTCGGCATCGGCAATCGCGGCTTGCACACTGGCGACCTCAAGCGGCAATTGACCCTGTTGATAGCGCACGTTCTTCAACAACTGAGGCACCGTTTCAAACTGCTGCGCAAGCTCCGAGGCTTTGCGTCCGCTCAGAACCATCTCGGACAGGAAATGCAGCCCCGCCATCAGACCATCACCGGTTGTGGCATAGTCGCTCATGACGATATGGCCGGATTGCTCGCCGCCAAGGTTGAAGCCGCCCTGCCGCATCCGTTCCACGACATAGCGATCGCCAACTGCCGTCCTCTCCAGCCGCAGGCCTTGCCCTTGCAGATGCCGCTCCAACCCGAGGTTGGACATGACTGTCGCCACCAAAGCACCGCCACGTAGCTGTTCGGCCCGCGCCCACGCCCCGGCCAACAAAGCCATCAGCTGATCGCCATCGGCGACCTTACCGTTTTCGTCAATCACGACGACCCGATCTGCATCGCCATCGAGGCAGATACCCACATCCGCGCCATGCGACACAACGGTTTCCGCAGCCACGCGCGGCTTGGTTGAACCACATTCGAGATTGATGTTCTTGCCGTCCGGCGACACGCCCATCGGGATGACTTCGGCACCAAGCTCCCATAGGACCTCGGGCGCCGTGCGATGGGCTGCCCCATTGGCGCAGTCGATCACCACTTTCAAACCATCCAGACGCACATCGCGCGGAAGCGAGGATTTGACCCGCTCCCCATAACGGAACCGCGCGTCATCAACCCGACGGGCACGCCCGATATTCTGCGCCTTAGCGGAGTTGACGCCTTCTTCGATCAAACGCTCGATCTCAAGCTCGGCCTGATCTGAGAGTTTATATCCGTCAGGCCCGAAGAACTTGATGCCGTTATCTTCCGCCGGATTGTGGCTGGCCGAGATCATAACCCCCAGATCCGCACGCATGGATTGGGTCATCAGACCCACCGCAGGGGTCGGAACCGGACCCAACAGTAATACGTTCATACCGGTCGAAGTCAAACCCGCCGTCAGCGCGTTTTCCAGCATATAGCCGGACAGGCGCGTATCCTTGCCGATGACCACGCGGTGAACTCCGGTCGTGTCGCGCCGGAAATAGCGCCCGACCGCCGCACCTATGCGCAAGGCCATTTCTGCTGTCATCGGATGCGTATTGGCTGTGCCTCGCACACCGTCAGTTCCGAACAGCTTGCGCATAGTCGACTCTCCGTAAAATCTGCTTGTGACCGGATTAACGGACGGCAGCCCATAGGCGCAAGGCCTGAGCTGTCTCAGCCACGTCATGGACCCGAATGATCTGCACGCCCTGGGACAATCCGTCCAGAGCAACCGCGATTGACCCCGGCGCGCGCGCGGTTTTTCGCGGCTCCTGCCCGATGGAGCCGATAAAGCCCTTGCGTGAGACGCCCAGTAGAAGCGGGCAACCCAAACCGTGGAACAGGCTCAAGTTACGCAGCAGGGCCAGATTGTGATCCTCGGTCTTGCCGAAACCGATGCCCGGATCGACGATGATCAGATCCCGGTTCAGGCCCAACGCCTCAAGCCGTTCGATCTGACCGGCCAGAAAATCGTAGACATCCAGCACGACGTTTTCATAGACCGGGTTGTCCTGCATTGTCGCGGGATCGCCCTGCATATGCATGACGCAGACCGGCGCGCCCAGCCCTGCGCAGAACGGCGCAAGCTCCGGGTCGTACGTGAAGCCCGATACGTCATTGACTAGCCCCGCCCCGGCCTCACAGGCCGCTTCGGCTACAGCGGTCTTGCGTGTGTCGATTGAGATCAGGGCGTTGGTCTCAGCCCGGATCGCTTCGATCACCGGGCGGGTCCGGGTGATCTCTTCGTCTGCGGGCACAAAATCTGCTCCGGGACGAGTGGATTCTCCGCCGATATCCAGAATCGTGGCGCCGTGCGAAACCATCTCAATGGCCCCTGCCCGCGCCGCCTCGACCGAGCTGTGGATGCCACCGTCCGAGAAGCTGTCAGGCGTTGTGTTCAGGATGCCCATGATATGTGGACGCGTCATATCCAAACCGGACATGGCCGCGCGCGGGCGGCTGAGACGCTGTAGCACATCCGCGGGGATATCCGCTGCGGCTACGACCTGAGACGCTCCATCGCGTGAAAGCTCTTCGGCATGAGTGAACCAGAGCGACTGCCCGGCCAGAGGCACCGCTTCATCCGGACGAGCCGTACCGTGCTGAACTAGCGGTCGGTAGTAGCGGCTCACAATTGTGCCTGATCAATGGCCACTGCACGCAGCGGCGTTTTCGGCTCTTTCGGCAATGCGCCTCCGATCACCATCATCTCGCTGGCCTCAAAGGTGGCGGCAAACCATGCCGCCAGCGCAACCGCGTCGGATGGCGCGGCCGAGGGGCCATCGACAGCATCCAAAACGATCTTTGACGGGGCCCAGACGCAAATCTGGCCGTTCTTCATCGCCCAATCCAGTTCGGTCCGGGTCGAAACAACCACGCAGCGATGATCGCGCGCGGCCAGAACCCACGCGTTCTGTTCGATCGACAAAAGGTCGATACGGCGCTGCGTCATGGCGTGACCGGTCTGCGGCACCGGAAGGTCCGAGGCCCCGACACACAGGATCAAGGGACGCTGACGGTTTTCCAACTGATCGATCCAGCCGGTCAGGTTATCCGAGGCCATCGCCTCATTCGATAGATAAACAAGACGTGGATGAGGGCGTTCCTCTTCGACGACGTCGTGATGCACGGCATCCTTGCCGCGCACTATCTCGACCCCGAGCGCACCGGGGCCACGATCCAGCTTTTCGATCCGGACAAACACTCGAACCGCTTGCGGCTCCAGCAGGATACGTTCGGCCACACGTTCGGCCAGCGTTTCCAATAGATTCAGACGCTCGGCCGCCAGTTCATAGGCAATTGCTTCGGTCACTCGGTCATAGGACAGGATACGATCCACATCATCGTCAATATCCGAGGTCAGCGGACGCACCTCAACCACGATATTAAAGCAGATACGCTGGGTTGTGCCGCGTTCGGCCTGAAAGGCACCGATCTCAACCTCGACAGTATGATCACGGAGCGAGATGCGATCCAAAGGCCCTCTGGGCGAGGTCGCCTCGGACCGTTCAGAGGGGTGCGCGAAAGCGAGGCGGATTTCAGAACTCATGGGTCAGGCCTTCTTGGGCTCGTTGAAACTTTCGCCCAGTCTAGGCGTTTCGAGGGCCTATAGCATTCATACAAACGCCATTCCAACCGCTGATTTCGACGCTTTTTTTTGCGTGCAATGGTATACGCTGCGCCTTGAATTCAAGACGCAGCGCCAGACCTGCCTCAGTTGCTCGCAGTGCGGTAATTGTGACGGTAGAAGATGTGAACACCAATCTTCGCCGTCTGTTTATAAACCCGCGCCCAAGACGGGCGGACCGCAGTGGTATGATAGTGGGTCGCCCCTTCGGTCAGCTCTTTGGCAACGCCATCCATCGCCGCGCGGGCGACTTTCGAGACACGCTCAAAGGCTTTCTTCTCGTGGATCACTTCCTTGCGGCCATCACATGTATAGGTGAACTGGCACTGGTACTTTTTACCGGTCCCCTGACGGATCACACCGCAAAGGCTGTCAGGAAAGCGGCTGCTCTTGACCCGGTTCAGTATAACCTCGGCCACTGCAAACTGACCGCGCACGCTTTCGCCGCGGGCTTCAAAATACAGCGCCTCTGACAGGCATTTCCAGCCTTCATCTCCGGACGCTTTGGGCTGTTGGTCCAGCCAATCCTTGGAATAGGACACTTTGATCGGTTCCACCACTTTGCGCGGCTGGAACAATTTCAGATAATCCCGAAAGCTCTGAGCCGGCAATTCACTGCGGGCAACCAGTTCTTTCTTGTTGGCATCCGTAGCTTCCCTCTCAGCGTAGGACGCACTCGGCAGCACGGTTGCCGCCAATGTGGCAACAGCCATTATGTAACGTAGCATCAGATAACCTCGCACAGGCACTTCACGCGCCAAACCCTCCCCCGGCGGGCGCGACGAGGCATTTAGCGCAGTCTTGCGCAAAGGTCCAGATCAGAGGCAAATACAAGTGGAATTTCGCTCGTGGAGAAAAACAATTCCGCCACAAGTTCGCTTATTGACCACTAATCATTGGGTTTCATGCTGCTGTCAACCCCCAAGTCTGGACGAAATCGCCAGTTGAGCGGCAGCCAGCCGAGCGACCGGTACCCGGAACGGAGAGCAGGACACATAGTCAAAGCCAAGATCGCGGCAAATGGCGATTGATTCGGGGTTTCCGCCGTGTTCTCCGCAGACTGAAAGGGTCACATCGGGTTGGGCCGCGCGCCCCCTCTCAGACCCGAGCTTGAGCAATTCGCCAACCCCGTCCGCGTCCAAAACATGGAACGGGTCCTCGGTGAAGACCCCCTGCCGGACATAGGCCGACATGAAACGCCCCGCGTCGTCGCGTGAAAGACCATAGGTCATCTGGGTCAGGTCGTTGGTTCCGAAGCTTAAGAAGGCGGTGTTGGGCGCAATCTCTTCAGCACGCAGGCAGGCGCGCGGTGTTTCGACCATCACGCCGAGGCGGTATTCGAACTCTTGCCCCTGCTCCGCTGCTACTGCGGCCGCCACCGAGTCGATGCGGGATTTGACCAGCTCGACCTCTCGCTTGGCCGAAACCAGCGGGATCATCACCTCAGGCACGACCGGCGCGCCGTTCTTGCGGGCCTCCAGCGTAGCTTCAAAGATCGCGCGGGCCTGCATGTCGTAGATTTCGGGCACCGTAACGCCCAGGCGAACCCCGCGCAGACCCAGCATCGGGTTGTATTCGGTCATTGCGGAGACACGACGCTCCACATCCGAGACAGGCAGATCCAGCGCTTCGGCCAGTTCGCGCTGGCCACCGCGGGTGGTGGGCAGGAATTCGTGCAGCGGCGGGTCAAACAGACGAATGCAGACCGGCTGCCCTTCCATGATACGGAAAAGCTGCACGAAATCGTCGCGCTGCATGGGCAGCAAACGCTCCAACACGGCAGCCCGGCCCGAGGAGGTCTGCGCAAAGATCATCTCGCGCATCACGATCAAGCGGCCGGGATCAAAGAACATGTGCTCGGTCCGGCACAGGCCGATGCCCTGCGCCTGAAAGTTCCGCGCGGTCTGCGCATCTGCAGGGGTATCGGCATTGGCGCGGATTTCGATGTCCCGCTCGGCATCCGCCCAGCCCATGAGAGTCTGGAAACAGTCGTCCAGTGCGGCCTCGAGCATCTCGGGTTGCCCCGCCAGAACCTGCCCCGAGCTTCCGTCAATCGTCAGAATATCACCGGTCTTGAACACCCGCCCATCCGGAGTCGTCAGCATTTTTTTCTTGGTCTGGAACCGCATTTCAGACGCGCCGACGATACAGGGCAGCCCCAAACCCCGCCCAATCACGGCGGCATGGCTGGTCATACCGCCCTTTTCGGTCAGAACGGCAACGGCGGCATGCATGCCCCGCACATCCTCGGGCGAGGTTTCGCGGCGCACCAGAACACAGGCCTCACCCCGTGCGGCGCTGGCTTGCGCCTCGGCGGCCGTAAACACGATCTTGCCGGTCGACGCCCCCGGACTTGCGCCAATCGCGGTGGTCAGCACATCCCGCTCGGCCTCGGGGTGAACCTGCCGGTGCAGCAGCTCGTTCAGGGCATGAGGGTCCACGCGCATCACCGCCTCTTGTGGCGGGATGATACCGTCTTCAGCCAGCCGCACCGCAATCCGCATCGCCGCGCGCGAAGTCCGCTGAACACGCACGCCGTCCAGAATATGCACACTGCCGTTCTGGATCACGAATTCGACCTGCATTTCCTCGCGCAGCTTCTCGCGCATCAAAGCGGCCTGGGCTTTCAAATCAGCAAATGCGTTGGGCGCCACTTCTTCCAGAGACGGTCCCCGCGGGTCTTTCTCAAGATAAAGCGCCGAGACGTCTTCGCCCAACGCATCCCGCCCCTGGCTCTGGCTCAAATAACGGCCGGTGATCTGAGGCATACCGGTGGTCGGATCCACCAGCTGCAACACACCCGAGCCGCATTCGCCCTGCCCGACGCCTGGGATCATCTCTTGGATGACCAGCCCTAGCCCGGCATCGGCCGGTGCCCCTTTGGCCTGACGCAACAGGCGCGCCGAGGTGCCATCCCACGCTCGCGCCATCGAGCGCAGAACGCCAATCAACTGCTCACCACGATCCTCGGGGAAAACCTCATCGGTCTCATCCTCATAGGCGTGCAGAGTGCGCTTCAACCCCGCGACACCATCCTCGTCGATCTCGTCAAACACATCCGCATCCAGACGCGCCACATGTATCGCATAGCTTTGCACAAAGCGCAGATACATGGCTGCGGCAGGCTCATCACCCATCGAGTTCGACAGCTCGGCAAACCGCGCTTCGTTCATGCCGATATTCAGAACCGCACCGGGGCCGCCCCAATCAGGGTCCTCGGAACTGGGGCGCACACACAACAAGGCCGTCGGCTCGAATTGCTCAAGGATCGCCGCCAGATCGGGGATTTGTCCTTCGGCGATGCGCTGCACCGCGTCAAAAGACAACGCGACCGTGCGCGGCACCGGCATCTCCAACCGGACCAGACGTTGCAGGCACTTTGCCCGCCCCCCATGGGTGTGCGGGGCAACGGGCGCGGTGGACGTGATGAGTGTGGTATGCGGATTATTCTGCACTGCGGCACCTTTTGGTTTCACCGCAGCATAGGCCCATGCGCCAGTCGCGCAAGGGTGATCTGGGCGCGCAAATCCGCGCGCCCGGGCCTTTAGCCTTCGATCTTGGTCAGATCGGCAACGCTGGAACAGACCGTGCGGATCTGGCTGAGCAAGTTCAGACGGTTGCGGCGGAGGATGTCATTGTCGGTGTTGACCTGCACATCCTCAAAGAACGCATCCACCGGCCCACGCAGCGCGGCCATGGCCGCCATGGCGATTGGGAAATCCTCGGCCCTGAGCGCCGGATCAATCTGCTCCTGCGCCGCGTCAAGCGCCGAGAACAGAGTCTTTTCGCTGTCCGTCTCGGCGAATTTCACATCCGCACCGTAGGAGTATTCGACCCCGTCCTTCTCTTCGGCCTGCGTCAGGATGTTGTTGGCCCGCTTGAACCCCTGCACGAGGTTTTCCCCATCCTCGGTCGCGATCACCGCGTTCAGTGCGCGGGCGCGTTTGACCAGTAGGTTGAGGTCATCATTGCCGTCCATCGCAATACAGGCGTCGATGACGTCGTGACGGATGCCCTCATCACGGAGGAAGACTTTAAGGCGGTCGTGGAAGAACGACAGGAGATCGTCAGATGCGTCTGGGACCTTTTTCTCAAGTTCAAGAAAAGCTGCCGCAGGCAAATCGTCTACTCTTTCTCTTACGGTCTGGAATGCAGCGCCAAAGACACCTCGTTCGGCGATTTCTTCCAATAGATCAAGAACATTGGCTTCCGGCAGCGCCTCGTTGATTGCGCTTTCTGCTCGTATCAGTTGGCTGTCAAAGAACCGATCCAAAGACAGCCGCAGATCGTTTTCGAGGATCAATCGAGTTACACCCAAAGCAGCACGACGCAGAGCAAACGGGTCTTTCGAGCCGGTCGGCTTCTCATCAATCGCCCAGAACCCGGTCAGCGTGTCCAGCTTGTCGGCCAGCGCCACGGTCACCGAAAGCGGTGCGGTCGGCACGTCATCTGACGGGCCAAGCGGCGAGTAGTGATCCTGTGCCACAGCGGCCACGGCGGCGTCCTCGCCTGCTGCTTCGATGTAATAGCGGCCCATAAGACCCTGAAGTTCGGGGAATTCATAGACCATCTCGGAACTCAGATCGGCCTTGGACAGACGCGCGGCTTTTTCGGCCTGATCTGCATCCGCTCCGGTCACCGGGGCCAGTTCACGTGCCAGCGCAGCGATGCGGTCGATGCGTTCCGCCTGTGTGCCCAGCTTGTTGTGGAAGGTCACATTCTCCAGCGCGCGGGTCCATTGGGCGACGTCCGATTTGGCGACGCGTAGGTCGTTCTCCCAGAAGAACTTGGCATCCGCCAGACGGGCCGAAAGGACCTTCTGGTTCCCGGCCAGAATGGTCGCGCCATTGTCAGCAGTTTCGCGGTTGGCGACGGTGATGAAACGCTCGATCCGGCCGGTTTTGGGGTTCTTCACGGAAAAGAACTTCTGGTGCTCTTTCATCGAGGTCTGCAGCACCTCAGGCGGCAGGTCGAGGAATTCGTCGTCAATCTGCCCCATCAGCACCACGGGCCATTCGACCAGACCAGCGACCTCGGCTAGCAGGCCTTTGTCGTCGACCACTTCCAGACCGGCGGCAAAGGCCATGTTCTGGGCGTCGTTCCAGATATGCTCGGCACGTTCCTCGGGCGACAACACCACAAAGGCGCGTTTGAGTTTGGCGGCGTAATCCTCGAACGAGGTGACGGCAAAACGGTTCGGGGCCATGAATCGGTGGCCCTCAGTCGTATCGCCCGAGGTGATGCCTTCGACCTCAAGCGGAACGACTTGCACGCCCGCCTCATCGGTCAGGACGCACAGGATCGAGTGCAAAGGCCGCACCCAGCGCATCGGGCCAGAGCCCCAGCGCATCGACTTGGGCCATGGGAAGTTGCGGATCGTGGCCTCAAGCACTTCGGCCACGATCTCAGCCGCCGGGCGTCCGGGCTTTTCGATCTGGGCGAAATAGACCGCACCCTTGGGCGTGTCACGTTCTTCCAACTGATCACGGGTCAAGCCAGCGCCGCGCAGGAAGCCTTCGATCGCTTTGTCAGGCGCACCGACCTTGGGGCCTTTGCGTTCCTCACGGATCGTGGGGCTCTCAGACAGCAGCCCTTCGACTGCCAAAGTCAGGCGACGCGGCGTGGTCAGGGCGGCGGAAGAGGCATAGGTCAGACCGGCCTCGACCAAACCATCGGTGATCCGCTTTTTCAGGTCCTCACCCGCGCGGGTCTGCATACGCGCGGGGATCTCCTCGGAAAACAGTTCGATCAGCAGGTCGGGCATTTTCGGTCCTTAGAAATTTACGATCGTCTGGATGACGATGGCATTGGCGATATCCACAAAGAATGCGGATACAAGGGGCAGCACGATAAAGGCAATAGGTGATGGACCATATCGCTTGGTTACTGCGGTCATATTCGCAATAGCAGTGGGGGTTGCACCTAACGCGAAGCCTCCGAACCCCGCAGCCAACACGGCGGCGCGATAGTTTGCGCCCATGACCGGGAACAGCACCCACAACACGAAAACCACCGTGAACAGGGTTTGGGCGGACATGATGACGACGATGGCCATGCCAAGCTCGGCGATGGTCCAGAGCTGAAGGCTCATCAGTGACATGGCCAGAAACGCGCCCAAGGCAAATTCCGAGATCAACGCCAGCGATGGCGTGCGCGATACCGGTGGGGCCGACGGTGCCACTAAGGCGCGTAGATTGGCGATGACGATTCCCATGATCAAACATGGCACAAATAGCGGCAGCTTTAGACCGGCTGCCGAGATCGCTTCGCCCAGAGAATAACCCGCAATGATCGCGAGGTTGAGATGCAGCAAAACGCGCATGATCGACACGTGGTCGATATCGAGCGCCCTGCCTTCTGTTTCGTCCGGCAATCCGACACTGGGCCCTTCGTCCGGACGGTCGGGGCTGAGATTGCGCCCTTCAACCAGCAACCGCGCAATCGGTCCACCGACCAGGGCGGCCAGAACCAAACCTAGCGTTGCAACGGCAACACCCAACTCGGTCGTGCTGTCCAACCCTGTCGCCCGCGCAACTTCGGGCGCCCATGCGATTGCGGTCCCGTGCCCGCCGATCAGCGCCGCCGAGCCGAACAGAACACCCGCCTGCGCCGGATAACCAAACATGGAAGCGCCAGCCGCACCGATCACGTTTTGCGCAACGATCGTCACGAGGGTCAGGATCAAAAGCAAAAACAGCGGCTTGCCGCCCGAAATCAGGTCCGACAGACGTGCATTCAATCCGATCCCGGCAAAAAATACGACCAGTAGAAAATCCCGCGTACCCAGCTCGAATGCGAGTTCAAGATCAAATATCAAATACAGCGCCAGAACGGCAAACGAAGCCAGCAACCCTCCGGTCACGGGTTCGGGGATGTTGAAATTGCGAAGTGCGGCGACGCGATCATTGATCCGTGCGCCAAGCAGGTAAACGGCAAAACCTAAGGTCGCCGTCAGAAACTCGGGGATTTCGACGACGTGCTGCATGGCGGTCTCCTTACTGCTGCGGTCTGGGTGGGCATTCCTCGCCGACCACGGTGCCATCATAGGCTTTTTCACCGCAATTGTTCAGGGAATGCCAGACAAAGCCTTGCCCATCTTCGGTGATCGCGACAATGCGGTCGACTCCGTAGTGGATATTCTTCGCGCTCATGTAGGCCTGCGCCTGCCCCGTCTTCAACGCTTCAGCCACGGCGGCCGCATCATAGCAATCAAACCAACCCGGAGCGGTCAGGGGCTCTGCATTCTCGACCGGCATGAAACCTAACAATTGTTCTTCGGAGAGATCCGTGTTGAAACAGGCTCGATACCGGATCGGAGAGCTATCGGCATCAATCGCCTGAAAAGAAGAATAGGCAATCGGCTGGGGAGTTTCGCCATCCACAGGCAACAGGGCGACGTCCTGTCCGGGCTTCGGTTCGACCTCATAATAAAAGCCGTAGACTTGCAGGTAATACATGCCCGCCCCGGCCATCACAGCCGAAAGCCCCAGAATGATCGCAAGCAATTTTCCCGTCATTGTCTTAGGCTGCCTCTTTCAAGTTCCTGAAAAATGGGACAGGTTTCGCAGTAAAACTTTAAACCACAAGGGTGTTTTCATGGAATCGACCCTCGCCGTTGGGTTCTTTGGTGCGCTGTTTGCGATCATGAACCCGATCACCAACCTGCCTGTGTTCCTGAGTGTTACGCAGGACCTGCCCCCTACGGATCAACGTAAAGTCGCAGTCAAAACCGCGCTCTACTGTTTGATCCTGGGCGGTGCGTTCGCGGCCATTGGCAGTCAGACGCTGAGCCTGTTCGGCATCAGCGTAGACCATCTGCGCGTCGCCGGAGGGTTGGTCGTGCTTATGATCGGCCTGAACATGCTGAACGGCAACGAAAGCACCTCGCATCACGGAACGGACGGAGAAAAAGAGGCCTATCCTGCGCCTGACACGGTCGCGTTCTACCCGCTGGCCTTTCCCATTCTGGTCGGTCCAGGCACGATCACAACCCTGATCCTGTACGCGCATCACGTCAAAAATCCGCTTGAAGCTGTTGTTTTTGCAAGTGTATTCCTGACAGTCGTCGCCTTGCTTCTGGTCACCTTCTGGAATGCCCCGTGGCTGTCCAAACGTCTTTCGAGCAACGCACGCGTCATCATGAGCCGCTTCATGGGCATGATCCTCTCGGCCATCGCCATCGGCATGATTTCTGACGGCCTCAAGGCATTGCTGCCCGGATTGGCCTGAGCGCTGCATCAGGCCTCGTACCCGGCGGCCTCGGTCAGAACGAACGCATCCGCACATTGCTTGGCCAGCGCTCGGACACGGCCGATATAGGCCTGGCGTTCAGTCACCGAGATCACCCCGCGCGCGTCCAGCAAGTTGAAAATGTGGCTGGCCTTGATGCACTGATCATAGGCCGGATGCGCCATCACGATGCGCTTGCCTGTTTTCGGATCATCATGCTGTTGCGCCAGAATGGTGGCGCATTCGGCCTCGGCCTCTTCGAAATGACGCAGCAGAACCTCGGTGTTGGCCACATCAAAGTTCCATCGGGCGTATTCCTCTTCGGTCTGCTTGAAGATGTCACCGTATGTCAGCGGGCTGGGGGACTGAGGGTCGTTGAACGGCATGTCCATCACGTGGTCGATGCCCAGCACATACATCGCCAGACGCTCCAGACCATAGGTCAGCTCGCCAGAAACTGGCGTGCAATCATGACCACCGACCTGCTGGAAATAGGTGAACTGGCTGACTTCCATACCGTCGCACCAGACCTCCCAACCTAGGCCCCAGGCGCCGAGGGTCGGGCTTTCCCAGTCGTCCTCGACAAAACGGATGTCGTGCAGCTCCATGTCGATGCCGATGGCCTCGAGGCTGCCCAGATACAGCTCTTGCAGGTCCGGCGGGCTGGGTTTGATCAGAACCTGATACTGATAGTAGTGCTGCAGGCGGTTCGGGTTCTCACCATAGCGCCCGTCCGTCGGACGGCGCGAAGGTTGAACATAGGCCGCGGCCCATGCCTTGGACCCCAGCGCGCGCAGGGTTGTCGCCGGGTGGAACGTCCCTGCCCCGACCTCCATGTCATAAGGCTGCAAAATCGCACAGCCTTTCGAGGCCCAATAGGTCTGAAGCCGCAGGATGATCTCCTGAAAAGAACGAGGTGCGCTGGACTGATCGGTCATGACATTCCCTTTGGGCGCGCCTGCGCCCGGTTCCGATGGGTTTGGCCCTTCCTATGCAAGGGGCCGAGGGGCGTCAACGGGCCAATAGGTCCCTGCTGTATCTGCGCTGCCACACCGCAAATTCCCCGCATTCTCGCCATGGCTTTCGCCACCCGAAATCGGGTATTCTGAGCAAAAGCATCAAAACTGCATAAACGGGCAGAAAATGACACGAGTATTTACGGCAATTTTATTGTTTCTTTTGGTCGGCCTGCGCGTCGCAACCGCCCAGCAAGATCAAGGTGTCTGGGTTCAGGTCGAGGCGCAGCCATCCCTGCGTGAGGCACAAGATCGTGCGCAGGACTACGCCCGCGCACTCCCTGACGTGAACGGTTTTCGCCTGGGCAGCGGTTGGTACGCCATTGTGATCGGCCCCTACCTGCGCAGCGACGCAGAACAGGTGCTGCGGGTTTACCGCGCCGAAGGACAAATTCCTCGCGACAGTTTCATCACTTTCTCAAGTTCCTTGGGCCAGCAGTACTGGCCGGTTGGCGCGAATGTGCTGAACCGGGGCACCGTCGCCCCGCCTGTTGAACCCGAACAGCCCTCCGTCGACACGCTGTCCGATGCAACCACGCAGTCGTCGGATGAAACCCGTGCCCAAGCGTTGCAATCTGAGCGTTTGCTGACGTCTCAGGAACGTAAGGACCTGCAGACAGCCCTTCAGGCCGCGGGGTTCTATAACTCGACCATAGACGGAGCCTTCGGCCAAGGCACACGTCGTTCGATGGCCGACTGGCAGAGTTTCAACGGATATGAGGCAACCGGCGTTCTGACCACCGTCCAACGCGCCGCATTGATTGAAGACTATAACGCTCCGCTAATCAGCGTCGGAATGGCGCGATACACCGACGATCAGGCCGGGATCTCGGTCGATCTGCCGCTGGAGGCCATCGCCTTTGACCGCAATGAGGCCCCGTTCGCGCATTTCAAAAGCACCTCTGACCTGAACGCACAGGCGTTGCTGATCAGTCAGGAGGGCGGCAAATCCACCCTGCGCGCGCTTTATGAGGTGATGCAATCGCTGGAAATCGTGCCGCTGGTCGGCCCACGAGAGCTGCGCGGTGATCGCTTTACGCTTGAGGGGCGTGGCAAGGGCATCGTCTCTTACACCGAAGCGGCGCTGAAGGATGGCAAGATCAAAGGCTTCACGCTGGTCTGGCCCGAGGGTGATGAGGCCCGACGCGCCCGTGTTCTGGCTGCGATGAAGGCCAACTTTGCCACCACCGACGCAGTTCTGGATTCCAGCGCTGGCGCGGATGCAGAGCAGCGCGTCGATCTGGTCTCGGGTCTTCAGGTTCGCAAACCGCGCCTGTCCCGTTCAGGCTTCTTTGCGGATGCGTCCGGCACTGTCCTGACCGTATCCGAGGCCGCCGACAGCTGCAGCCGTGTCACGCTGGAAGGCGATCAGGAGCTTCAGGTGGCCTGGACGGATGCCGATCTGGGCGTCTCTGTCCTGCGCCCGCGCAAGTCTTTGGCCCCGATCAACGTAGCCGAGTTCCGCTCTGACCAGCCGCGCATTCAGTCTGAGGTCGCGGTCTCCGGTTTCTCGTACGAAGGGGCTTTGGGGGCACCCACGCTGACCTTCGGTCAGATCGCGGATGTGCGTGGCCTGAACGGCGAAGCCGGTGTAAAACGTCTTGCTCTGGCTGCACAGCCGGGCGATGCCGGTGGTCCGGTCTTTGACGACAGTGGCAGCGTTGTCGGCATGCTGCTGCCCACCCAGTCCGAGGGCCGCACCCTGCCCGGCTCGGTCAGTCTGGCGGTTTCGACCCAAGGGCTGAATGACGTCCTGACACAAGCGGGCATCTCGGGCCAAGCGGCGCAAGAGACGGCTGAGATCTCACCCAACGAGCTGAGCCGCCGCGCCAATGGGATGACCGTTCTGGTGCATTGCTGGGACTAACAAGGTCCCCAAACTAAAAAAGCCGCTGCGCATCTGCGCGGCGGCTTTCTTGTTTTCTGACTACACAATGTCTGGCGTCACATAGATCAATGTCGGCCCCGAGGCCTGAAATGCGGCTTTGACTGCCTCCTGCATCTCATCCACAGTATTGGGCGCACTGGACAGCGCCCCGAACGCTTCGGCCAGTTTGCAGAAATCAGGATTTCGCGCCACAACCGCGTTGGGCGCGATCTGGCTGCGGACCATGCTGTCCTCAATCTCTTTCAGCTTGCCGTTGTCCCAGAGGATAATCGGCAAAGACAGGCCCAGTTCCACCGCCACACCCAGCTCTTGCATCGTGTAGTGGAACCCATAGTCCCCGGCGATCACAGCCGTCGGCCGACCCCGTCGCGCCACCGCCCCGCCAATGCCAGCGGGCAACGCATAGCCCAGGGTGCCAAAGCCGGTCGGATGGTGCCAATGATGGGGATATGCCATGTCCCAGACCTCTTTCGCGGCATAGGCGAATTGTGTCATGTCGGAATAAATCATCGTGTCGGCAGGCATCGCGGCGCGCAGCGCATCAACGACGGGCACAATGCCCGGGCGCTCAGCATCGACCTCGGCCCGCCAACGGGCGCGCGCCTCGGCGACTTCCTCAGCCGTCCAACCCGTCGCAGGTTTCGCGCTTTCAGTAACGGCCCACAGGGCGCGGGCAAAGCTGGCACTGTCGGCCTGAATTTTGACGGCGGCGCGATGGCGGTCGGACAGGACCTCGGGGTCCAGATCGACGCGGACCAGATGCGCCGAATGGCCAAGCTCTTCCCGCCAGAGGTCAACCTCGCCCAGCTCGGCCCCAACAGCGATCACCAGATCGGTCGAGGCGATCACCTCGGCGCTGCCGGGTCGAGGCAGCATCGCCCCGAAATCCAGCGGATAGTTCACACCGACCATGCCGCGCCCGGCATAAGTCGTGAAACAGGCTGCCCCCAGCTGAGTCAGGATTTGCCGCCATTCGTTCGACTTGCAACCACCACCCAGAATGAACAAGGGCCGTTTGGAGATGTTTAGCAAGGACACAACCGGCGCGACGTCCGGGACAAACACCTTGGGGCGCAAGGCCGGTTGGTTCGGGAATGGCGCGGGATCGGCATCGCCCTCAAGCTGTGCAATCGGCACCTGTATGTGCTTTGGCCGCGGACGAGAGAGTTCGAATTCCTCGAATGCCCGCTCAACCAGACCATAAGCGGCCTGCGCAGTGTTCGCTTGTGCCGACCAGTCCGCAACCGTGCCCGCTGCGCCTTGTTGGTCCTTCATCTGATGCAGCTGACCGCGCTGCGCCTGCGTCTCATCGAGACAGGATGACAGCACCAGCATCGGGACCGAGTCGCTATAGGCCTGCCCCATCGGTGTCATGATGTTGCACAGCCCCGGACCGGTGATGACATAGGCAACGCCCGGCTTACCCGTCGCCCGCGCATAACCATCGGCCATGAAACCGGCGCCCTGCTCATGCCGGGCCAGCACATGGGTGATCCCGGCCTCTTCTATGCCGCGATACATTTCCTGATTGTGGACGCCGGGGATGCCAAAAATCACATCCACGCCGCGATCCCTCAGCATGTGGGACAGCTGCGCACCAAGGGGTCTTTTCATCAGTCTCTCCAGAATTGGACGGTAAAGATTGCGTAGACGGCCAACAACTCAAGTCGGCCGACGAGCATGCCTGCGGTCAAGAGCCATTTCGCGGTATCGTTCAGGCCAGCGAAATTGCCCGCCGGGCCGATTTGGTTCCCCAGCCCCGGCCCGACATTGGCCAATGCCGTCGCGGCGCCCGAAACGGATGTGATGAAGTCCAGCCCGGTCAGCGCCAATGCCCAGGACAAAATCCCCATCGACAGGACGAAGAACATGAAAAAGCTCATGACTGAGGTCAGAACGTCTCGGCTGACAGGTCTGCCGTCGTAAAGCGGAACAAACACACCATGCGGCGACCGAATGCGCCGGATCTGCGTTTTGATTGACGCAAACAGAAGCTGATAGCGGAACACCTTGATCGAACAGGCGGTCGATCCGGCGCAGCCTCCGATCAGGCCGATCAGGAAGAACAGCATGATCGGGAAGCTGCCCCACAGCATGTAGTCGACACTGGCATAACCGGTGCCCGAGATGATCGAGGTGATGTTGAACAGCGACTCGCGCAGGGCCCTCTCCCAATGGTGCGGAAAGACCGAGGTCAGGAACACCGACATCACCACGACCAGAACCAGAATGGTTGCCAAAAAGGCCCGGATCTGACTGTCCTGCCATAGCGACGAGGTGTTGCCATTGGCCAGTTGCACGTAGCGTACGAAAGGCAATGCCGCGAGGATCATAAAGACCGAGGCCGCGTATTCTGCCGGGCCACTGAAGGTTGCAAACGAGCTGTCGTAGTTCGAAAATCCGCCCGTTGCGATGGTGGTCATGGCATGGACCGTCGCATCAAAGAATCCCATTCCGACGGCCGCATAGACAAGGCCGCAGGCCAGTGTCAGGAACACATAGATCAGCGAGATCTGGCCCGCGATCTCCTGCGCGCGGGGAAGGATTTTCCCCATGGTTTCAAACCCTTCCGAGCGGAAGATTTGCATACCACCGACTCGCAGCTCAGGCAGAAAAACCATAGCCACAACGATGATCCCGATGCCGCCCAGCCATTGCAGGATACCTCGCCACAGTAGCAGGCCCTGCGGCAGGTCATCCAGCCCCGAGATCACCGTCGATCCAGTGGTTGTCAGGCCAGACATCGCCTCGAAATATGCGTCGACGAAGCGTAGCTCGGTCTCACCGAACAAAAACGGGATTGCCCCGAAAACAGGCAGCGCGACCCAAACGCCCGACGTCAGCAAAAAGGTCTGACGGATGGTCAGACCTTCTCCTACGCCATTGGCGCAGCTCAGCGCAAGGACAACGCCAGTCAGAACGGTGATGATCGCGCTTTCAAGAAAGACATGCCACTCGCCCCGCCCCTCGATCATGTCGGCAAGCATAGGAAGCAGCATGGTCGCCCCCAGAATGGCGACCAGCATGCCAATCACATATCCGACCGGGCGAAGATCCATCATGACGCGCAGCGTTGGCGCGCCAGCCCGACCGTGTCAAGCAGATGACCCCGATTACTCGTCGGATTTCGCAACGACCTTGGGCATTGCGGGCGGTTTAGACGGCGCGCGCGTCTTGCGAGGGGCCGGTTTAGGGGGCTCTGTCGTCGCTGCAGCCGCTTTGGCCGGTGCCGCACTTGGTGCCTCGGCCGCGGGTTTTGGCGCAGTCTTGGGGGCCGCCGGAGTTTTGGCCGGTGCCGCCTTTTTAGCCACGGTCTTTGCCGGAGTTGCCTTAGCCTCAGGTTTAGGTGTTGCGGGCGCAGGGGCAGCCTTGGCCGAGGGTTTGGATGTCACCGGTGCAGGCGCTGCCTTGGCCGCTGGTTTTGTCTTTGCTGTTGCCGGGGTCGTCTTAGCAGCCGGTTTGGGCTTTGCTGCCGCCGGCGCAGCCTTAGCCGCCGGTTTAGGAGTCGCAGGTGCAGTGGAAGCTTTGGCGGCTGCGGGTTTTGCCGCCGGGCGCGGTTTGGCGGTGAATTTTGCAACCGGCTCCGCCTTAGGCTTCGATGCGGCGGGTTTGGATTGCACCTTCTTGGCAGTCGAGGCCCGCTTAGCCGGAGCAGGTTTTGCGGCAGGTTTGGCAACAGGTTTAGGTGAAGCCGCACGTTTTGCTGCAGGTTTGGCCGGCGCCGGCTCCGATGCTGTATTGCGCAGAGCGTGCAAGGGCGCCATCGGCAGTTCCATGGCCGACCGGGCCATGATCTGCATAATCTTCATCTGGCTGACCACGGCGTATCCAGCCACGCGCATTGCAGCCGCCTGCAGCTCCAACGGTTGGGAAATTGGGTTCATGACATGTCTCTCCTGTAAATGCGATGCAGCCGGAACACTGAGAGAGGGATGCCCAGTCCGCGCCGATCACTCGGGCGGTTGGCGGGGTCTTGCAGTCCAAGGCGTCGCACGTCTCGGCTTCCTTCCGGGGGCGGCACACCCGTTTTATAACGGGCAAGCGGCAGCTGCATTCCCTGCCTTAATAGCCCATTTACCACGCAGACGCAGCAGGTTTTGCTGCATTGCGGCGAAAAAGCGCTGTTTTTGAGAGGGCGCGGCTAAATTTTCCGCATCTCCGGAGGGTTAGCCTACGTGGATTAAGGTCGTGAACAGACGCGGATCAAGGCTGGAGGTCGCAAATGTGGGCCCTTCCGTCAGGATCGAGACTGCATCATGGCTGTGCAGGCTCTCCTGATGGCTGGCGATCACGCGGAAATCGCCCACGTGATGATCGGCCAGCAATTCGGCACAGAACAGGCGCGCTGCGTCTTCAACAAAGATCGGATTGGCCGCGTTCAACTCGGCAAAGGCCTGTTCGTCCTCACGCTTGACCATGACCTGCGTTTCCGTCGGGACTGCACGGCGGCACAGCTCGATCAGGTCTTCGAACCACAGGCAGTCGGCGTCGCAATCCACCAGCACCGAAATCCGCGCGACCGAGCGCTGCGAGTGCGGCGTCGCCAACTGTCCGCGCTGCGACCGGGCATGCTCGCTCAATTCCAGCGAGCAGGGGCAAGTCGAGGAATAGACATAGTCCAGATGCATGATCTTCTGGCGCACACCGTTCTGTTCGATCAGCTCCAGTGCGATGTCGTAATACTGGTAACCCTCAAGCCCGGACCGCAGGCTTTTCACCTTGGCCGGGTAGGAAAAGCGCATCTGCAGACGCGCGTCGAAACTGTCGAGGTCGGTCAGATAGTCGCTCAGAGCAGCTTCCATCACCTCAAAGCTGAAGGTCCGCTCGGCGTGTTTGTAGAAGGACCGCATGATACGGGACATGTTGATGCCCTTCTTCTCGGCCTCAAGGCTCACCGTGCCGGTGACCGAAGTCTCAAGCGTCAGGTCATCCCCATCCTTGCGGTGAAAACGGATCGGCAGGCGAAAGTTCGAGATACCCACGTGCTGGATCTGCTGCTTGGCGCCCCGGATCAGGCTGGACGGGCCGTTTTGCAGGTCGGGCAATGTGGCCCGGTACGCCTCATCCGCGACAAAACCTTCGGGATATTCACGTGACATGGACGGATAGTTCACCGCCGACATGCCGGGCACGAGCCGCGCCAAGGACGGGTCCAGCTGGCTGATCTCGGCCGCAGGCGCGGTCTTGGCCCATTGCCGCAGCAATTTCAGCGCTTCTGCGGCCTGTTCCCGGTTTGGTGCGTCGTCGATGTCACGGGGGTGAACATTCATAGGCTGAGGTTCCTCGGTTGGCCGTCGAAATTCAAACGGCTGAAGTTCAGTATCCAGTTTAACCCGATACGGGCCAATTAACAGGATGGATCGAAAAAACCCAGCGTAAATCCGGCATTCTGCGCGCGGCAGCGACACAGTTTACGCCAACCTCGGTGGATCAGAGAGGCAGGTTGCACCACCTCTCTGCCTGTAGAGTCACCAGTTTGAGGCGTTTTCTACTGCCCCTGCGAGACGTCCAACGCGTGTTGGATATCGGCCAACAGATCGTCTGCATCCTCAAGACCAATCGACAGGCGGATCAGACCGGGTGTGATGCCCAGCTCATCTTTCTGTTCATCGCTCAGACGCTGATGGGTTGTTGTTGCCGGATGGGTCGCGATGGATTTCGCATCCCCCAGATTGTTCGAGATCACCGGTATCGTTAGCGCATTGAGAAACGCAAATGCTGCGTCCTTGCCGCCCTTGATGTCCAAAGACAGTACGGTTCCGCCCTTGCCCCCCAGTTGCGTCTGTACCAGAGCATTCTGGGCATGGGTTTTCAGACCCGGATAAAGCGTCCGCTCCAGCGCCGAGTGACCTTCCAGCGCCTCGGCCACGGCCTGCGCCGTTGCAGCCTGCGCGTTGACCCGTAACGCCATCGTCTCGAGACCCTTCAGCATGATCCACGCGCTGAATGGGCTAAGTGCTCCGCCGGTATGCTTCATGTAGGGCTCGACAGTCCCGCGGATAAACTCCTTGGTGCCAAGGATCACACCACCCAACGCCCGACCCTGCCCGTCGATGTGTTTGGTCGCCGAATAGATCACCACATCCGCGCCCTGCTCAACCGCACGCGAGAACACCGGGGTCGAGAACACGTTGTCGACCAGAACCAGTGCACCAACCGAATGGGCCAGTTCGGCAACGGCGGCAATGTCGATCACCTCGAGCGTCGGGTTCGACATGGACTCAAAAAACACGGCTTTTGTGTCGGGGCGGATCGCGGCCTTCCATTGGTCAAGATCGGTGCCATCGACAAACGTCACCTCGACACCATAGCGGGTCAGGATGTTTTCCAGAATGAACAGACACGACCCGAACAGCGCCTTGGCCGAGACCACATGGTCCCCCGCCTTCAGCATTGAGGTCAACGCACCATTGACAGCTGCCATGCCGGACGCCGTGGCAAACGCATCCTCGGCCCCTTCCAGCGCCGCGATACGCTGTTCAAACATCGACACCGTCGGGTTGCCGTAGCGGGCATAGATGAACTCATCCGGGCCACATTCCAAGAACCGGGCCTCGGCCTGCTCGGCTGTGTCGTATACGAAGCCCTGGGTCAGGAAGATCGCTTCGCTCACTTCGTTGTACTGACTGCGACGGATGCCGCCATGGACGGCTTGGGTGCGTTTGGTCCAGTTCTCGCTCATGTCATTCCTTTCGGCCTCGATCCCCGAGGCGCATCAAAAAAACCCCAGACGCGGTCAAGCGAAAGGGGCCTTTCATCCTGACCTTTTAGCGTGTTGTTTAGCGTGGCCCGCAATCCGGTAACAAATCGCCACGTGGTGTTGTTGCCCTTACGCCGCAGTCGCGAATTCGTCAAGCCCGACACCTGCAACGTCACGGTTCTGTAATCGTTCATTCATGGAAACGTCATAGCGTCATGACAAAGCGGCACCACAACATCTTGTGTGAGGCAGAGCATATGCCAGTAATCAGGATCAATGCTGTCAACGGACGTGCTGAGTTGCATGGTAGTTGCCGACCCTTGATCGAGGCTGTGCAAGAGGCCCAGCAATCCGAAGGACCGGTCATTATTATGACCCACGGATACAAGTATCGGCCCGATGATGCCGGTGCCTGCCCACACCGGCATATTCTGTCGCTGCATCCCAAGGCGATGCCCTGGTACAGCCCCAGCTGGCCGCAACATCTGGGCTTTGGTAGCGGGTTTGAGGACGAAGGTCTTGCCATTGCCGTTGGTTGGGACGCGCGGGGCCCGCTCTGGTCAGCGCAACGTCGTGCCGTTGAAGCGGGCAAGGTACTGGCTGACGTCATTCGTGATGTGCATCATTTGAACCCAAAGCGTCCGATCCATTTCATCGGCCATTCCATGGGTATTGAGGTGGCGCTGGAGGCTCTGCATCATATTCCACCCGGCGCGCTCAGCCGGATCATTTCCCTTACTGGGGCTGCCTATCAATCCCGCACCGTCGCGGCCCTGACCACACCTGCCGGGCGCGCGGCTGAATTCATCAACATCATCAGCCACGAGAACGATCTATTCGACTTTCTTTATGAAACCTTCATCCAGCCACCCCGTCGTGGTGATCTCAGCATTGGCGCGGGCCTGACGGCACCAAACTCGGTCACATTGCAGATCGATTGCCCGGACACGGTGGATCACCTGTCGGCGCTGATCTTCCCGCTCGCCGCGCCCGACCGGCGTATCTGCCATTGGTCCAGTTACACGCGTCCCGGCGTGCTGCGCGTCTATAACGCCTTGCTGCGCGATCCCGAGCGCCTCTGCCTGCAAAGGCTCAAACGCGGTATCCCCGAAAAACCGCACAGGCGCTGGTCACGGTTTTTTGCCCTACCCCGCCCACAGGGCCTCTTGCCGTTTGCTCAGAAAGCTTCATGATCCCCTCAGCTTGAGGAGACATCATGATCGACCTGTATTTCTGGCCCACCCCGAACGGTTGGAAAGCCTCCATCGCTCTGGAAGAGATGGAGCTGCCCTACAACACGCATCTGATCAACATCGGTAAGGGCGACCAATTCGATCCGGAGTTTCTGAAGATCTCACCCAATAACCGCATGCCTGCGATCTTCGATCCGGACGGGCCTGATGGCGCTCCGATTTCCGTTTTCGAAAGCGGCGCGATCCTGATGTATCTGGCGCGCAAGACAGGCCGGTTTTATGGCGCGACCGAACGGGACAGGGTTGCGGTAGAGGAGTGGCTGATGTGGCAGATGGGCGGCGTTGGCCCGATGGCGGGTCAGGCGCACCACTTCCTGAAATATGCCCCTAACTTGGAACCTCCGCAGGACCTGCCCTACGCCAAAGACCGCTACCGAGCCGAAGTTGCCCGGCTTTACGGCGTGCTGGATCGGCGTCTGGCCGAGAACGAGTATGTCGCGGGTGATTTTTACTCGATCGCGGATATGTCGATCTGGGGTTGGGCGAGCCTTTGGGAGGGTCAACAGCAGGTTCTGGACGACAAGCCTCACTTCGCCCGCTGGCTAGAGGCTGTGAGCGCCCGCCCGGGCGTGCAAGCCGGACGCGCCTTGTATGCAGAGCTGCGCGGGGATCACAGTAGCAAGCAAGCGCAGAGTGTTTTGTTCAAGCGCTAGCTGAGGCCCGTTCGCCAGCTTTAGAAGTCTACGCGAAAACGTCGGCCATGTTGCGAACAACCGGTTTCTGACGCGCCACGACAAGAGCGATACTTGTAAGCCCAAACACAATGAACGGCGCCATCAACACGTTTTCAACCCACGGGTAAACTGTATCCCGCTCTGACAAGTCCTCGAACAGTCGAGTGTGAAACAAAAAGGCCCGAGTTGTGAGCTTGGTGGCAAAAAGCGCGGACATAGCGACGCAGAATTGCAATGCGATATTCCAAAGACTGATCAGCTTTTCAAAATTCCTAACGCTGAGTTTCGATGTGCCAAGCAGAGTCGCGAATATCCACATTGCGATACAAACTCCGACCGTGATGGTCGTCGTCGGACTATTCAAGAATATGACCGACCCCAGAATTGTGCCCGCGATGACAAAGGCAAATACACACGCAATCTGCCGGGCGGAATAGTGCACTTTGCGCAGCATTCTGAACTGATCCGAGGGATCTTCATCACCTTTTAGCCAAGTGAGACGAAAGGCCCCCAATACAGCAAGGCAACAATACGAAGCGGCACACCCCAAAATGAAAAACGGCGCGATATCGTTGGGCGCGACCCAAGAGATCAACGGGGCATCAAGGACGATAAATCCGCTCAATATGACCAGAGCGGCGCCGCACAGGCATATCACGGCGTGAAACAGAACATATCCAACTGTTCCAGGCGCAACCACGTGTTCCATCAGTCTCGGCACGGCTAAAAAAGCCAGAATGAATGTCAGACCCGCAACGGGAATATAGGCCTGAACGTCCAAGTCGGTTCTGATGTTTCTATCAAGCTGCTGTATGAAAAACGAAATGGACAGGGCGATCACAATCAGAGTGATCAATACGGCAAATCTCAACAACAAATGATGCGTGTGGAAAATAAATGTACTCATAGCTGCCGGGTAGTCAGGGAATTGGTCAAAACTAAGACATTGCGGTCTGTTTGAGCGCGACTAGTGGCGGTCGAATGGCAAGCACATAAGAATTGGAATTTTCAGGCCAAAGCTCCCTCTCCTCGCACCAGAACATCCAGCATTCCCGAGATATCCTCGATCTCTTCCGCAATTACATGGATCACGGCGTCGGCCTTCTGCATTCGGCCCGTGACCCTCAGCAAACGCCCCGAGATTACCGCGCGGCGGAATTGTTCGTAGATCTTGCGCCAGACCACGATGTTCACGATCCCCGTCTCGTCCTCAAGCGTCAGAAAGATCACCCCTTTGGCGGTTCCGGGTCGCTGCCGCAGGATCACCAGACCCGCCACCGCCACCCGCGCGCCTTCGGGCGGCTGATCCAACCGGTTGGCAGGCAAACAGGCCGGCGGTCGGGGCCAGGCTCGGTTTGAAACATCAGGGTAAGTCGCGGCAACAAGCATGAGAACAAAAATAGAACAATTGCACAGAAAGTCCAGACGCGGCGCACAGAGTCGCAAATGAGGCTAGAAAGACCTAAATGCCTTGATTAAGGAAGAATTCGAACATCGCAAAAGGAAGACGCAAGCCATGGCAAAGATCACCTATGTCGAGCATAGCGGTACTGAACATACAGTCGACGTCGCCAATGGGCTGACCGTTATGGAAGGGGCCCGAGACAACAACATTCCCGGCATCGAGGCCGATTGCGGCGGAGCCTGCGCCTGCTCGACCTGCCACGTCTACATCCACCCCGACTGGGTTGAGAAAATCCCCGCCAAGGACGACATGGAAGAGGACATGCTGGACTTTGCCTATGAGCCCGACCCCGCCCGCTCGCGCCTGACCTGCCAGATCAAGGTCACGGAAGCACTGGACGGTCTGGTCGTGCAAATGCCAGAAAAACAGATCTGATGCCCTCCAAAGCGCCGCGTCCCCCCGTCTGCCCTTGGCACCGTCGGGCACGCGGCGCGACACTGATTTTGTGCCTGTGGCTGGCCGGCGGGGGCTCTGCCGCGGCATCAGAGGAAATCATCGACGCCCGATTTACCGAACCCACAACACGCTATGCCCATGGCGTATTGGGTGACGACGTGGAATACGGCGCCTTAGAGCTCCGGGTCGAAACGCGCGGTTCAGACAGTGCGCAAACGTTGCGGACGATACGCCTGCCCCAAGATCGGGTTTTCGAAGACCTTTCTCCTCGACTGGTGGACATGGACTCCGACGGAACGCCCGAACTTGTTGTGGTCGAGTCGCACGCCCAATTTGGCGCACAACTTGCAATCTACGACGAAAGCGGCACAAAGATCGCTGCCACCCCGTATATCGGAACGCGCTTCCGCTGGCTCGCCCCGATCGGAGCCGCCGATCTGGATGGCGATGGCTATACCGAGATCGCTTATATCGACCGCCCTCACCTCGCCAAAACCCTTCGAATCTGGCGCTACAAAGATGGCGCGTTGGCCGAGATCGCCTCTTTGCCCAGCTTGACCAACCATCGAATCGGCGAAGACTATATCTCTGGCGGCCTGCGTGACTGCGGCGAGACGCCAGAACTGATCACGGCCAGCGCCGACTGGACGCGCATCATCAGCGTCACCTACAACAATGGATGGACCACGTCAGACGTCGGCCCCTTCACAGACCGCCAAAGCCTGAACCAAGCCTTAGCGTGCTGATCCGCTCTTCATCTGGCTAAAAATATCCCGGAGGAGAGGCCGCAGGCCGAGGGGAAAAAGCCCCCTGACCCACATCAAAGTCAAAGCGCCCGCCAGCCAATATCTCGGCGATAAAAGCCCTCAGGCCAATCCACCCCATCAACCATTTCATAGGCCCGATCCCGCGCCTCTTGCAGCGTCGCACCTCGGGCGGTGACATTCAGAACACGACCGCCAACCGATTGAATCTTCCCATCAACAGCCTTTGTCCCCGCGTGGAACACCATGTTGCTGCTGTCTTCAGGAAGGCCGTCCAAGCCCTTGATAACCGAGCCTTTCTCATAAGCACCCGGATACCCGCTGGCTGCCATAACGATGGTCATCGCGTGATCATCGGCCCAGTTCACGCGCGTTTCGTCCAAACGCCCTTCGGCTGCGGCATGCATCAGATCCATCGCCTGCGCCCCAAGACGCATCATCAAAACCTGACATTCGGGATCACCAAACCGGACGTTGTATTCCACCAAACGCGGCTGCCCGTCCTTGATCATCAGACCAGCGTAGAGAACCCCTTGGAACGGCGCGCCCCGGCGCTTCATCTCGGCCATGGTTGGGCGGATGATTTCATCCATCGCGCGCGCCTCAATCTCGGCGCTCAGAACAGGAGCCGGGGAATAGGCCCCCATCCCACCGGTGTTCAGACCTGTATCCCCCTCGCCCACGCGCTTGTGATCCTGCGCGGTGCCGATCGACAGGATGTTCTCTCCATCGCACAGCACAAACAACGAGGCCTCTTCGCCATCCATGAACTCTTCGATGACAACCTCGGCACCCGCCCCACCGAAGGCCCCGCCAAACATGTCGTCAATTGCGTCCAGAGCGGTCTGCTCGTCCATCGCTACTATCACGCCCTTGCCTGCCGCCAGACCATCAGCCTTGACCACGATCGGGGCGCCCTGCTCTTGGATGTAGGCCTTGGCGGGCGCGGCTTCGGTGAACCGTGCATAGGCGGCGGTAGGCGCACCGGATGCATCGCAAACCTCCTTGGTAAAACTCTTCGAAGCTTCCAACCGGGCCGCTTCGGCAGAGGGGCCAAACACCAGCACACCGGCTTCACGCAAGCGGTCGGCCACGCCAGCGGCCAAAGGCGCCTCGGGGCCAACAATCACGAAGTCAATCGCGTTGGCCTCGGCGAAATTGACAACCGCACCGCCATTCTCGATATCCAGCGACGCGCATTCGGCGATCTGGGCGATCCCGGCATTGCCTGGCGCAACGATCAGACGGTCGCATTTGGGGTTCTGCATCACCGCCCAAGCGAGGCTGTGTTCACGCCCACCGCTGCCGAGAATAAGAATGTTCATAAGGTCGTCTCCGATCTGCTTGGCCTCGCCTGCGCGGCGTTCTAAGCTGGCACGGCATTTGACACAAGGCGCTGAAATGTCCGACCTGCTTGACGACCCAATTCCCGGCCAAAACACTCCCGAATACTCAGTTTCCGAGATTTCTGGCGAGGTGAAGCGCACGCTAGAGGGCTCGTTCGGGCGAATCCGTGTACGCGGCGAGGTCGGGCGCGTGTTCAAGGCGCGCTCGGGTCATCTGTATTATGACATCAAGGACGACCGGAACGTTCTGGCCTGCACCACGTGGAAGGGGCAGATTTCCGGCCTGTCCGTTGTCCCCGAAGAAGGCTTGGAGGTCGTCGTCACCGGTCGCCTCACAGCATTCGGCGCGCAATCCAAATACAACATGAATGTCGATGAAGTCGCAGTCGCCGGTCAAGGCGCGCTGATGGCGCTGTTGGAAAAGCGTAAAAAACAGCTAGAGGCCGAAGGACTATTCGCGCCTGAGCGTAAGAAACCGCTACCTTACCTGCCTCAGATCATCGGTGTCGTGACCTCTCCGTCCGGGGCGGTGATCCGCGATATTTTGCATCGCTTGCGCGACCGGTTTCCCCGCAAGGTTCTGATCTGGCCCGTCGCTGTACAGGGTGCAAACTGCGCGCCCGAGGTGACCCGCGCCATCGAAGGTTTCAACGCTCTGACGCCAGGTGGAGCACTGCCGCGCCCCGATCTGATCATCGTTGCACGCGGAGGCGGCTCAATCGAAGATTTGTGGGGGTTCAACGAAGAAAACGTGGCCCGGGCGGCTGCCGCATCAGAGATCCCGCTGATCTCAGCCGTGGGGCACGAGACGGACACGACGCTGATCGACTTTGTGTCCGACCGCCGCGCACCTACGCCAACGGCCGCAGCCGAATTGGCCGTACCCGTGCGGATGGAGTTGATGGCCTGGACCAACGAACAAGGCGCGCGCCTGTCGCGGGCTGCGAGCGATGCGGTTCAGCGCCGTGCGCAGCGTCTGCGTGATGTGGCACGTGCGCTGCCACGCCCGGACAGTTTGTTGAACTCTCCACGGCAACGCCTTGATCTGATTGCAGAACGCCTGACACCCGCACTAAATCGCGGGGTGCAAAACCGTCGCCTGCAACTGGTCGAGATGTCGGCACATCTGCGCCCGTCGACTTTGCGAAGCGTCGTCTCCTCCCGTCAGGAACACCTACGCAACCTTTCGTCGCGCCTCTCCCTCCGCCCGATCCAGCGCGAGATTGAGCAACAGCGCCAGGCTATCGCTCGACTGGATGAGCGGCTGGACGCCGCCCAAACCGTCAGACTGGAGCGCCTGCGCCAACAACTGACAGCAACCGACCGCCTACGCGAAACGCTCAGCTACAAGGCAACGCTGGCGCGTGGCTATGCGGTTGTGCGCGCCGAGGGTGACGTTGTGACTACCAAGGCTCAGGCTGGCAAACACGCGGCGCTTGAGATCGAATTCTCGGACGGTCGCCTGACGACCGGTTCCGCCGGCCGCCCTGCCGCGAAAAAATCCAAACCCGACGCGCCGGATCAGGGATCGTTGTTCTAGCGGTTAAACCCCGACTTCAGGCCCCAGGCACACCATCTCCTCCCCGAGGTCTTCGGCCTCATAGAGTTCGGTTGCTTGGGGGTCGCCTTCGAACTGCGCGATCAGCCCACCGCCCGAGCGAGTGAATACCCAGCATTGCGGATCCAGCCGGTCCTCGTAGACGAAACAGATCTGATCCTCGCGCTGATACCAGACGCCTTCTTTGCACTGCCCGTCCAAAAACGACCAGATCACGCGGCGGTTGGGCAAGTATCGCTCAACCCCATAAACCTGCCCCTCAAAACCATAAAACAAGGTTTTGCCCTGCGTGTACTCATCGAACTCGGCCCCGGACAGCGCCGTCTGCGCGCCCGCTGTCTGCGCCGACAGCGCCAATAGAATCACAAGATGCCTCAACATGAGGCCATAGTGTCAGATGCGGGCGAGCAAGGCCAATCACCACGCCGGTATTCGCTTGCCCCCACGTCATTATTGTGCCGCGTGCCTCCGCAAAGAACATTGGCCCCGAACAAGACAGAGGGGAGCAACGTGACACACCTGCTATTCTGGCTCGCCGCCGCTTGCGCCTTGGCCTATTTGCCGCTGTCGCCGCGCCCAGCAAGCGTGCTCCGCACCTTTCTGAAAACCGCGTCGGTTGCGGTGCTGGCCCTCGTCGCCCTCCTCAGCGGAGGCGCGACCTTGCTGGTTGTCGCCTTGGGCCTCTGCGCGGTTGGGGATGCTCTGCTGTCGCGAGAGTCCGACACCACCTTCATGGCAGGGATCGGCGCGTTTGCCGCTGGCCATATCGTTTATATCGCGCTGTTCCTGACGCATCCCAACAGCAACTTTGACCTCATTCTGGAACGGCCGGGATACTTCTGGTCGCTCCTCATTCTGGGGATCGTTGCCGCCACTTTGCTCACCCCACGGGCCGGAGAGCTGAAACTCCCGGTTCTGATCTACATCCCGATCATCCTAGGCATGGGCGTCGCAGTTCTGTCTTTGCCCGAGACCGGAATGCTTCGTTGGGCGTTGCCTGCGGCACTGGCATTCATCGCCTCAGACCTCGTGCTGGCAACCGAGAAGTTTCTGCTGCCCCAAGGACATGCAGCCCTGAAGCTGACGCCCTATCTGGTCTGGCCGCTCTATTGGGCCGCGCAGGCTGGACTACTGATCGCGTTCACCTGACCCTTTGCAACTCCGGCAAATCCACATTAGGTGGAGGGGAACACCTGCGGAGACCGAAAATGGCGTTTTTTTCAAAGCTGAAGGACAAGCTGTTCAAATCCTCATCCCGTCTTGAGGAAGGGCTGGACGCCATTGTCGAAGACGGAGGTGAAGAAACCACCGCACCAGAGCCGGTGGCGCAGACGCCTGAACCCGCCGCGCAACTGCAACCGCAACCGCAACCGCAACCGCAACCGCAACCGCAGGAAGCTGCGCCGCAACCCGAGACGGCGCAAGACGATCAGCCCGCATCCAGCGGATTGCTGGGTCGCCTGTTCAGCCGTACGGAAACCAAGGCCGAAATCCGCCGGACCCTGGATGACGATATGCTGGAACAGCTCGAAGAGCTGCTGATCGCCTCGGACATGGGCGTCGACACCGCCCTGCGCGTTACCTCGAACATGGCCGAGGGGCGTTTTGGCCGCAAACTCTCGTCCCGCGAGATCAAGCAACTGCTGGCGCAGGAAGTTGCCCGCGTGATGGAGCCGGTGGCCCGCCCCCTGCCAATCTATCCCAAACGCCCGCAAGTGGTTCTGGTGGTCGGCGTCAACGGCTCGGGCAAGACCACAACCATCGGCAAACTGGCCAGCCAGTTCAAATCCGCTGGCAAGAAGGTCGTGATCGCCGCCGGAGACACCTTTCGCGCCGCCGCCGTCGAGCAACTGCAGGTCTGGGGTGATCGCGCTGGCGTCCCTGTTCTGACCGCGCCCGAAGGCTCGGACCCCGCCAGCCTTGCCTTTGATGCCCTGACCAAAGCGCAACAGGACAGTGCCGACCTTCTGATGATCGACACCGCAGGCCGCCTGCAAAATCGTGCCGACCTAATGGAGGAACTGGCCAAGATCGTCCGCGTGATCAGCAAGGTCGATGAGACCGCGCCGCACAACACGCTGCTTGTGCTGGATGCGACTACGGGCCAGAACGCCCTCAGCCAGGTCGAAACCTTCCGCAAACTCGCCGATGTGTCGGGCCTTGTGATGACCAAGCTGGACGGCACAGCCAAAGGCGGCGTGCTGGTCGCGCTGGCCGACAAGTTCGGCCTGCCCATCCATGCCATCGGCGTCGGAGAGCAAATAGATGACCTCGCCCCGTTCGACCCCGAAGAATTCGCAGCGGCCCTGACCGGCCTCGACCAAAACTGATCCGCCTCTTCATCTGGCTGAAAATATCCTCGGGGGTCTGGGGGCAGACAGCCCCCAGCCTCGCCACACCAAACAAGACCTGACAATTGAGCGACTGGCTGATCTCACTCGAAGGCACCGAAGCGGGCCACAATCTCGCCCTTGGCCTGGCGTTGATGGCAGCTTTTCTGCACGCGGTCTTCGGAGCATTGCAAAAGGGCCGCCACGATCCGTGGCTGTCTCGTGGGGCCATCGACGCCTGCTATTGCCTGATGGCCATCCCCTTTGCCCTATTCGTCGTGCCATGGCCCGAACCCTATATGTGGCCCATTTTCGGCATCGTCTGGCTGATCCACATCACCTACAAGATCCTTCAGGCCTTGGCCTATACCAAAGGCTCCTACACGGTGGTTTACCCGGTCGTTCGCGGTACCGGCCCACTTTTCACTGTGATCGGAGCCTACCTTCTGTTCGGAGAAACCTTCACAGGCACGCAATGGTTCGGTGTGGCCGTCCTTCTGGCCGGTATCTTCGGGCTGGCTGCCTATAATTTCCGGTTTCTGGAAACCAATCGTGAGACTCTAGGCATCGCTCTTGCCCTGGCGATTGCCACCGGTCTCTTCGTAGCGCTCTACACGACCTATGACGCTTATGGCATCCGCGCCACCGCTGATCCGTTCACCTTTCTGGCCTGGTTCTTCATGATCGACGGCTTCGCGATGCCGATCTACGCGTTCCTCAGATGGCGTGCTATGATCAACCGCCCCTCCCCCGGTCCGCTGATGCTGCGCGGGCTCGCAGGCGGCTTGATCGCACCACTGTCATTCGGAGCCATTATGCTGGCCACCCGATTGGACAAAGTCGGAGAAGCGGCTGTACTGCGGGAAACATCAACTGTATTTGCAGCCTTGATCGGGTGGCTGGTTTTGAAAGAAACCGTTGGCCCAAGACGCATCGCCCTGATGGCACTGATTGCATTGGGCGCTGTAATCGTTGAAATGGGCGGATGAACAGCAGGACACCACGATGACAGGCAAAAAAGAGATCAACCCGTTTCTGAAACAGGTGCTGGAACTGGGCCCCCCGCTGGCCTTCTTCTTCATCTACCTGCGGCTGCGTGATGACAGCTTTCTGATCGGCGGTATCGAGTATTCAGGCTTCATCATCGCTACTATCCTCTTTGTCCCGCTGATTCTGGCGGCAATGGGCATCTTGTGGTTCCTGACAGGCAAACTCAGCCGGATGCAGATTTTCACCGCTTTCATGGTGATCTTCTTCGGTGGCTTGACCGCCTGGTTCAATGATGAGCGGTTCTTCAAGATGAAAACCACGCTGGTCTACGGGTTCTTCTCGGTCATTCTTGGGATCGGGTTGCTGCAGGGAAAGTCCTACCTCGCCTACGTTTTGGACGAGATGCTGCCGATGAAGCACGAAGGCTGGATGATCCTGACACGTCGCCTCTGTGCTTGCTTTGCCGTTCTGGCCGTCGCCAATGAGATCGTCTGGCGCACCATGTCCACCGATCTTTGGGTGAAGATCGAAACCTTCGCCTTTCCCATCGCGCTAATGGCCTTCCTGATGTACCAGTTCCACCGCCTGCAGAGCTATCTGGAAGACCCCGATTGCCAGTAGTGGACCCAAAGCCCTTTGGTATCAGTTTGACACTCATCCAAGGAAACCACTTGGCTTGTTGACCTTGCTGTGAATAATTGAGTAACCACTCACCATCCTACTCCGGAGATTAGTACCCGAATGGCGGTATTCCCAAATAGCGGCTTCCTGTCCGATGCATCCGAAGGCCTGCGCGAGATGCTCTCGGCGCTGGCGACGGAAATCTCTTTGGATAAAAACGAAACCCTGTTCGATCAGGATGACGAAGGCGATGCGCTTTATGCCATCGTCGAAGGGACGCTCGAAGTGTCCTTCCTGGCCATGAGCGGCCGAAAGCTGGCTCTGACGCTCATGCGTCCGGGCGAGGTTTTCGGTGAGATCGCTCTGTTCGACAGCGGCCCTCGCACTGCCACTGTTGCAGCTGCTGAACCTTCTCGGGTTCTGCGCGTGCGTCGCAGGGACGTGATGGAGCAAATCCGCCAACACCCCGATCTTGCGGTTGATATGGTCCGTCTGGCCGGATTGCGGATGCGGTCGATGAGCTCGCAACTAAACGAGCAGGTCTTCTTGCCGATGCCGATTCGACTGGCGCGCAAACTGCTGCATCTGTCGTCTCTGCAGGACGATCCCACGGAACGCATTACCCTGTCGCAAAGTGAATTAGCCGAATTCGTTGGGGCCACGCGTGAAGCCGTCTCGAAAACCATTTCGATCTGGAAACGCGACAATGTGGTCGAGGCATCGCGGGGCGGATTGCTGATCCACGACATTGAAGCTTTGCGCGCTTTGGCTGAATCGGACCTGATCTGACCTTTTGTGATCTTGTTCACAGACGACTCAGAAGTCAGTGCCCTAGGGTAAATCTGTTACCGTAGGAGGTCAGTAATCATCCCCGATATCTGTCCACTGATCTCTCCCTGTACCTAAGCCATATGCCCAAAAGGCATATGGCTTATTTTCTTTCTGCCGGGCCTAAAAGAACATGAAAAAAGGCCGGAGAAACCCCCGGCCCTTTTCGGTAGCTATGTGATGAGCTTAGTTTTCAAGGCTCAACGCGACAAAGCGCGGGTCGCCGCCGCGGCGTACCAACAGCAGCAGCGATTTGCGCCCGGCTTCAGTAGCTTCTTCAATACGCGCCTCAAGGTCACTGATGGATTCGACCTTCTGCTGCCCGGCTTCGGTGATCAGATCACCTGCGCGCAGACCTTTGGCAAATGCCTCCGAGGCTTCGTCAACCTCGGTCACGACCAGACCGTCCGCCTCGGCATCGAGGCCCAGATCTTCACGCAGCGTATCTGTCAGCGGTGAAATGGTCAGGCCCAGAATGTCAGCGTTTTCGTCGGTTGGCGCGTCCGGAGTATCTTCTTCACTCGTTTCGGCACGCTCTGCATCCTCACGGCGCCCGAGAGTGACCAGAATAGTCTGAGTGCCACCATCGCGATGTACGACCACACGAACCGATTTGCCTACGGTTGTCTCGCCGACCTGACGCACCAGACCGCGCGTATCTTCAACCTCGACCCCGTCAAAGCTGAGGATCACGTCCCCTGCTTTCAGACCGGCCTCTTTCGCGGGACCCTCCGGTACATCGCTGATCAATGCGCCACCGGGTTTATCCAGACCCATTGCCTCGGCCATATCCTCAGTTACGTCCTGAATGCGCACGCCCAGCCAACCACGGCGGGTTTCGCCGAACTCACGCAGCTGGTCGACGACCTTGGTCACGACATTGGAGGCCATCGAAAACCCAATACCGATCGAGCCGCCGTTGGGAGACAGAATCGCAGTGTTCACGCCGATGACCTGACCATCCATGTTAAACAGAGGACCACCCGAGTTGCCCCGATTGATCGCCGCATCGGTCTGGATGTAGTCGTCATAGGACCCGCTCAGTGCGCGGTTACGGGCCGAGACGATCCCCGCCGAAACCGAGAACCCCTGCCCAAGCGGGTTTCCCATGGCAATCACCCAGTCGCCAACACGCGCCGTGTCGCTGTCGCCGAACTGTACATATTGCAGAGGCCCCGACGCCTCGACTTTCAACAGCGCGATATCAGTTTTTTCATCCGTGCCGATGACCTTGGCAGGCAATTCCTTCACGGGCTGACCATCGCCAGGGAAGAATTCAATCAGGATCTCATCGGCCTCGGCGATCACGTGGTTATTGGTGACGATAAAGCCGTCTTCCGAGATCACGAAACCCGACCCCAACGCGTTGCTGCGGCGCGGGCGGTCGCCATTGTCGCCGTTGCGATCCTGAAACTCGCGGAAGAAATCTTCGAACGGAGAGCCCTCGGGCACGATCCCCTGCGGCCCGGTCTGGCCTTCGATCAGGGTCGATGTGGTGATATTGACCACCGCCGGGCTGATCTGTTCCGCCAGCGGCGCAAGGCTTTCCCCACGCGCATACGCCGCAACAGTTTGTGCTGCGATCAGAACCATCGCTCCGAAGGCCAGCCACATCAGTCGCATGAAACCATCACCATCGTCCCGCCGGACGGAAATACTGCGCGCTTGTGCCTGCACTTGGGAACTCCTTGTCGTCAATCTCTTACAGACCGCCCTAAGGCAGACTATCTTTCCACCCAATGTAGTCGGTTTGATCACGCTCGCAACTGAGGATCGCGGGGAAATCACCGGCAAGTGAGGTCAGGGCATCAAAACCCCAGCTGATAGGCGCCCCAAAGCAGCACAAGACCGCTGACGACACAGAGCAGCCCTGCCAAACGCCGCGCCTGTTCTGGCAGCGTCCGCAGCGCCTCTAACATACGTTCAATAAGCGAAGGGGCCAGCGCATAGGCCAGCCCCTCGACAATCAGCACCAGCCCGAAGGCCAGAAGGATCATACCCATTACTGGGTCGCCTGCCCGGTGGGCGATTTCAGGTAGTTGAAGAACTCCGAATCCGGGCTGAGGACCATCGAGCTGTTCCCGCCTTGCAACGCGCGCTCATAGGCGGACAGCGAGCGGTAGAACTCAAAGAACTCTGGGTCTTGTCCAAACGCTTCAGCGAAGATCGCGTTGCGTTCGGCGTCTGCCTCACCGCGGATGATCTCGGCCTCACGGTTGGCGTCCGAAACCAGTTCAACCACGGTCCGGTCAGCCTGCGCTCGGACACGCTGCGCGGCTTCGTTACCACGGGCGCGTTCGTCGGTCGCTTCACGTTCCCGTTCGGCTTTCATCCGGTCAAAGGTCGCCTCAAGGTTCGCCTGCGGCAGGTCAGTGGCTTTAAGGCGCACGTCGATGACATTGACGCCCAGCGCCCGCGCTTCGGCAATTGCGCTGTTGCGGATCCGCAGCATGAGGGCCGCACGGTCAGAGCTGAGGATATCCCGCGAGGAGACCGAACCCAGAACTTCCCGGGTTTCCGCGCGAAGGATACGGTCCAGACGGTCCTCGGCCACCGGAATACCGCCAACACCAACGGCCTGACGGAACTGCTCCAGATCCGAAATCCGGTAACGCGCGAAGGCATCAACCACAAGACGACGGTCATCAAGGGGTGTCACCTCAAGCGGCTGCACGTCGATCGACAGGATGCGGTCATCATAGCGCACAACCTCTTGAATCAGAGGGATTTTAAACGCCAATCCGGGCTCTTCCTTGACCGCGACAACGCGACCAAACTGCAGAACCAGAGCGCGTTCACGCTCATCCACGATGAAGATCGAGGACAGAACACCGACAATCGCGAGGAAGACGACGGGTAGGATAAATGTCGTTTTACGCATCAGTTGCTCTCCGCTGCAGGGGTACGACGCAGTTCGTTCAACGGCAGGTACGGCACAACGCCCTGCCCCGAGCCGCCGGTGTTTTCGTCCAGGATGATCTTGTCCACGTCACCCAGAACCTGCTCCATGCGCTCCAGATACAGACGCTTGCGGGTCACATCTGGTGCTTTGGAGTATTCCTCCAGAACCGCGCTGAAACGGCTGGCCTCACCTTGAGCGCTGTTGATCTGTTGAGCGCGATAGGCTTCGGCCTCTTCCAGAACCTGAGCAGCTTCACCACGTGCTTCCGCAAGAACACGGTTGGCATAGGCGTCCGCGACGTTCTGTAAACGATCCCGTTCCTGCGCAGCGGCCTGAACGTCACGGAATGCGGCAATCACGTCCTGCGGCGGGTCAGCCTTGTCGAAGTTCACGCGGACGATGTTCACGCCCGAATCGTAACTGTCCATTGTCGCCTGAATCAGTTCTTGCAGACGTTCTGCGATAATGCCTCGGTCTCTGTTCAGGATCGGAGCAAGTTCGCTTTGCGCGATAATCTCACGCATCGCCGACTCTGACACAGCCTGAATCGTTTGACGCGGGTCGCGCAGGTTAAAGAGGAACTTGGCGGGGTCGTTGATGTTCCAAACGACCTGATAGTCGATATCGACCACGTTTTCGTCACCGGTCAGCATCAGACCGTCGTCGCTTCCACGCGCGCCGCCCATGTCTTCGTTCTGTTCCCGTGTAACTGGAATGACTTCAGCGGTTACGAAAGGCCAAGGCGCAAAGTTCAGACCAGGATTTCCGACAGCCGAGAATTCGCCAAGGAACAGTTCAACCGACTGCTCTTCTGGCTTAACGGTGTAAAAGCTGGCCGCAGCCCAGAGGCCGATCGCGACCAATGCGCCAATCGCCACGGTGCCTTTGGTAAAGATCGGGCCACCGCCGCCACCGCCTGAACCGTTGCTGCCACGGCCACCGCCGCCACGACCGCCCATGAGGACGCGCAGCTGCTCTTGCCCTTTTTTCATCAGCTCATCGATCTCGGGGATCTGCGGGCTCTCCCCTTCGGGAGGCTTGCGCCCGTCACCGTTATTACCCCGATTTCCTCCACCACCAGAGGAGCCTCCGCCCCCCCAGGGGCCACCGCTGTTGCCCGCCATATGTGTCTATTCCCTTGTGTTTGACCGTGTGATCACGGTGTTCCTTGTAACTTGGTTGCGCGCAGTTGCAAATCAAGCCGTGCGTACAGGTTGCCGCATTGTCACCAGTTCTTCGGCCATGACCGGGTGAACTGCAACCGTGCGGTCGAAATCTTCCTTGGTCGCCCCCATTTTAACGGCAATGCCAGCCAGCTGGATCATCTCACCTGCGCCCGGCGCCACGATGTGGCAGCCCAGCACCTTGCGCGTGGCCTGAGACACGATCAGCTTCATCAGAACCCGCTGAGTGCCACCGGCAAAAGATTTCTGCATCGGCTTGAACGAAGTCGCATAAACCTCGATCGGTTCCTGCGCTGCCGCTTCTTCCTCACTCAGGCCCACGGTGCCGAATTCGGGCTGGGTGAAAATCGCGGTCGGGATCAGTTCATGATCCACTGGGGTCGGGTTGCCTTTGAAGACGGTCTCAACAAAGGCCATGCCTTCGCGGATTGCAACCGGGGTCAGGTTCACGCGGTCGGTCACATCGCCAATCGCATAGATAGAGGGCACGCCGGTCTGGCTGTATTCATCCACGATGATCTCGCCCTTGCGGCCACGTTCGACGCCCACGTCCTCAAGCCCCAGATTGTCCGCATTCGGAGTGCGCCCGGTGGCATACATGACCACGTCGAAATGATCCTCGGTCCCGTCGGTGGCTTTGACGCGGATCTTGTCGCCCTCTTTCGTCATCTCTAGCACATTGGTGCCCAGACGCACGTCGATACCGTTCTGGCGCATCTCTTCACAGATTAGGCCACGCGCTTCTTCGTCAAAGCCACGCAGGATCTGCGCACCACGGTAGAACTGAGTGGTCTTGACGCCCAGCCCGTTCATGATCCCAGCAAATTCGCTGGCGATATAGCCGCCGCCGACGATCAGGATGCTTTCGGGCAGCTTCTCAAGGTGGAAGATTTCATTTGAGGTGATGGCAAGATCCGAGCCGGGGAAGTCCGGCACAACCGGACGGCCACCCGTCGCAATCAGGATATGCTTGGCGGTTTTACGCGTACCATCGGCCAGTTCAACCGTATGCGGATCGACCACATGGGCGCGCTGATCAAAGCTTTCGACACCGTTGTTTTTCAGTATGTTGCGGTAGATACCTTCCAAACGATCCAGTTCCGTCACCAGCTTTCCGTGGAAGGTGTTCCAGTTGAACGCTCCGGGCTGAATGTCCCAGCCATAGGCCTGCGCGTCGCCAACCATTCCCGAATATTCGCTAGCGAAGACCATCAGCTTCTTGGGAACGCAGCCGCGGATAACGCAAGTGCCGCCGTACCGATCCTCCTCGGCCAGCGCCACTTTGGCACCGTTTTCGCCCGCCGCTACGCGCGCCGCGCGGACCCCGCCCGAGCCTCCGCCGATTACGAAGAGGTCATAGTCAAAGCTCATGCTGGGTTCCTTCATTCAGCTTGCAAAATTCTTTGGATATCTGGGCGCGAAAACCGCCCTGCCAACCCCCAAAGGCGTAAATTTCCAGTATATTCCAACACGTCCTCGGGATGGCGCCTTCCACTCAGTCCGAAAAATCCGAAAACAGGTTGTCCTTGGCGCCCCCGAGGAGCTGGTCCAGTTCAACGGTTCCGGCATTGATGTCGCGCAGCTCGACCCGGCCATCGCCGTAGCCCACAACGACCTTGTCGCAGATGTCTATGAACAGCCCGTTCTCGACGACACCCGGCACCTGGTTCAAAACCAGCGCCATCTGCCGCGCATTGCCAATCCTTTGCAGATGCAGGTCGAGGATATGGTTGCCCTCATCGGTCACAAACGGGGCCTCACCATTCATGCGAAGGGCAGAGTTGGTGCCAAGCACATCCATCGTGTCCAGAACTTCTTCGATCAACGTTCGAGTGGTCTGCCAGCCAAAGGGGATCACCTCGACCGGCAGCGGGAATGCGCCGAGCGTTTCGACCTCTTTCCCGGCATCGGCGATCACCACCATCTGGTCGCTGGCCGTCGCCACGATCTTTTCCTGCAGATGCGCACCGCCTCCGCCCTTGATCAGGTTCAGATCACCGTCGAACTCATCCGCGCCGTCAATCGTCAGGTCCAGCCATCCGGCTTGATCCAGTGACACGACCTCGATCCCGACCTCACGCGCCAGTTGCGCGGTTCGGGTTGAGGTGGGTACTCCCTTGATGCGCAGGCCTTCTTGCTGGACACGCTCGCCCAGACGGCGAACAAGCCAGGCGGCAGTCGAGCCGGTGCCCAGCCCCACCCGCATTCCGTCTTCGACCATGTCGGCCGCGCGGTACGCCGCAACGTATTTGGCTGTGTCGATTGGCGACAAATCCGCGGTCATTGGCAGTCTTCCCCAAATAGTCTGCAAGACTTATATGCAATGCTCCACCCAACTTCGAGACCCAATTCACGTCGCCCGGATGCGAAAGATGTCGCTCAATTGCGCGTTTCCTATCGGAAACGTCGCAAACAAGGCTTTTCAGGTTTCGGTTGCTGTATATCTAGTCCCTATGATGACGCCCTATCGCCTGCACTATGCCCCTGACAACGCCTCGCTGGTGATCCGGCTGGTGCTGGATGAAATGAATCAGCCCTATGAGACGGTGCTGGTTGATCGTCGTCAGAACGCGCAAGACAGCGCAGCCTACCGAGCGTTGAACCCGAACGGGCTGATCCCGGTTCTCGAAACCCCTCAGGGGCCGATATTCGAAACGGCTGCCATTCTGCTGTGGCTGTCCGACAGCCATGGGCAACTTGCGCCCGCGTCTTCCAGCCCTGACCGGGCCGCCTTTCTGAAATGGCTGTTTTTCGCGTCAAACACGCTCCATGCCGATCTGCGCATCCTGTTCTATGCCGAGAAATACATAGACCCAGGACAGGCCGAGACCCTGCGGGCCGGAATACGCCCAAGGCTGCGCACTCATCTGAAAATTCTGGACGCGGTCGCCGCACAGGCTCCGGACTGGCTCAGCGCTGATCAGCCGTCAGTTCTGACATACTATATCGGCTGCATGATGCGGTGGATGGCGCTCTACCCATCCAATGCGGACCGCAGCTGGTACCAACTCGCCGATACGCCCTATCTTCAGCGCATCCTGGCAAAGCTAGAGATGCGTCCCGCAACGCGAACGGCAACAGCCGCCGAAGGTCTTGGGGCCACGCCGTTCACCTCACCTATCTATGCCAACCCTCCAGAAGGCTCAGCTATCTGACATGTTTCTCTCTGTCTTCGATATGTTCAAAGTGGGCATCGGCCCGTCCTCATCCCACACCATGGGCCCCATGGTGGCCGCCGGGCGTTTTCTGGACATGATGCGTGCATCGCCGTTTGAATTTGCCGGGCTGCGCGGCTCACTACACGGCTCGCTGGCCTTTACCGGAGTGGGTCATGCCACCGACCGCGCCACCATCCTTGGCCTCGCCGGTTTCGTGCCGGACACATATGACAACGACAAGGCCGAGGCCGCGCTGGCAGCGATTGCGGAAACGCACACGGTAACGCCTGAAGGACTACCGACGCTGACCTTCAACCCCAAGACCGATCTGGTCTTTGACTACGATCACAATCTGCCCGGCCACGCCAACGGTATGATCCTGATGGCGACCGACGCGCAGGGCGATGTGATATTGCGGCAGGTCTTCTACTCGATCGGCGGCGGCTTTGTTCTGACCGAAGAGGAACTGACCGCTGGCAAGGCCACCGACGAAGGCGCCCCGGTGCCCTTCCCCTTCAAATCCGCCGTCGAGATGTTGGAGATGGCAAAGTCCAGCGGCAAGTCCATTGCCGAAATGAAACGCGCCAACGAAATCGCACGTGGCTGCGCGGATAGCTTTGCCAAAGGCTCTGCCCGGCTGTGGCAGGTGATGGACGACTGTATCGAGCGTGGCCTGACCACCGATGGCATCCTGCCCGGCGGCCTCAGCGTGCGTCGCCGTGCCAAGGGTATCTATGATGCGCTGATGGCCGAGCGCGGTATGAACCTGACCGCGCCGCACACAATCAACGATTGGATGAGCGTCTATGCCATGGCCGTGAACGAGGAAAACGCGGCCGGAGGTCAGGTGGTCACCGCGCCAACCAACGGCGCGGCGGGGGTTCTGCCTGCGGTACTGCGCTACTACCTCGACCACGTGCCCGGCGCATCCGAAAGCCATATTGAGGATTTCCTTCTGACCGCAGGTGCCATTGGGGGGTTGGTGAAATTCAACGCCTCGATCTCAGGGGCTGAGGCTGGATGTCAGGCCGAGGTAGGCAGTGCCTCGGCGATGGCGGCGGCTGGTCTTTGCGCCGTCATGGGTGGCACGCCCGAGCAGGTGGAAAACGCCGCTGAAATCGCGCTTGAACACCATCTGGGTATGACCTGCGATCCGGTTGCAGGGTTGGTTCAGGTGCCGTGCATCGAGCGAAACGGCCTTGGCGCGATAAAGGCCGTTTCGGCCGCGTCGCTTGCATTGCGCGGGGATGGGCAGCATTTTGTGCCCCTAGATGCGGTGATCGAGACCATGCGTCAGACCGGGCATGATATGCATGAGAAGTACAAAGAAACCTCGTTGGGTGGTTTGGCCGTAAACGTCCCGAACTGCTGAGGTGAGACAGGAGGTGGCGAAATGCGAGGACATTGTTTGTGTGGCAAGGTCGCGTACGAAGTTGATCCTCCGGTCTTGTCCTGCGTCTCCTGCCATTGCGACAGTTGCCGCCGCCAGTGTGCCGCTCCGATGACGACTTATTTCGGGGTGCGCGACGGCCAATGGCGCTGGACCGGAGAAGAACCGAAGCGCTTCAACTCTTCGCTTGGGGTCGAGCGGAGCTTCTGTCCGCATTGTGGAACTCCGATCTCATTTCGGTCGACCAAGATGTCGGACGTTCTTCACCTCTATGTCGCGACGCTAGAGAGCCCCGAAGCCCTAGAGCCAACTCTTCATGTGTCACATGAAGAGAAGCTGAGTTGGCTGAAACTGGGCGATGATTTGCCCACCTGCATCGGCCCGGACTACACCAAGGTTCAACCCCTGCCGGAGGCTTGAGAACAGAGCTTTTCTCGGCCCCGGGAAACAGCTAGCGTCGCGGCCATGACTCAGGATCGTCCCGTATTCGGCATCGTACTGATGCTTGGTTTCTGCGTGCTTGCCCCGATGGGGGATGCGCTGGCAAAGCTGTTGGGGGAAACAACCCCGCTGGCGCTGTTGGTCTTCGTGCGTTTTGCCATTCAGGCGGCGATCCTTGTGCCCTTGGTCGCGATGACCGGCAGGCCATGGCGCATGCGGGGCCGTATTCTGCGGCTGACCGTGATCCGCACGCTTTTGCACATCGCTGGCATCACCGCGATGTTCTCGGCGTTGCAATTCCTGCCCCTGGCTGATGCGGTCGCCATCGCCTTCGTGATGCCCTTCATCATGCTGCTGCTCGGAAAATACATACTGAACGAAGAGGTCGGGCACCGCCGCCTTGCGGCCTGTATCGTCGGGTTCGCCGGAACCCTTCTGGTCATTCAACCCAGCTTCGCCGAAGTCGGTGTACCCGCGCTTTTGCCGCTGATCGTTGCAGTTGTTTTTGCCTTGTTCATGCTGGTCACGCGCCAGATCGCCAAAGAGACCGACCCGATGTCGCTGCAGGCCGTCTCGGGCGTGTTTGCCACGATCCTGCTACTGCCGCTTCTGATCTGGGGAACGCAGTCTGAGATCTGGGAGCTCTCGTTCACCCTCCCCTCGGGCAACGAACACTGGCTGCTTCTGTCTATCGGGATACTGGGTACTTTCGCCCATCTGTTTATGACATGGTCGCTGCGCTATGCGCCTTCGGCAACGCTGGCACCGATGCAGTATCTTGAGATCCCCGTCGCCACCCTGATCGGCTGGCTGATCTTTCACGACCTGCCGAACGGTCTGGCTGCGCTTGGCATCCTGATCACGATCGCCGCAGGGCTCTATGTTATTCTGCGCGAGAGGGCCACGGCGCGCTCAGCCCCGACTGAAACGCCTGCATGACTTGATCCAGAGCGCTACGAGGTACCATCACCAACATTCCCGGGCCGTCCATCTGAAGCTCAACCTTTGAAATGACACGGTTCGAGGTGCCCACCTGCCCGCTCGGATCGAAGTGAAGCCCCTCGATCGGCCACTCCAACCCGCGGCTGCGCCCGGTGACATTTTTCAGAGGAAAGAGAGAAACAACTGCGCCCGGCGTCAGATCCAACACGATGCTGGGCGGCGCATGGAACACGACCTCATGCGCGCCGATCAGAACACACGCCTTGTCCGGATACCGGACCAGAGTGTTCAAGACCGCCAATTGATGGTCCAGCCGCCCTCCCAAAAATCCAGCCCCTAACACCAAAGGGGCGTGCACGTTCCGCAGTGCCTTGTCGAAATCCGTGCTGTCCTGTTCCGCAATCGGAAAAAGGCGATCCTGAGGAATACGAGTTCTGATTTCAGGGGACAACGAATCGAAATCACCAATCACGGCATCCGGAATCCGCCCCGAATCGACCAGAACCGAGGCTCCACCATCCGCCGCAACCGCAATTGTGACGCTATTCAGCACCAAATTCAGGTCTTCAGGGCCGATCTGCCCCCCTCCAAACAGCCCGATTGGGCCACTTGAACGTACAATTGCCCCATTTTTTCTAAGATTGATCATTTTTCCCGGATTTGGACACATTGAGACCACAAAATGATAGGTTCATGCAGTTAGTTCCGAGTCGATCGGGTTGCCCCTGTCCGGGCGGATCGGCTCAGTTAGTTTGTAAAGGACGCATGTCTGATGGTACAGAACAACAAGGTATTGACCGTTTCCTATGGGACTTTCTCGTGCACTTTGGAAGGGTTCGATGACTCTTTCGAGACTATGAAAGCCATAGCAGAATACTTCCGCGATCTTGCGGCGGAAGACAGATACTTTGGATCTGAACCCCCGCAACCTGACGCCGAAATGCTGACGCGGATTGCACAGCGCGACAACGTGCAACAGGTTGAAGCGCGCCCAAGCGATACCGGCCTGCTTCTGCGCGCCACGGAAACACCCCCCCGTATTGAAACGCCCCCCGCCCCTGAAGCGACCCTGCCACAGGATAACGCCATGCCCCAATCGCCCGATCTGAATGTTGTCCAGCCGACCCCCTCTGCGACACCTGAAACAGACACTGCCGCATCTTTCTTTTCCGAAGCTGCGCCGGTCGATGCCGACGCGGACCCGGCGCCCGATAGCCTGGCCGCCAAGCTGCAACGTATCCGCGCGGTTGTTTCCCATTCGGACGTGGATACGGACAACTATGCCGAGGAAGAGGTCGCCCCCCTAACGGCCGACACCCCGGCGCCGATGGACGCTGTCTCAGCCGCCTTTGCAGCAGGTTCGCTGAGCCCCGAAGATCTGGCCCCTCAGGCCCCGGCCCCTACCGAGGCACCTGCCGTCGAAGCCGTTGAAGAGGCACACGCGCCGGAACTGCCGGATGCGCCAGCCATGGAATCGGCGCCGCTTGATTTGCAAGATGAGACCCCAATGCAAATCGAGTTTAAAGACTCAGAGGAAGAAGAGGCCCCCGAGGTGATCTTCGACGAAGACGTCGAGACGGCAACCGATAACAGCGATGAGATTGAGAATGTCCTCAGCCCGGCAGACGAAACGGAAGACGATCAGCAAGGTGTTCTGACCGCTGAGGATGAAGAAAGCCTGTTCCTCGAGATTGACGAGATCGAAGAGGAAATGGATGCGCAAGCGACCGTGGCGTCCTCGGATCTGGATCAGGATGTCTCGCGCCTGATGGCAAAAGCAGATGAGCAGATGGACGACCCGGCCGCTAGCGGCACACGTGAGGCCTATTCCCATCTGCGTACGGCCGTTGCTGCAACCTCGGCGGAAGATGTGGCCAAGCAGGCCGCGACTGATGAAGAGTATCGTGGCGATTTGGCCTCGGTCGTCAGCCCTCGCCGCCCAGACGATGTTCAGGTCACCAGCAAACGCCCTGATGCAGACATGGCGGCCCCTCTGAAGCTGGTCGCCGAGCAGCGTATTGACGCGCCCAACGCGGATACTGGCCCGGTGACCCCCCGCCGTGTCACCTCGGATCAGTCCGAGGACGCGTCAGAAGAAAGCGGCTTTGCACAATTTGCACAGGATCAGGGCGCGCAGTCTCTGTCCGACCTTCTCGAAGCGGCTGCGGCGTACTTGTCCTTCATCGAAGGGCAGGAACAGTTCTCGCGCCCGCAATTGATGAACAAGGTCCGCTCGCTGAAACAGGATGAGTTCAATCGCGAAGAAAGCCTGAAGTCTTTCGGACAGCTTCTACGCGACGGCAAAATCGAAAAAGCCGGCGGAGGGCGCTTTGCGGCCTCAAGTGACATCGGATTTCGCCCGGAAGGTGAACGCGCCGTAGGCTGATATCCTTTTTGCCGCTATCGAGAGTGGGTCGGAGATTTCTTCGACCCATTTTTCTTGCACTTTCGCTATGAAATCCCGTTGCGGACATGATGCCGCTATGCTGCATTGCAGAAAAATGATATCTTCTGAGTAAAGGTAACAGATCTTTAAGTTCGTGTTCAAATCAAGGCTCCGCCATGTATGAACTACCAATTCGACGCCTCAGAGCATTCGACAAGCCCAAAATAGAAAGCCATTTCAAGAGCCTCGATGCAGAAGCACTGACATCTCGATTTGGCGTACCGGTCAGCCCGGCCTTTGTTGAGAATTATCTCTCAGGCATATTCAAAAATTCTGCGCTGGTATTTGGCGCGTTCCCCGATTCCTGCCTGCGCGGCGTCGGAGAATTGCGGGCTGTTCCGGACAGCCACAACCACGTGGCTGAACTTGCCTTCACCGTTGAAACCGTCTGGCAGGACCTAGGGATCGGCGATGCTCTGCTGTCGCGGATAGTCACTGCTGCCCGCAATCGTGGATTTCGCGAAGTCCATATGTTGTGCCTTGCCACCAATCAAAAAATGCGCCGTCTGGCTGCAAAACACGAGGCCGAGCTGAAACTGACGACAGGACAGATTGAGGCGACCCTGACAGCGCCCTGGCCCACCCCCTTCAGTGTCGCCGAAGAAATCTCGGGCGAGTATCATGCCATGGCCCGAGCTATTCTAAGCTGGCCGGGAAACGATCGGCGAACCGGCTAGGGTCAGACAAAGACGCGTAGCGCCTTCGACGACCAAATGCGTTCTTTGAACCCGACAGCCCGAAGCTGAAACTTCGGACTTGCCCTCATCTCACTGTCTCGGTGTCGCGCAGGGAAATGACACGAGCCTGTGACCCAAGCAGAGATACTGATCAATCGGACTTTTGGTCCGGGTCTTCTTTCCCGACGCCCTTGAACACGAACTTGAAGGGCAAAGCCCACAGGATGCCCAACGCCACGTAAACCAGCAGCTCAAGCCAGATCGGAGGACGATCCAACCAATTCACCACCGTGACCACGGCGACAATATAGACAGGCAGGCCGATCACTAGAATGAACAGAGACCAACGCCTGCGCGCCTTGTAGCTGAGCCCGGGTGTCTTGTCGTCAGACATCAGTCTGCAAACGGGTCGGTCACCAGAATGGTGTCGTCCCGCTCCGGGCTGGTGGACAGCAGCGCCACTGGGCATTCGATCAACTCTTCGACCCGGCGCACGTATTTGATCGCGTTTGCGGGCAGATCCGCCCAACTGCGCGCGCCTTCGGTGGATTCGCTCCATCCGGGCATCTCTTCGTAGATGGGCGTGCAGCGCGCCTGCTGATCGGCGGCGGTCGGCAGATAGTCCAGACGCTCACCATCCAACTCATAGCCTGTGCAGATCTTGAGTGTTTCGAAACCATCCAACACATCGAGCTTGGTGAGAGAGATCCCGTTCACCCCGCTCGTTGCACAGGTCTGACGCACCAGACAGGCATCGAACCATCCGCAGCGGCGCTGACGGCCAGTAGTCGTGCCGAACTCATGCCCACGCTCGCCCAGTCGCTGACCATCGGCATCCTCAAGCTCGGTTGGGAACGGCCCCTCACCCACGCGGGTTGTGTAGGCTTTGACGATCCCAAGCACGAAGTCGATCGAGCCCGGCCCGATCCCCACACCTGTCGCCGCTTGACCAGCGATCACATTCGAGGACGTCACAAAAGGATAGGTGCCAAAGTCGATATCCAGCAGCGCACCTTGCGCGCCTTCGAAAAGGATACGTTTGCCCGCCTTGCGTTTTTCGTTGAGAACCTTCCAAACCGGCGCCGCAAAAGGCAGAATTTCCGCTGCAATTTCTTTGAGCTGCGCCAGGAGAGCATCGCGGTCAACAGGTTCAATCCCAAGACCTTTGCGCAAAGGATCGTGGTGCTGCAACGCACGATCAACACGGGCTTCCAGCGTCGCCTCGTCGGCAAGATCGGCAACACGCACCGAACGGCGTCCGACCTTGTCTTCGTATGCGGGGCCAATCCCGCGCCCCGTGGTACCAATCTTTGTCCCTTTGCTCGCTGCTTCCTCGCGCGCGCGGTCCAACTCACCGTGGATCGGCAGAATCAGAGGGGTGTTCTCGGCAATCATCAGCGTCTCGGGCGTGATCTCAACGCCCTGAGCGCGGACAGTCGCGATTTCTTTGACCAGATGCCACGGGTCCAGCACCACGCCATTGCCGATCACGCTGAGCTTACCGCCGCGTACTACGCCCGAGGGCAACGCATGCAGTTTGTAAACCTCGCCATCAATAACCAGAGTGTGGCCGGCATTGTGCCCGCCCTGAAAACGCGCGATCACGTCTGCCCGCTCGCTGAGCCAGTCGACGATCTTGCCTTTTCCTTCGTCACCCCATTGGGCGCCGACAACAACCACGTTGGCCATATCCGGTCCTTTTCGCGAAAAGATATCAAACTCGGCTGATATAACGAGGCTCAGACGGTAGGGAAACCGATATTTCGCCGCATCTGCAAATCGCGCTGCGCGCAATGCCTCCGGCGGGGATATTTTTAGCCAGATGAAGTACGGATCCCCTGCTTCATCTGGCCGAAAATATCTCGGGGGAGTCGCCAAAGGCGGCGGGGGCAGCGCCCCCAACTCGCTTTACGGCAAACGGACCGGTTTACCATGAGGCGTGGTCAGATAAGCTTCTTCCCAAGCTCCCTGCAGCAAGGTGACCTCATCCGAGCGTGCATCCCCTTGTTCAGCCAACAGGGCTTCAAGGGTTTCAAGCCATGCTTGGAAGTAGTCATCCCCGCCATCCAGCTCTTTGTTCAGACCGTTCCGTTTCAACGTGTGCGAAAACCGGTCTGCCCAGTTGGGCCAGTCAAAACGCCCCGCCTCGTTCAGCGCGACGGTGACCGCAAAGACCTGCGCATGCCAGGGTTCTGAGAACACAGGCTCCGGCGCGGAGGCTGTGATGCAGCTGCTCATGCAGGCTCCAGATAGGATTGCCAAAGGTCCAGCACCACTTCGTCCTTGGGGTGTTCCGGATCGGCCCATAGCTCGGACGCCAGGAAAGATACGGCATAGAGAGGCTCTGGGGCCTCTCCCAGCCCGTGGGCGTTAGAATCAGGCAGAACGTGCGTGCCGTGCATGTGAAGGATCCGCCCTTGAGCACCAGCGGCGTAGTTCGGCAAACGTGTGTGTCCACCATCCACCAAACGGTTCGCGGCGGGTCGCACTGTTTTCACCATCTGTCCGACCTCGAACTGCGTCGCGATGTTCGAGTTGCGGTCCGCAGGGCCGCCTTTGGCCAATGCAGCTGCGACGGCTTGCGCTTTCAACATGCGGTCCGCCAGTGGATGATCCTCGACCGAGGCTTCTCCACGCAGGTCTTCGAGGGTCAGCACCCCTTTGGCGACCAGCAGATCAGCCAGCCCAGAGATCCATTTCTCATAGTAGGAAAACCGGGTGTAGTCCTTCGGCGACAGCTGCTCACGCGCGTGGCGCGATGTGTCAATGTTCCATTGCCCCAAAAAGCCCGAGGCCAGCGTTACGGCCAAGGCCCGCGCGTGCCAGTCTTCGGCAAAGATGGGAGCGTCTTCAGCTTCCGGGTTGATCGGGCCGTCTCCAAACCGCCCTCCCATATCGTGAACGCGCGTCATGATGCCTCCTTGGGCAGGCCCGTGCCGATCATGCTGTCGCGCGTGACCAAAGCCGCGAGTTCCTCTTCGCCCAACCCTTCAGTCCCCTCGGGACGCATGGGCAACACAAGATAGCGAATCTCGGCCGTGGAGTCCCAGACGCGTACCGCTGTGTCCTCGGCGAGCGTCACACCAAACTCAGCCAGAACCTTGCGCGGTTCGCGCACGGCGCGGGCACGGTAGGCGTCGGATTTATACCAGCCGGGCGGGATACCAAGCAGCGGCCACGGATAGCAACTGCAAAGCGTACAAACGACCATGTTGTGCTGCTCCGGTGTGTTTTCGACCACCACCATATGTTCGCCTTGACGACCATAGTAACCAAGCTCGGCGACAACCGGCGTTGCATCTTCAAGCAATGCGGCTTTGAACGCAGGATCGCTCCAGGCCCTGGCGACAACGCGCGCGCCGTTTTGCGGGCCAATCTTGTTCTGGTAGGTGTCGATGATTTCATCCAGCGCCGCCGGGTCGATCAACCCCTTCCGGGTCAGAATCGTTTCGAGCGCTTTGACGCGCAGCGCGGGTTCGGGGGGCAGCAAGGCGTGCGGGTGGTCAGAATGATCATGAGGCATGACCGCAGGGTGCGCCAAGCCTGACCGATCTGTCCAGTCCCTTTGGCGTGATGTGCAACATCATCACCTGTGATGCCAACTCGTGACTTGCCCCCAGAACCAAACTTGCATAAGTACCACGCGATACACGCCACGCTGTACAGGACCACCATGGAAAACGTCGTTCTCATCATCCATCTTCTTCTGGCTTTGGGCCTGATCGCCGTCGTTCTGATGCAGCGGTCCGAGGGTGGCGGTCTTGGCATGGGTGGCGGTGGCGGCGGCGCCATGACAGGCCGCGCAGCTGCAACGGCCCTGGGCAAAGTGACATGGATCCTGGCTGCCTGCTTTATCGTCACCTCGATCACCTTAACGATTCTGGCAGCGCAGAAGTCCTCGGGCAGCTCGGTCATCGACCGTTTGGGCGTTCCGGCTCCGGCCGCGACTGAAGAAAGCGCACCTGCAGTTCCGTCTGCAGATGACCTGCTGCCTCCGGCACAGGGCGACAACGCTCCGCTGATCCCGCAGGCCGACTAAGCCACAAAACCTAGAAACCTGAAAGAGAACTGCAACAGCATCTTGCGGTTCTCTTGCGCTATTGGCGCGAATCCTTTATACGTGAAGTCCCGTGATGCAGCGGTTTTTCGGAACCGTCGGGCAGCTGATATTGACGTCTCACGGGAGCAGCCGAAAAAACATGGCGCGTTTTATTTTCATCACTGGTGGTGTGGTTTCGTCCTTGGGTAAAGGACTGGCCTCGGCGGCCCTGGGATCGCTGTTGCAGGCCCGGGGATACTCGGTGCGTCTGCGCAAGCTAGACCCCTATCTGAACGTCGATCCTGGCACCATGTCGCCTTTCGAGCATGGCGAGGTTTTCGTCACCGATGATGGCGCTGAAACCGACCTGGACCTTGGTCACTATGAGCGCTTCACCGGTGTGGCCGCGCGCAAGACCGACTCGGTCAGCTCGGGGCGGATCTATTCCAACGTGTTGGAGAAAGAGCGCCGCGGAGATTACCTCGGCAAGACCATTCAGGTGATCCCGCACGTCACCAATGAGATCAAGGACTTCATCGCCATTGGCGAGGATGAGGTCGATTTCATGCTGTGTGAGATCGGCGGCACAGTGGGCGATATCGAAGGTCTGCCCTTCTTCGAAGCCATCCGTCAGTTCAGCCAGGACAAGCCGCGCGGTCAGTGTATCTTTATGCACCTTACCCTGCTGCCTTACATCAAGGCCTCGGGTGAGCTGAAAACCAAACCGACCCAGCACTCGGTGAAAGAGCTGCGCTCGATTGGCCTGGCCCCCGATATTCTGGTTTGCCGGTCCGAGGGGCCGATCCCCACGAAAGAGCGTGAGAAACTGGCCCTGTTCTGCAATGTGCGACCCGATAGTGTGATCGCTGCGCAGGACCTGTCCACCATCTACGACGCGCCTCTGGCCTATCATAAGGAAGGTTTGGATCAGGCGGTTCTGGACGCGTTCCAGATCAGCCCTGCCCCCAAGCCCGATCTGGCCAAATGGGAGGACGTCAGCGACCGCATCCATAACGCCGAAGGCGAGGTGAAGGTTGCCATCGTGGGGAAATATACCCAGCTGGAAGACGCCTATAAGTCGATTGCCGAGGCGCTGACCCATGGCGGCATGGCGAACCGCGTCAGGGTCAAGATCGAATGGGTCGATGCCGAGGTGTTCGACCACGAAGATGCCGCCCCCTATCTGGAAGGCTACCACGCCATCCTCGTCCCCGGCGGCTTTGGCGAACGCGGCACTGAAGGCAAGATCAAAGCCGCGCAATACGCGCGCGAGCACAAGGTTCCGTATCTGGGCATCTGTCTCGGCATGCAGATGGCTGTGATCGAAGCCGCGCGCAATGCGGCTGGTATCACCGAGGCGGGCTCGGAAGAGTTCGACCACGAGGCAGGTAAGAAACGGTTTGAACCGGTGGTCTATCATCTCAAGGAATGGGTGCAGGGCAACCACAAGGTCGAACGCAAAGTGGGCGACGACAAGGGCGGCACCATGCGCCTTGGCGCCTACAACGCGGTTCTCGCCGAAGGGTCGAAAGTTGCGAATGTCTATGGCGGCACTCAGATCGAGGAACGCCACCGCCATCGCTATGAGGTCGACATTAAATATCGCGAGCAGCTTGAAAAAGCGGGCCTTAACTTCTCGGGCATGTCCCCCGATGGCCGCTTGCCCGAGATTGTCGAATGGTCGGATCACCCGTGGTTCATCGGCGTTCAGTATCACCCCGAGCTGAAATCCAAGCCGTTTGACCCGCATCCCCTGTTCCGCGACTTCGTGCGCGCGGCCAAGGACAGTTCTCGACTGGTCTGATCCGGTCGCTGCAACGTGATGTACCGACACAATTAAGCGCTTAGGATTCTGGCGTCATGGGATTAACTGTTGATCGAGTTTCGACAGGAGATACCCCATGACGACCCAAGCCCAACGTGCTGAAACCTTCACGCGCCTGCATATCAAAGGCGACCCGGTCATCCTGTTCAACATCTGGGACGCGGGCAGCGCCGCCGCGGTGCGCGATGCAAGCGCGCAGGCGATCGCAACAGGCAGCGCTCCGGTCGCGATGGCGCAAGGCTATGCGGACGGTCAGCACATCCCGCTGGAAGCCGCGCTGGACAACGCAAAGCGCATCGTCAGCGCTGTTGATCTTCCCGTAACCCTGGACTTTGAAGGGGCTTATGCCGTCGATCCTGCAGGCATCGCCGACAATACGGCACGGGCGTTGGATTGCGGTGTTGTTGGCTTCAATTTTGAGGATCAGATCGTTGGGGGGGACGGCCTTCACACCATTCCCGATCAAGCCGCGCGAATCGAGGCGATGCGCAAGGCCTGCGACGCGGCCGGTATTCCCGCCTATATCAATGCCCGCACGGACATTTTCCTGAAAGCACCGGCCGACACGCATGATTCTGCGATGCTTGAAGATGCCATAGCCCGCGCTTCGGCCTTCCAATCTGCAGGGGCCAGCGGGTTCTTTGCCCCCGGCCTGAAGGACGAGGCCATGATCCGACAGCTGTGTCAGGCCACCGAGTTACCGGTCAACATCATCGCTCTGCCGGGAACACCAGACTCAGCGACACTCGCCAAGATCGGCGTGGCCCGGATAAGCTACGGCCCGGTGCCCTATCGCCAGATGATCGCATGGCTAACCGAACAGGCGCGTGGGGCCATCGGCTACGCCGGATAAGCGCAGCTTGCAATTTTTACGCAAACTTCGCACCTTGCGCTAAACCGATACGGGAGAGCTGCATGAGCAAAGGCTACTGGGTGGCCCATGTCGATGTCGACGATATGGAGACATACAAGAACTATATCGCAGCGAATGCAGAACCTTTCTCCACCTATGGCGCCCGCTTTCTGGTGCGCGGCGGCTCACGCGAGGTCAGAGAGGGCGCAGCACGGGCACGAACGGTCGTGATCGAGTTTCCCAGCTACGAACAGGCTCTCGCCTGTTACGAAAGCGAAGGCTACCAAAAGGCCAAAGCACTGCGCGATCCTGTCTCTCTCGGCGATCTTGTGATCATTGAGGGCTATGACGGGTAGTCTCAACTTGGCGCGCCACAAAATATGGATTAGATTGGCCTCATGTTGAAAAAATTCTTCCAAGCGTTTCGACCGCCACAGACAGAACACCTGCCCGACCCCGACGCTGAACTGGCGCTGGGTGCGTTGATGGTGCGTGTTGCGCAAGCGGACCGGGACTACAAACTGGAAGAGATCAGCCTGATTGATCGCATTCTGGCCCGCCTCTATCAGCACAACGCGATCGAGGCCGCCAAAGTCCGCGCCACCTGCGAGAAACTGCACGCAGCTGCACCGGAAACCGACACGTTTGGCAAGTTGATCCGCGAAACCACCGACCTGAACGAACGCCTCGCCGCGCTGGACGCGCTGTGGGAGGTTGTGTTGGCCGATGGTGACACGGATGAGGGTGAGATCAAGATCGTTGAAGAGGCCCGCATGGCGATGGGACTCAGCTTCAACGACAGCAAATCCGCCCGTGAACGCGTGCAAAGCCGCTTGGAAGCTCACTAACCTGCCTCTATATCTGTCTCATGTTTCGTGATTTTCTGTCCCGGCTGACACAGCCTGACCCCGACCCTCTGGCCGAAGATGACGCCCGCCTAGCGCTGACGGCGCTTTTGGTACGCATCGCCCGGTCCGACAATGACTACGCCGACTCGGAAATGGCCCGAATCGACAAGGTCTCGGTAGAACGCTATGGACTGTCGCCTTTTGAGGCCGCTGGCCTGCGCGCCCGCGCCGAAGACCTTGAGGCCGAGGCCCCCGACACCGTCCGCTTCACCCGCGCCATCAAAGAGGCCGTCGCCTACGATGACCGCCTAGCCGTTGTGCAGGCCATGTGGTCGGTCGCCCTCGCAGATGGGCAAAGGACTGGCGAGGAGGATTCGCTGCTGCGCCTTGTCGTCAGCCTATTGGGTGTCAGCGATGTGGATTCAGCCCTCGCCCGTCAGAAGGCAGCCAAAGCGTGACAGCGATGCTGGGCATGTATGACATGCCCGCCCTGCGCGCCTCCAATAATCGCTTCTGGGATCTGATCAGGACGCATTTGGGGTTCGGTCCCGCCAGTCTGGAGCGGTCGCGCGATTTCTGGGCAATTTGGCGCGATCCCGATCTGATCTTTGCCCAAACCTGCGGCATGCCCTACCGAACGCAGCTTCATGACGCGGTGCAACTGATCGGCACGCCGGACTATGGTCTGCCCGGCTGCCCCGCAGGTTACTACAGATCCGTCTTTGTCGCCCGCGCCGATGATCCGCGCAGTCTGGCGGAGCTGACGGACGGGGTCTTTGCCTATAACGAACCCCTCTCTCAATCCGGCTGGTCCGCGCCGATCACCCATTTGTCCCGAATGGGGCTTGCACAGAAACACCTGCAGCAAACCGGAGCGCATGCCAATTCGGCCCAAGCCGTGGCCGAGGGCATGAGCGATTTCGCCGCGCTCGATGCGCTGACCTGGGAGCTTCTCAAGGCGAATACCGATCTGGGAGACGCATTGCGCGACGTTGCCAAAACCGAACCGACCCCCGGACTGCCCTATATCACGTCGAAATCGCAGGATGCGCCTCGGATCGCAGCCGCGGTTCAGGCCGCCATTGATGAACTGACGGATGAGGATCGAGGCAATCTGCGCATCCGTGGGTTGATCAAAATTCCCGCAAGCGCGTACCTCGCCATTCCAACTGCGCCTTCGCCCGAAGCACAGTTGCGCAGCAGCTAACCAATTTGATCACGACCTTTGGTCATTTTGATTGATTCCCCGCTCGAATCTGTGTTTTGCGCATTGCATTGCGCCGGATTTTCCGCCCTATTACCGCACCAACACCACTCATGACTGGAGCTTCCGTGACAGACGCCTCTGCCGTAATCGAGATCAAGGACCTTCACAAAAGCTTCGGTAATCTCGAGGTGCTCAAGGGCGTGGATATCACTGCGAGACGTGGCGATGTGGTCTCGCTCATCGGGTCCTCTGGCTCGGGCAAATCCACCTTGCTTCGGTGCTGCAACCTTCTGGAAGACAGCCAGCAGGGGGAGATCACGTTCAAGGGTGAACCTGTCAAATGGAGCGGCTCGGGCAGCGCCCGCCGACCTGCCGATCCCAAACAGGTTCTGCGCATTCGTACCAATCTTTCCATGGTGTTCCAGCAATTCAATCTGTGGGCACATATGACCATTTTGCAAAATGTCATGGAGGCCCCGGTGACCGTTTTGGGCCGTGACAAGGCCGAAGTGGAAGACAGCGCGCGCAAATATCTGGAAAAGGTCGGCATCGGCGACAAATGCGATGTCTTCCCTGCGCAACTGTCCGGTGGTCAGCAACAGCGCGCGGCCATCGCGCGCGGCCTGTGCATGGAACCCGAAGCGCTGCTGTTCGACGAACCCACCTCGGCACTCGACCCCGAGCTGGAGCAGGAAGTGATCAAGGTGATCAAGGATCTCGCCGCCGAAGGCCGGACGATGATCATCGTGACCCATGACATGAAGATGGCCGCCGATATCTCAAGCCACGTGGTGTTCCTGCATCAAGGCCGGATCGAAGAGGAAGGCAGCGCCGAGGATATCTTTACCGCGCCTGAATCCGAACGGCTTCGGGGCTTTCTTTCCGCCACTCAGGCGGCATAAGTTTCAGAAACAGAACCAAACTGGGGAGTAACCAATGAAAAACCTGATTCTGTCCACCGCAGCACTGGCGCTGACCACCGGTATCGCCATGGCCGACACCGTCCGCATGGGCACCGAGGGCGCCTATCCTCCGTACAACTTCATCAATGATGCCGGCGAAATCGACGGGTTCGAGCGTGAAGTGGGCGACGAGCTGTGCAAGCGCGCAAACCTGGAATGCGAGTGGGTCAAGAACGACTGGGACTCGATCATTCCGAACCTGGTCTCGGGTAACTACGACACCATCATCGCAGGTATGTCGATCACCGATGAGCGCGATGAAGTGATTGATTTCACTCAAAACTACTTCCCTCCTGCGGCGTCGGCCTATGTTGGCGCATCGGACGGAGTTGACGTAGGCGGCGGCATCGTTGCGGCTCAGACTGCAACCATTCAAGCGGGTCACGTAGCTGAGTCCGGCGCGACTCTGGTCGAGTTCGCGACCCCCGAAGAAACCATCGCAGCCGTGCGCAACGGTGAAGCAGACGCCGTGTTTGCCGACAAGGACTTCCTTGTGCCGATCGTCGAAGAATCGGCTGGTGAGCTGGTCTTCGTAGGCGATGACGTTCCGTTGGGCGGCGGTATCGGCCTGGGTATCCGTGAATCCGACGGCGAACTGCGCGGCAAGTTCGACGAAGCGATCACTTCGATGAAAGCGGATGGTTCGCTGAACGAACTGATCGTCAAATGGTTCGGCGAAGGCGTTCCGACCTACAACGCCGACGGTTCTGTCGTTTCCAACTGATCTGCACTAAAAGGTTCGGCGTCTTGAAGGTGCCGAACCTGCCCCGGCCTCGCGCCGGAGTTGACGTTCGAAAGACGCCACATGTTTTCCTATTGCGCTGATCCCGACACGCTGGGCACATTCCGCTGGTTTTCCTGCTATTTGACCAACGGCGTGCATTGGTCGTTCTACCTGTCCTTCCTCAAGGTACTTGGCCTGCTGGCCGTGACCGCTCCGGTCGCGCTGAGCTTTGGCTTTGCGGGCGCGATGGCAGCCAGGTCACATGTCGCGCCGCTCAGCTGGCTGGGCAAAGGTTACATCGCCATCGTGCGCGGCGTTCCGGACATCGCATTTTTCCTGTTTTTTGTGATCGCTCTGGATCAGGCCTTTGAGTGGACGCGCCACCAGGTCATGTGTCCCGAATGGACGGATCCGGTCCGTCAAGGCAATGACTTCATCGTCTGTCAGGCCGCCAAACTGCCTTTGGGCAGCGCCCCGGAATGGGTTCACGAGACCTATGGGTTCTTTCTGGCCGTTGTCACCTTTTCCATCGTCTTTGGCGCATTCGCGGCCAACGTTCTGTTCGGCGGTATGCGCGCCGTGCCACATGCTCAGCTTGAAACGGCCGAGGCCTATGGCATGACCCGCCGCCAAACGTTCTGGCGCATTCTTGTACCGCAAATGTGGGTCTACGCTCTGCCCGGCCTGTCCAACCTGTGGATGGTGCTGATCAAGGCCACCCCGCTTCTGTTCCTGCTGGGCATCGAAGACATTGTCTATTGGGCGCGTGAGTTGGGTGGCACCAAAACTTCGCGCTTCACCGATTACCCCCATGGCGACTGGCGCATGTGGTATTTCCTGTTCCTGCTGATCTTCTACCTCGGCATGACCCGCGTCTCGGAAATTGTGCTTGAAAAGCTGATGCGCCGCCTGTCCCACGGTCAGGCCACATCCGGCGGAGAGCTGCTGCGCAAGGAGACGACGGCATGAGCTGCATCCAGACGATCCAGGACTACGCCCTGCGCTCTGTCGGCCTTGGCGAACGCCTGCTACCCAAATCAGACTTTACCCTGTGCGAACAGTTCACGCTGATCGGCTCGGGTATGATCTGGAATGTCTATTTCGGCATCATGGCCCTTGCGACTGGCTTCTTTCTGGCCACTGCGCTGGCCGTCGGCAAAGCCTCTCCGAACAAATGGCTGCGCAAACCTTCGGAATGGTTCATCTTTCTGTTCCGAGGTTCTCCGCTGTTCATCCAGTTCTTCTTTGCCTATTTCTTCTTCCTGTCGCTGAAGAAGCCCTATCCGATGTTCGACGCCCTGACGTCAGCCTGGTTGGGGGCGCTGATCGTACTGTTCCTCAACACAGCCGCGTATACGGGTGAGATCTTCTATGGCGCCCTTCGCTCAATCCCCAAGGGTGATATCGAGGCCGCAGATGCCTATGGCATGACCGGCTGGGCCCGCTTCCGCCGGATTGTCTGGCCGACCATGCTGCGACTGGCTTGGCCCGCCTACACTAACGAGGCAATCTTTCTGTTCCACGCGACAACGCTGGTCTTTTTCTCAGCCTTCCCGGCGTGGCAGCAGCGCGGAGACGCATTGTATTACGCCAGTTATTTCGCGGACAAGACCTTCAACCCGTTCATCCCCTATCCGATTCTGGCCTTCTATTTCATCCTGCTGACGCTGGTCATCATCTGGGGCTTTGGACTGGTCAACAAGCGACTGAACAGGCACCTGCCCGCCGCTCGGAAAAGCAAGATGAAGTTGCGGCTGAACCTGGCGCGCTGATCTCCAGCGCGCCTGAGCATCAAAATCAAACACTCTACGCCGCGCTTACAGCGCGGTTTTTTGTTAGAAAATTTGGGAAATGGTACCGCCTCCCTGGCTTGAACAGGGGACCTCTGGATCCACAATCCAGCGCTCTAACCAACTGAGCTAAGGCGGCACTTGTGAGGGGCGATGTACCGAACACGCCACGGGAATGCAAGAGGATTAAAGCCTAATTTTCCAGCTTTGTTCGACAAGATCGACACCAAAAGAATGCACTGGCTTGCTGTCCACCAGCTGCCATCCGGTGGACTGGTACAAGGCGCAGGCGGTCTTGTGGCTTTCATGCGTCCATAGCTGCATTTGATGGTACCCAGCCGCCTTGGCAAAGCCCATACAGGTACTCAGAAGCCTCTTTCCCAGCCCCAGACCGCGCGCCTCGGGCACAAGAAGAAAAAGGCGCAGTTTTGCGGTCTGCGTGTCCAGTTTGACGCAAAAGATACTCCCCAGTCTTTGGCCTTCTGCCTCGGCGATCCAGCCCTTCTCACACGCTGGGTCATGATCGGCAATAAAACCATCCAGAATGCGTGCGACCAGCGGGGCGAAGCTGTCATCAAACCCCTCATCGCGGGCATAGAGGGTTCCGTGACGCTCAACCAACCAAGGCGCATCCTGGGGCTGAAAGGATCTGATGCTTACATTCTGCATACCGTATCAGAGCGCAAAGGCCGCTTGATTCTCAACCCCGTGCGCGCTAGCAGGAACGCTCAGTCCCCGGAGGCGAGTATGGGTATCAACACCGAACGCGACATTCAGGCCAACCTTCAGATCGGCCCCACAGATCAGGGTATGGTACGTCTGTTTGTCGAGGCAGATGGCCTTGAGATTCCGATGGATTTCGATCCCGAGGAAGCCGAAGAGATCGCAGACGAGCTGCGTGCCGCCGCACAGGCTGCCCTGGCCGTCAAAGGCTGAACTGCGTCACAGCCGCGGATCGCGCAGCGCCTGCAATCGACGCGCTGCATCGGTCGCGAATTTCTGGATCATCTTCTTACGCCGGGCCGGAGGCAGCTTGTCCTCGGGTGCCATGCGAATGATTTCGGCATCATAAGCATCGGCAATGATCAGACCGGTTTCCTGCGGTAACAGGTCCGTTGGGAACTCAGTATCGACAGCCCAAAAAAATCGATCGCACCACTCCAGATAGCTTTGCCACTTCGCATCTGACTGATAGTCGGCACGGCTGGATTTACACTCGATCACCCAAAGCTCACCCTTTGGACCCAACCCCATCACATCAACACGCAGCCCGCGCGTCGGCACAAATTCTTCAACGGAAACAAAACCGTGGGTAGTGAGATGGCGCGCGACGCCGCGCGCAAGTTTCTGTCCAGGCTGTAAATCCAGTGTCATACTGAGAATGTGAACAATTAGTGAACAAAAGTAAAGTCTTCGCTCAACACTTGACATGATACCATTTGGTATCCCATCAATACAATACCAAATGGTATCTCTACCGAGGCGACAAATGCAAACCCTTACCCAAAACGCGTTCCGTGCGCTGGCAGACCCAACCCGTCGGGACATCATAAAACTGCTTGCCTCTCAGGACATGACGATCGGGCAGTTGACGAACCGGTTCGACATGACGAGGGCTGCCGTCAAAAAGCACCTGACGGTCTTGTCTGATGGTGGGCTGATTACGGTGGAAGCCCGCGGCAGAGAACGCATCAACCGAATTGAACCACAGGGCATGGCCCCTGTCTTGGATTGGCTCAGCTACTTTGACCAGTTCTGGGACGACCGCCTCAACTCTCTTAAGGAAGCTATTGAAAGGAATAAAGAATGACGAATGCCGTATTGCAAAAGACGATTTTTCTACGGGCCGATCCAGATATCGTCTGGGCCTATCTGACTGAGCCCGAACGGCTGGCAGAGTGGTTTCACAAACCGGATCGCACGTTGACCAAAGGAAGCAAACTGCAAATGTTCGGGACCACCAGCAGCGACCTGCTGATCTGGGGCGAGGTACGGGAAGCACGTGCACCTGAATATCTTGAATACACATTCACTGTGAAGCCAATGGGAGACGCGGTCAGTCTAGTCAAATGGACTCTGACCCCTGTCGCAGGCGGTACAAAGCTTAGCCTTCAACATGAAGGTTTGCCTCAGGGTGCGGATGCGTTCGGCCTGATCCTTGCGCTCGACAACGGCTGGGATGAGCATTTCGGCAAGATGCGCACGGCGCTGCACGAAACTGTTGACGCCTGACCCCTTGTGTAAACCCGCCGGACGCCCTACGTAGGCGCTTGGCGGGTTCTGCCCTTCTTGTGACTGGTAGCATTCTGGTGGCCTTAAGCAATTCCGAGGGGGCTGGCTCTGTTCAGGTCCTGGCCTGATTACCTGGCGCCCACCTGTACATACAGGTCCTCGGGAATCACACCGCACGGTTGACTGGTGGTCCCGCCACATTTTCCATGAAATTCAGCGCTCTGCGCGCGCTTCCTGCTTGGCCAATGCCGGCTTGAAGCTGTCGACCACAGGCGAGCCGCGACGTGGGCCGCCAGGTTTTTCTGCCATGCTCATGATCTTGTAGCCGAACTGAACACCGGCAAATACGATCCCGTTCATGAACCAGATCATCACAAGCGCGACCAGACCGATTTCCGAACTGGTGATCAAATGACGGAGGTTTGCCACGTTAAATGCTAGAAGCACCCCTACAAACACGGCCGAGATAACGAAACCCCAGGCGACTTGCGTGATATACAGGCGGATCAGTTTGGGCATGGCGAACCTCATTGCGCTATGACATTCAGGTTAGCGCATGTTTGGTTCGAGTAAAGGCGTCAGAATGCCTCGGGCTGTGCCTCACGGGCCATGTGATCCAGCACGGCGTTGACGAATTTCGGCTCTTTGCCTTCAGGGAAGAAGGCGCGTGCAACGTCAACGAACTCGGTGATGACCACTTTGGGCGGCGTGTCGCTTTGGGTCAGCTCGGCCCCGGCGGCACGGAACAGCGCTCGCAGGGTTGGGTCGATGCGTGAGATCGGCCATTTGGCGACCAGAGCACGGTCGGTCATCTGGTCGATCGGTGCCTGATAGTTCACCGCATTGTCGACCAGCGACCGAAAGACGCTGATGTCGCCGTCCAACATTTCTTCGCCCTCATAGACGGCGCCGAACCGGTGATCCAGAAACTCATTCACGACCGATTCGGTCGTCTGCCCTGATTGCTCCATCTGGAACAGCGCCTGAACGGCATAAAGCCGAGCGGCGGATTTCATCAGGCGTTTCTGGTTGGCCGGTTTCGGCGCGTCTGTCTGGGTCATGCTGTCGTGGATCCGTTTCTGTCGCCCGCCACAAGGATGGACTCGGACGGCGGCTTAAAGCCCACGCCCTTTTTGGAAGAGCCCCACTTACGGCTGAGCGCGATCAGATGCAAGGCCGCAGCAGCTGCTCCGCCACCTTTATTCATCTTTTCCGGGTTGGCACGGACTTCGGCCTGATCGTCATTCTCGACGGTCAGGATGCCGTTGCCGATGCAAAGCCCCTGCAGCCCCATCAATTGGATCGCACGGCTGGAGTCGTTGCAGACGGTTTCATAGTGCGTGGTCTCGCCGCGAATGACACAGCCCAGCGCAACATAGCCGTCGAAGTCGCACTGACGGTCGGCCATAGCGATGGCGGTCGGAATCTCCAACGCGCCGGGAACTTCGACGACTTCGCAGTTGCCGCCAGCTGCTTCGATCTCGGCCTTCGCACCTGCAATCAGGTTGTCGGCAATCGCGCGGTAGAAAGGCGCCGCGACGATCAGCAACTTCACCGGCTTGTCGAAGCTGGGTGTCGGCAAAATGCCATGTTTGTCTTGCTCAGCCATGATTAGTCTTCCTTCAGGATCGGACGGGTGCCAACGATGGAAAGCCCAAACGCGTCCAACCCCAGATATACGGTTTCGGGCGAGTCGGTCAGCAGGACCAGCTCTTGAATGCCCAGTTTGGACAGGATCTGAGATCCCAGACCGGTTTGCTTGATGGTCCGCGGGCCTTCATCTTCGGCTGCATAGAGAGAGTTGCGCGGCTGGCGGAACAGACAGACGACCCCCCGGCCCTCTTCCGCGATCTTCTCCATTGCGCGTGGCAATTCACGAGAGGACTTCGGACCGAGGCCCAAGATATCCGGCGCTTCGTGCAGCGCGTGGGTGCGGGTCAGGACAGGCTCGGGCGTGGTGATGTCGCCTTTGATCATGACGACATGTTCGATGCCGTGAAGCTGATCGGTGAACAGGCGCATTTCCCATTCGCCGCCGTATTCCGACGAAACCATCTCGCGCGAGGTTTCGACCACGAGGTTGTCATTGCGCGAGCGATAGGTGATCAGGTCGCTGATCGTACCGATCTTCATGTCATGGGTTTTGGCGAACTCGACCAGATCGGGCAGACGGGCCATGGTGCCGTCGGGCTTCATGATCTCACAGATCACGCCCGAGGGGTTCAACCCGGCCAGGCGTGAGATATCCACGGCAGCCTCAGTGTGGCCTGCGCGGACCAGCACCCCACCCCGCTTGGCGCGCAAGGGGAAGATGTGACCCGGTGTTGCAATATGGGCCATCGTGTTCTGTTCATTGATCGCAGTTGCAACGGTCAGCGCGCGATCTGCGGCGGAAATACCGGTCGACACGCCCTCACGCGCTTCGATCGAAACCGTGAACGCCGTCTCATGGCGGGAAGAGTTGTTCACCGCCATCATCGGCAGGGCCAGTGCTTCGACCCGTTCAGCCGTCATCGGCAGGCAGATCAAGCCGCGCCCATGGGTAGCCATGAAATTGATCGCCTCGGCATCGGCAAATTCTGCGGCAATGACCAGATCGCCTTCGTTTTCGCGATCCTCGTGATCAACGAGGATATACATCCGGCCTGCGCGGGCCTCTTCGATGATGTCCTCGATCGGGCTGATCGCATCGCGCAGCTGGGCCTCGACCGGGCCGGGGGTTTCAAAGCTCATGGGGCAGCCTTTCACAAGAGCATTTCTGCAAGGCGGGATAGACCACCCCGCATCCAAAAGCCAGAGCACAAACGGCCTGAGCTGGCTCAGACGCGACGTATTCTAACGCTCAGACGGTCTCGGCCAGGCGGGCGACGTAACGGGCCAGAGTGTCGATTTCCAGATTCACCCGATCCCCGACGGCGACATCTCCCCATGTGGTGACCTCTTTGGTGTGAGGGATGAAGTTGATGCCGAAATCGCAGCCCTCTACATCATTCACCGTCAGAGACGTCCCATTCAAAGCAACCGAGCCCTTGGGCGCAATGAAACGCGCCAAATCCTTGGGCGCGCGCAAGGTCACGCGGGTGCTGTCGCCTTCGTCGCGCACATCGACAACTTCGGCGACGCCATCCACATGTCCCGATACGATGTGACCGCCCAGTTCGTCACCAACTTTCAACGCCCGCTCAAGGTTGACACGCTTGCCCAACGCCCAGCTGTTCAGGTTGGTTTTCGAGACGGTCTCGGCGCTGATCTGAACGTCATACCAATCATCGCCCAGCGCAATCACGGTCAGACAAACGCCATCGCTTGCAATCGATGCGCCAATGTCAATCGAGGCCGTGTCATAGCTCGTCTGGATACGCGCACGCAGGTCGCCTTGCTGGTCCAGCTCGGTCACTGTTCCGATATCGGTCACGATCCCTGTAAACATTCCGTCAACCCTCGCGTTCTACCCTGTCTCAGACTATCAGAGCCGAGGTAAGCTGATCCGCGCCGCCCGGCAAGCCCAACCTTGCCGAGAAATCCTAAGGCGGGCATAGTTTCGACAAGAATATTGGCTAAATCGCGCAGATGCACCACCCAGAACAACACGCTGACCCTCGGGTCTTTCTGTTCCTGCAAGGCCCGCATGGCCCGTTTTTCAACGCGTTGGGCCGGATGCTACGGGCCTCGGGGGCGCAAACATGGCGCGTTGGCTTCAACGCGGGCGATCAGGCGTTCTGGTTCGACAGGAAAAGCTACATCCCCTATCGCGGCGCGCCAGAACACTGGCCCGAGGTGCTGCTGGCGCTGATTGCCGAGAAACAGGTGACAGACATCGTTCTATACGGTGACACCCGCCCGATTCACGCCAACGCCGTCAGGATCGCCAAGTCACGAGGCATAACTGTGCACGTGTTCGAGGAAGGCTACCTGCGCCCATGGTGGGTCACCTATGAGCGGGGCGGCTCAAACGGCAACTCGCGGCTGATGTCTCTGGATCTGGACCAGATGGCGCAGGCACTGTCGCATTCGGGCGCGCAATCACCACCGCCGCCGTCTCACTGGGGTGACATGCGTCAACACATTTTCTACGGCGCGCTTTATCACTGGTTCGTGCTGTTTCTGAACGGGCGCTATCGCAATTTCAGACCGCACCGCGCACTGACGGTCTCGAAAGAGTTTCGCCTGTATTTCAAACGCCTTATGCTAATGCCTTTCCACCGGCTGCAACGAAGTCTGGCAACGGCGCGGGTACGTAGCGGGGCCTTTCCGTATCACCTTGTGCTGTTGCAATTGGGTCATGACAGCTCGGTCCAATCCCATTCAGACTATTCGGGAATGTGCGCTTTTTTAGAACAAATGATGGAGGGCTTCGCCAAAGGCGCCCCTGCACATCATCATCTGGTCATCAAGGAGCATCCGCTTGAGAACCACCGTGAACCCCTCCGCCGACGTGTTCGGACTCTTGCGATCAGTTTCGGGATCAAGGGCCGGGTGCATTACGTCCCCGGCGGCAAATTGGCGAAACTGCTGGACGACGCCAACTCGGCCGTGACCATTAACTCGACCGCCGGGCAGCAGGTGTTGTGGCGTGGCATCCCCCTGCGGATTTTTGGTCGTGCGGTCTATGACAAGCCGGAACTTGTGTCGCAACAGGAGGTTAGTCGTTTCTTCGCCAACCCAGAAAAACGCGATATCGAAGCTTACCAACTCTATCGGCGCTTTCTGCTGGAAACCAGTCAGGTTCCGGGCGGCTACTACTCCAGACGCGGACGTCGGCAATTGCTGCGCCGCGCTGTCGACATGATGCTGAGGGCTGATGATCCCTATCAGGTCACGCTGTCCGACGACGCGACCCCAGAGCCACAGTTGAAAATCGTTGAGTAGACCCGGCCATCCTTCTCTGGAAGTTGTAGCGGTAAAAGAGTAGTTTGCCGAAAAACAAGTAGAACTGAGGTTATCGGCAGTGCATCGCTTTCCAATCCGTTGGGTACGGGGGGTCGCCCTTGTGACCTCGCTCGTCGTGCTGAGTGCATGCCAGTTGCCCAAGGCGGGCCCAAACAAGAACGAGATTCTGGCAGGCTCCGTCAACAACGGCGGCAATGCGTTTGTGGTAGAAGTCGATGACCGCGTTTCGCGGGCCACGTCATCCGTGCCGCAGTTTGGGTTCTCTTCCGCCTTTACCTCAGCCCCGTCACTAACCGCAGACACCGTGCGCCCAGGGGATGTTTTGGGCCTAACAATCTGGGAGAACGTCGATGATGGGCTGCTCGCGGGCGATGCAGGTTCTTCGACCGCGTTGAACGAGGTTCAAGTCGACAGCGAGGGCTTCATTTTCGTCCCCTACGCAGGTCGTTTACGCGCCGCTGGCAACACTCCGGAAGAGCTCCGCGGGTTGATCACGGACGAGTTGAAGGAACAAACCCCCGACCCTCAGGTCGAAGTACGACGCTTGGCCGGTGACGGCTCTACTGTTTCGCTAAGCGGTACTATCGGCGCCCCGGGAATTTACCCGATAGAACGCCCCACCCGTACCCTGCTCGGCATGCTGTCGCAGGCCGGGGGGGTTTCGGTTGAGTCCGATATTGCGCTGGTCACGCTGATCCGTGGAGACCAACGTGGGACAGTCTGGTACAATGACCTGTTCCGCAATCCCAAACTGGATGTCGCGCTGCGCGGCGGTGACCGCATTCTGGTCGAGGGAGACAGCCGTTCCTATATTGCGCTCGGCGCAACCGGAGGACAATCGCGCGTCGCCTTCGACAGTCAGGACCTGTCCGCGCTTGAGGCACTGGCACAGGTTGGCGGCCTGGTATCCATCTCATCCGATCCGACTGGTATTTTTATCCTGCGCCGGGAACGTCAGGACATCGCGCGTCAGGTGATGCGCCGTTCCGATCTGCAGGGCGATCAGCGAATGATCTATCTGCTGAACCTGACCGCGCCCAATGGCTTGTTCATCGCGCGTGATTTCGTGATCCGCGACGATGACACAATCTACGTGACTGAGGCACCGTACGCGCAGTGGACCAAGTCGATTTCTCTGATCGCCGGGGGCCTGACGCCGGTCGCGAACGTAGCCACCCTGACCGGCAACTAAACCATGACCCATGGAGACCCCACCGCAATTGGCGCGGCGCGGTCCCGGGCATTTGTCTACAATGGCGGATTTCTGACTAACAGGCGCGTCCGGTGCATTCTCTCCCTTTCGGGATATGACATCCGGCTGGGTCTGCCCCGACCCGAGGACACTGTTGCCATCTGGGGCAACAGTCCCACGGCCCATCGCGGGCGGCGCGTCGCTCAGGACCGGGGTACCCCTTTGCTGCGGGTCGAGGATGCCTTTCTACGATCCCTCAAGCCCGGCCGCGAGGGCGAGCCGCCTTTGGGTCTGCTTCTGGATCGCTCGGGCCTGCACTTTGACCCGGCACAACCGTCAGATCTGGAAACGCTTCTGGCGACACATCCGCTGGACGACACAGTGCTTCTGAACCGGGCGCGTGGCGCGATTGAGCGCTTGAAGGAATTAAACCTCAGCAAATATTCCGCCTTCGACCCCGACGCGCTGATCCCCGACCCCGGTTACGTGCTGGTGATTGATCAGACGGTCGGCGATGCCTCGGTCACGGCCAGCCGAGGGGACCGTGCCCGGTTTCTTGAGATGCTGGTGATCGCACAAGAAGAAAATCCCGGGATGCCGGTTCTGATCAAGACCCATCCCGAAACACTGGCTGGTCACCGCACCGGGCACTACACGGAACAGAACCTCTCGGAACGCGTTTCCTTCGTTGCGGATAACATCAGCCCTTGGCCGCTGTTGGACGGCGCGGTCAGTGTCTATACGCTCTCGTCACAAATGGGGTTCGAGGCCATTCTCGCCGGTCACAAACCCCGCGTCTTCGGGCAGCCATTCTATGCCGGATGGGGTTTGACGCAGGATGAAAACCCCGTTCAACGCAGACAACGCAATCTGACGCGCGCGCAGCTCTTTGCTGCAGCCATGATGCTCTACCCCGTTTGGTATGATCCCTATCGGGACCAATTGTGTGAGCTAGAGGTCGTGCTGGATACGCTTGAGGCACAGACCCGTGCGTGGCGGCAAGATCGTTTGGGATGGACAGCGTCGGGAATGCGGATGTGGAAGCGCAAGCACCTGCAAGCCATGTTTGGCCAGCACCAGAAGATACGGTTTTTGCCGTCGCCACCAGCCCCATCCAACCGCCCCCATATGGTCTGGGCCAATCAATCCCGCGAGGCGGAGGGTGTCATCCGTATCGAGGACGGCTTTCTCCGATCACGCGGATTGGGGGCCGATCTTGTGCCGCCCCTTTCGCTGGTCACGGATGATCTGGGGATCTACTATGACCCGACCCAAACCAGCCGATTGGAAGAGTGGATATCCAAGCGCGAGATCCTGCGTCCGGATCAAGAATACCGGGCCGAGCGGGTGATCTCGGCCCTTGTGTCCGAGGGGTTGAGCAAATACAACACCGGCGGCGCTGCGCCAGCTCTACCCAAAGGTCACCGTATTCTGGTGCCGGGGCAGGTCGAGGATGACGCGTCTATCCTGTTGGGCACCAGCACCATCCGCACCAATCTGGACCTTCTGCGCGAAGTTCGGGCCGCTAATCCCGATGCCGTTGTGATCTACAAACCCCATCCGGATGTCGAGGCTGGCCTGCGCTCGGGCCAGATCGACTCTGAAGGGCTGGCGGATGTGATCGCGACTGAGACCGACCCGTCAACCTTGCTGTCCGAGGTGCAAGAGGTCTGGACCATGACCTCGCTTCTGGGGTTCGAGGCGCTATTGCGCGGCATTCCGGTGACCAGTTTTGGCGCGCCCTTCTATGCCGGTTGGGGCCTGACCACGGATCTTGGAAGTGTTCCGGCCCGTCGCGGCGCACGCCCATCCCTGCTGGGTTTGGTGTATGCCAGCCTGATTGACTATCCCCGCTATCTGGACCCGGTGACCGGCGCGCCCTGTCCTGTCGAGGTCGCCATTGAACGGCTGGCCCACGGTCAGCCCCCCAAACGCGGGGCGCTGAACCGCGCCTTGTCAAAGCTACAGGGCGCTTTTTCAACCCACGCCCATCTCTGGCGACGCTAGTGCGTCGTTCGGGCCCAACGGTGTAATACGTCACCACCGACCGGGCGCGCCTCGATCAACTCGAACCGAGGGGCGCTGTCCAGTTTTTCCAACCCTAGTGCGCCAATCGCTGAAAGGCCCTCGGCGCCGATGGTCAAACCAGCAGTGAAACCCACAAGCTCATCGACCAGATCTTGCGCCAGCAACGACGCCGCCAAAGCCGAACCGCCTTCGCAGAAGACACTTGTCAGACCTTCCTGGCCCAGCTGCTGCAGCAGGTCGCGCGCATCAACCTGATGGTCGTGCAACGCACAGGGCAACAACCGCGCGCCCAACCCCTCCCACGTGCGGGCGCGCTCGGCGTCGGGATGCGGGCCATGACAGAGCCAGACGGGCGTTTTTGAGGCCGTGCGCGCCAGTTGACCCATTAAGGGTAAATCCAAATGACGCGAGACGACAACGCGTACGGGCTGACGCTCGATCCCCAGATCTCGAACCGTAAGCGAGGGGTCATCCGCGCGCGCCGTGCCAGCGCCAACCATGACAGCATCGTGACGGGCGCGCATCGCGTGCACCTCGCGTCGCGCGGTTGGTCCGGTGATCCACTGGCTATGTCCGGTGGACGTGGCAATCCGCCCGTCAAAGCTATTGGCCAGTTTCAATGTCACAAACGGACGGCCCTGTTCGGTTTTCAGAAAGAACCCGGCCAGATCACGCTCGGCCTCTTGCGCCAGCACACCAGTTTCAACCTCGATCCCGGCCTCGCGCAGCATGGCAAAGCCCTGCCCGGAAACGCGAGGATCGCTATCTTCAATCGCTGCAACAACGCGGGCCACACCAGCCGAGATCAACGCCTCGGCACAGGGCGGTGTCTTGCCGTAGTGGGCGCAGGGTTCCAGCGAAACATAGGCCGTGGCCCCTTTCGCCTGCGCACCCGCTTGCGCCAAAGCCTCAGGCTCCGCGTGGGGACGTCCGCCGGGTTGAGTCCACCCTCGCCCAACTATCCTGCCGTCGCGCACGATCACGCACCCGACGGCCGGGTTGGGCCAGCACGCCCCTTGACCGCGCCGACCCAAAGACAAAGCCAGCGCCATAAATCGCTTATCTGTTTCGCTCACTCGTCCGTCGAAGGCTGCGGCGGGCGCAGTTCGTGGACAAACTCCTCGAAATCATCGGCCGCCTGGAAATTCTTGTACACACTCGCAAAGCGAACATAGGCGACGGTATCGATCCGCGCCAGAGCTTCCATGACGATCTCACCAATTCTGTTGGACGGAATATCGGTGTCGCCCATGCTTTCCAGACGCCGCACAATGCCCGAGATCATCTGATCAATCCGTTCAGGATCAACCGGGCGTTTCTGCATCGAGATACGGATCGAACGTTCCAGCTTGTCGCGGTCAAAATCTTCGCGTTTTCCGTTGGTTTTGATCACCACCAGATCGCGCAGCTGGACCCGTTCATAGGTCGTAAAACGCCCTCCGCAGGCCGGGCAAAAGCGACGTCGGCGTATCGCAACGTGATCCTCTGCCGGGCGTGAATCTTTCACCTGAGTGTCGATATTTCCGCAAAACGGGCAGCGCATCCGCCGTCTCCTCGTCCCTAGCTGGCCTCTTTTGTAAGCACTTTGGCTTACTTATCCACAACTATAGGGCAGCCGCTAGGATTTGGGTAGTCGGAATTTTGTACCCCAAAATAAAGGGTCACGACAGATGTGCCACGACCAGCCGACGATGCGGGACGCGGCGGTGTTCAAACAGGTAAATCCCCTGCCAAGTTCCCAAAACCATCTGACCCTGACGGACAGGAATGGACAGGGAAACCGGCATCATCGCCGCCTTGATATGGGCAGGCATGTCATCCGGCCCTTCATAGGTATGGCGCAGGTAAGACATCGAGGGATGATCAGACGGAGGCACAAGACGCTCAAAAAACGCATGCAAATCCGTCTGCACCTCGGGGTCTGCGTTCTCTTGCACCAGTAAAGAACAGGAGGTGTGCCTGACGAACAACGTCAGGACACCATCCCGTTCAAGGGAACTAAGCCATTCTGCAATCTGGGACGTGAATTCGTACAAGCCGGGTCCAATGGTCTGGAGCGCGAATTCCGTCTGCATTGCGTTTTGGCCTTTGCTTTAGTTGTTAGAAAATCTGCCGGCGACCACACCGCGCATTTGCGCCCTGCACGGATATGCTGGAGCCGACAACGAAGGGGCCCTGTACGCCACCGGTTTGTGCCGGAGCATCAGCCGGAGGCGGTTTCAGCGAAAACTGAACCGCTGTTACACGCCCAGTTGTTACACTAGGTCCATAGCCGCGCAACACATAGATGGGGTCCTGCCAACCTGCCCCGAGACTGCGGCGCGCGAAATCTGCCGCCTCGCACCAATACCCGTCTGTGTCATCCCTTGTGCGGGGAATGACTTCGAAGTCAGTGCTATTGATTGCATTGGCTTGAAAACCCAAACGCGCCGCTTCCGCCGTTACCGGAACACTCAGGGCAAACACCGCTAAAGCGGCGCAATGTTGTAACTGTTTCATAATACTCTTTCCTCACTTGCTGCTCCCCTTAGTTTAGAGGTCATCGCGCCCGCGGAAAGCAGGTCTCACAATCATTTCAACCAACTTGCGCCTTAACGTGAAGCGGCGTGAGCCAGCCGTGGTAGCGGATCAGCAGGCCCAATCCCGGCATCGAAGCCGCTACGTCAAATCGAAAGCGCCCCAAATCATCCTGCCATTCACTCGTTGACGATTGCGGCAGCAAAAACTGAGGGAGCGGCACGCCGAAAACCGTCAGGCGATGGATATGAACCACCAGCCCTCGTTTCGACGCAACCGGCCTTAGCCAGACCGAAAGAGGCCCGAAACGCTCAAGAACATCGCCCGTATTTGCGTCAAACCTCAGCTCTGACGTCGTTTTGTGCCCCCCAAAGTCTCGCAGCCAATTGTGGTCTTCATCCTTTTTTTGGGTCACCAGCCGAACGGGCACATGTCGGCCCGCAGGTGGAAACCGCCCCAATTTAAGCGCGAGTTGAACGAGAATGCCCCGACCACGTTCGATATCGCATTCGCCGACATATTCACCCGGGCTGTGATGCAGGTCTCGCACGGATTGGGGCAGAACACTTGGGTCCGCCAAAGCCTGAAGAAACGGATCCGTCACGCGTCAAACCCTTGCTCGGCAAAACGCTCAAGGAGAGCAGCATCCGGCATCATACAGGTATCGTACCGACCGAACAGAGCATACCGATTTCGAGCGATCGAGAAATACAGCAGGTCTTTCACACCGCTCGGCAGAAACCGCACCAGCGATAGAAAAGGCCACACTCCCGGCAGCGCGCGAACAGCCGCCGCAAAGGCATCAAGCCTTTGAAAAACCTTACCATCTACGATCACGAGGTTGGTTTCAAAATCCGTAACGGGCAGACTCAGCGCCTTGTACATCCTTTGACCGAGCGGAGACTGCGCTGTTGCAAATTCAAAGCGGCGGGTTTTGTCGCGCTTCAGCATGAACCGGAAAAAGCCTGAGCACAGAACGCATTCTCCGTCAAAGACGATCAGGTTGAGTCCGTCGAAAAGATCGGTTGTGTCAGTCTCTGCCATGGCGCTGATACCTACCCAAGCTTGCACAAACAGCGTGGCATAGGGCCACCAGGTGGACAATGCGACAAGAAGGAGAAGTGTGCCGGGGAACCCGGTGACCGGTTGGTAGGACCGGCGGTGGCTCTGACCTCATCCCCAACAAGGTACTGACCCGGCAACGAAAAGGATATAGGCAGGAAAGATTGACCAGGCTTGTGGCCAGCTGCCAAATCCATTCGAATTTCTGACAGAAAAGCAGTATGCTGGAACGGCCCCGGTCCGGAGAAAGGAAGGCTTCGCTGCGATGAATGTGGATATTGACCGCCTTCACTTTCTGCGCGAGGCGCTCGACGCGCGATTGGAAAAACGGAACACCTTGGAGGTGCTGGATCGTAGCGGACTTGGCCCGCGGGATCTGCCGGAGGATGCGACCTCTTTTTGCGCTCACAAAGAAGCGCTGTTTGTCCGCTATGCCTGCGATGCTCTGAACGATATCACTTTTGCGGCAAGTGTCGGGCTTGGCGTCACGTCCTCATCGACCTTGACGGCCTACATCAGCAAATACTCACGAGACCTGGAGCAGGTGATTGAAAACACGTCTCATTTTCACGACATGATCGACCCTGCTATCGCCTTCAGCCTGCGGGTTTCGGGGAATTTCGCCGCGTTAGAGGCCCGTTGGAAAGACGCCAGCTTTGCTCGCTATCACCGCCGAACTGAGTTCTTGATGTTTGCCGCCGTCGCCCGAATGCGCAACCTGACACAAACCGATTTCCACCCTATTGAAATCCGTTTTCAGCATGAGGTTGGGGATCATACCCATGCCTTCCAGCAACTGGCGGGTTTTCCGGTTGTCTTCGGGTCTGAAAGCCTTGAGATCGTCCTGTCCCCGTCCTCGCTGAACCTGCCCGTCCCGACCTACGACCCCAGCCTGCGCGCCCATCTACTAGAATACGGGGAACGCGTTCTGGCCGAGCGTCGCGTGCCGAAGCAATTGACCCGCGCCAAGGTCGAAGGGTTGATCACCCGCTCACTGCCTGGGAGAATCCTAGGCGCGGATGAAGTCGCAGCAAAACTCGGCATGAGCGCCCGTACCTTTGCCCGCCGGTTGCAAAGCGAAGGCACCAGCTACCGCGACATCACCGAGGATTTGCGCTGCGATCTGGCCCAGACCTTCATCACAAATGGAATGAACTTGTCCGAGATCGCTTATTCTCTGGGATACGCCGATCAATCCGCGTTTTCCACAGCGTTCAAGCGTTGGACAGGTCAACCGCCGAGCGCCTTCAAAACGCGGGTCAAACATCCACTGACGCTTGGAAGCCGGGGGTCATCAGCTTAGCCGCCTCGCCCCGGCCCGCCCCATGAGTGGACCATACGGATATAGAAACGGACACGCCACAACACATGTGAAGTCGCGCCAATGTGTTTGACAAATCTGCCAATGTGAACGGTGAAACGAAAAAAGGCGCCTCTGTTCGGGGCGCCTTTGATCTTACTGATCCAGGAAGGACCGCAGTTTCCGCGATCTGCTTGGATGCTTCAGCTTCCGCAGGGCTTTCGCCTCGATCTGACGGATACGTTCGCGGGTCACGCTGAACTGCTGACCAACCTCTTCCAGAGTGTGGTCGGTGTTCATGCCGATGCCGAAACGCATCCGCAGAACCCGCTCCTCACGCGGGGTTAGAGAGGCCAGAACCCGGGTCGTAGTTTCCTTGAGGTTTTCCTGAATGGCGCTGTCCAGCGGCAGCACTGCATTCTTGTCCTCAATGAAATCACCCAGCTGGCTGTCTTCCTCGTCGCCGATTGGCGTCTCAAGGCTGATCGGCTCCTTGGCGATCTTCATCACCTTGCGCACTTTCTCAAGCGGCATCTGCAGTTTTTCGGCCAGTTCTTCCGGCGTCGGTTCACGACCGATTTCGTGCAGCATCTGACGACCGGTCCGGACAAGCTTGTTGATCGTTTCGATCATGTGGACCGGAATACGGATCGTCCGCGCCTGATCCGCGATCGAGCGTGTGATCGCCTGACGGATCCACCATGTCGCATAGGTCGAGAACTTATAGCCGCGGCGGTATTCGAACTTGTCCACCGCCTTCATCAGACCGATGTTACCTTCTTGAATAAGATCAAGGAATTGAAGGCCACGGTTCGTGTACTTTTTGGCGATCGAGATTACCAGACGCAAGTTGGCTTCGACCATTTCCTTTTTGGCCTGACGGGCTTCTTTCTCGCCCTTCTGAACCTGTTGCACGATGCGACGGAATTCGCTGATATCCAGACCGACATATTGACCGACCTGAGCCATATCACTGCGCAGTTCCTCAACCTTGTCGGTCGAGCGTTCAATGAACATCTGCCAGCCCCGGCCTGGCTTTTCAGCCATATCGGTCAGCCAGTTCGGGTCCAGTTCACGCCCGCGATAGGCGTCAATGAACTCCCGACGGTTGATCCGGGCTTGGTCGGCCAGTTTCACCATCGAGCTGTCCAGAGACATGACGCGGCGGTTGATGCCATAGAGCTGGTCGATCAGCGCCTCAATCCGGTTGTTGTGCAGGTGAAGACCGTTCACCAGTTCAACAATCTCAGCGCGCAGCTTCTGATAGGTCTCTTCGTCTTTTTCACTGAACGAGCCATCTTCGTTCAAAGTGGCCGAAATCCGGCTGTCCTGCATCTCGGACAGCATCGAGAAATCGGTCGAGATCCGTTCAAGCGTGGTTAGAACCTGATCCTTGAGGGCGGCTTCCATCGCGGCCAGCGACATGTTGGCCTGATCGTCCTCGTCATCATCATCGTCATTGCTCAGCGGGTTGCCATCGGCATCCAACTCGGGGCCGGTGTCTTTGGCGGGTTTGGCCGATTGCACGGCCGAGGTATCGACGACCGGCTCTTGCACGTCACCATCTTCGTCCATCTGGTTGCCAAAGGTGGTTTCCAGATCAATGACGTCGCGCAGAAGAATGTCTTCAGACAGAAGTTCGTCATGCCAGATGGTGATCGCCTGGAAGGTCAGAGGGCTTTCGCACAGACCCGCAATCATAGTGTTCCGGCCCGCTTCGATCCGCTTGGCGATGGCGATCTCGCCCTCGCGGCTCAGCAGTTCGACCGAACCCATCTCACGCAGATACATGCGTACGGGGTCGTCGGTACGGTCCAGCTTTTCGGTTGCGGCACCGGCCAGAGCCACCTCACGGTTGTTGTCCGTGGTGGTCAGTTCGGTGGAGCCTTTGTTTTCTTCTTCCTCGGCCTCTTCATCTTCGATGATGTTGATGCCCATTTCGGACAGCATCGACATAACGTCTTCGATCTGTTCCGAGCTGACCTGATCAGGCGGCAGAACCTGATTGAGCTGGTCGTAAGTGATGTAACCTTTCTCGCGGGCCTCGGCGATCATCTTCTTGACCTGGGCCTGGCTCATGTCCAGCGAGATTTCCTGTTCCTGCTCGTCTGACTTGCGATCTTCTGACGTGTCTTTGGCGGCCATTCAATGCTCCTGCAGGGATGGGTGATTCGTTTGATCCGAATCATTAGCGCGTGAAACTGATTCGGCCACCCGTTTACCTGTTTTTCTTTTCCAGTGCTTTACGAAAACATCACTTCAGCGACGTTTCCGTTCGAAATTGATCCCGGACATGATTGCCTTGAACGCATCCTTTTCGTCGCGATTGATTCGCGCGCCATTGTCGGCAATGTCGAAAACGGCCCTGTCCTCATTCTGACTGCGGCTTGTGCGGTTACGCTCTTCGGCGGCTTGCGCCAGCCGATATGTCAACGCCTCATCGGCCAGATCAGACAGTTCCTCTGCGGCTTCGGCAATCTCAGCATCCAAACCCCGGAGCGCTTTGATTTTCGCGAGTTCCTCGGCCAGTGTCATCTCGGCCTTTTCAACGTCGCCTGGTTTGAACACACAGGGGATGACTGCGACATGGCGAAGGCTCAGCAGGTTTTCAAGGGGTTCGGCCCCCAAAGTTTCAACGATGTGGTCCCGAAGGTTTTCAGGATCATCAATCGCATGGCGCAGAATGGCATGACGCAAGGCCGCATGATCAGGGTCGTGACAATCCATCTCTTCCAGCTGCGCCTCAAATTGCACCACGACCTGAGGGTTCAGAATCGCAATGGCCAGAATCGCGGCTTCGCGCAGATGGATGTCCGCATTGTCCGAGGACGCCAGGAACGAGGCCCGCGCGCCCGCGGTCGCAGGCTGTTTCTGCGGCTGCCACTTCCCTTTTGGTTGCCACGCACGGTTTTGTGACTGTCTCTGCGGCCGAAACAATTGCCAGCGCAGATCTTTGATCTCTTGCCCGTAGTGGGACCGGATCGAGGGGTCACGGATCAGCTTGATCTTGTCCCGCAGAACCTTGTCGAGTGCGGCTTTGCGTTCGGGGCTGTCAAAGACCTTGCCCTCAGTCTCGCGCTGCCACAGCAGCTTCACCATCGGGATGGCCCCGTCCAGCACGGCCTGAACCGCCCCTGCACCGTCGGCCCGTAGCAGATCATCCGGGTCTTTTCCTTCGGGCATCAGCGCAAAGCGCAGGGACTTTCCGGCCTCAAGTAGCGGCAAGGCCAGATCAACGGCCCGCATCGCCGCGCGCAGGCCCGCGGTGTCGCCGTCCAGCGCGATGATCGGCTCGTTCGAAATCCGCCAGAGCAGCTGTAACTGATTTTCGGTTATCGCCGTGCCCAAAGGGGCGACCGACGCGCCGAACCCGGCCTCGGCCAGCGCGATGACGTCCATGTAACCCTCGGCCACGATCAGCGGCTGCCCCTTCCCGGTCGCCTGCCGCGCAGGCCCGTGGTTATAAAGGCTGCGGCCCTTGTCGAACAACTCGGTCTCGGGTGAGTTCAGATACTTGGCATTATCATTCGGGTCCATCGCCCGACCGCCGAATGCAATACACCGACCGCGCGGATCACGGATCGGGAACATGATCCGGTTGCGGAACGTGTCATATGGTTTCTTGCCCTTGTTCGACGGCTTAGCCAGACCCGCCCCGAGGATCAGATCTTCGGCTACGTTCTTGCCGGTCAGATGGTCCCACAGCGCCTGCCAGCCGTCCGGGGCAAAACCGATCTCCCATCGCTCCAACGCCTTGGCGTCCAAACCCCGACGGGCAAGATAGTCACGCGCCGCACTGCCCGCCCCGGTCTTGAGTTGCAGGCGAAAGAACTGAACCGCCTGCTCCATAACCTCGGCCAGTTGCGATCGACGGTCCTGTTTTTCCTGTGCTTTCGGGTCGCGCGCAGGCATCGGCATGCCAGCTTCGCGCGCCAGAATTTCAACGGCTTCAATGAACGAGACGTTCTCGGTCTCTTTCACGAAGGTGATCGCGTCACCTTTGGCGTGACAGCCAAAGCAGTAGTAGAATCCCTTTTGGTCATCTACATGAAAAGAAGCCGTTTTTTCATGGTGAAACGGGCACGGCGCCCACATGTCCCCCTTGCCCTGATTGGATTTTCGCTGATCCCACATGACTTTACGCCCAACAACCTGAGACAGGCTCAGCCGGGTGCGCAGCTCATCGAGAAATCCGGGGGGCAATGACATGGCTCAAACCTGCCAGAAATGAAAACGCGCGCCAAGGGGATGACGCGCGGTTGTCCACAGGGAAATTGCTGAGTCGTGGATTATTGCTGCAAACATAGCTCGAGCCATGCCGCACCAAGATCCTTTTTGCGCACGTCGCGCATCTTTTGCTCATAGACCCAGGGCGTGATCAACGGGATCGCTGCGTTATAGTTCTCGGGCCATGTGGGGCTGGTTTCAGCCACCGCCTGCACAACATCGCGCTCTTTCACCTTGTCCAGACGCGCTTTCTGGATCGCGGCCACCACATCGGCCTGATACTGGCAGCTTTGTTCCTTGGTTTCGGCGGCGGCCAGAGGCGTTGCAAGCAAGGCTGCAGCGATGGCGATACGCAACATTGAGGTCTCCCGGATTCGTTTGTCTGGCCGCAGCTTACCTGCCAGCGCCGTTTTCGCAATCGACGAGCAGAATTCAGTTTGCGCACGGGGCAGAAAAGCCACCCCGCGCGCCGGATGTCAAAGGCCTTTGGCCCGGTAACTTTTAGCCACGCGATCGATCGCAACGATGTAGGCGGCTGTGCGCAGATCCTCGACATCGTCGCGGCTGTGCCAGACGTCTCGCATGGACTGGTAGGCAATCCGCATCGTGTCATCGAGGCCTGAGCGAACCAGCTCCAGCTCATCCGCACCCTTGAGGTATTTGGCCTTGAAGTCAGGCGACATTGACCAGGCATCGCCCAAATAGCGATCCAACCGTTCAAGCTCGCTGACGATCAGCTCATGCCGTGCCTCTTCTTGACGGCGCTGCATGCGACCAAATCGAATGTGGCTGAGGTTCTTCACCCATTCGAAATACGAGACCGTCACACCGCCCGCATTGGCATACATGTCAGGAATGATGACGGTGCCCTTCTTGCGCAGAATTTCATCTGCACCCGCGGTCACCGGACCATTCGCGGCCTCAATGATCAGCGGAGCCTTGATCCTGTCTGCATTGTCCAGATTGATGACGCCTTCCAGAGCCGCCGGGATCAGGATGTCGCAATCGGCCTCAAGCACCGAGGCACCATCGGTTGAATGAGTCGCATCCGGGAAATCCTTTACGCCACCATGTTTGACGATCCAGTTGCGCACCGCCTCAACGTCGATACCGTCCGGGTTATAAAGCGCACCGTCCCATTCGATGATCCCTATAATGCGCGATCCATCTTCCTCAGCAAGGAACTTGGCCGCGTGGTAGCCCACGTTACCCAATCCCTGCACAACGACTCGCTTGCCGTCCAACTTGCCGGACAAACCGGCCTTGGCGATGTCCTCAGGGTGACGGAAGAACTCGCGCAGCGCATATTGGATACCGCGCCCCGTTGCCTCGACCCGACCCGCGATGCCGCCTGCGTTCAACGGTTTGCCCGTCACACAAGCGCGTGCGTTGATGTCGGTGGTGTTCATCCGTGCGTATTGATCAGCCATCCAGGCCATCTCACGCTCACCCGTACCCATGTCAGGGGCCGGAACGTTTTGTGATGGGTTGATCAGATCGCGTTTGGCCAGCTCATAGGCGAAGCGCCGGGTGATCTGCTCCATCTCATGTTCTTCGTATTTGCGCGGATCAATACACAGCCCGCCTTTCGAGCCGCCAAACGGCGTCTCAACCAAGGCGCATTTGTAGGTCATCAGAGCCGCAAGCGCCTCAACCTCGTCCTGGTTCACTGCCAAGGCATAACGGATACCGCCCTTGACCGGTTCCATATGCTCGGAATGTACGGAACGGTAGCCGGTGAAGGTGTGAATCTCACCGCGCAGACGCACCCCGAAACGAACCGTGTAGGTGGCATTGCAGACCCGGATTTTCTGCTCAAGACCGGGCGGCAGATCCATCAGGGATGCCGCCCTGTTGAACATAAGATCCACACTTTCGCGAAAGCTCGGTTCCTTGGTGCTGGTCATTAATCCCTCCGTACCGGTGAATGACGAACGTTATGGCGTTTTGTCGCACCACTGGCGCAAAGCTGCAATCTTTTATGATGAAAAATTCATCACTTCATGAACGGGCGACAACAACCCCTTACTGAGTCGCCTCGGAAATTTTCGCGGCGCTAATTGTCAACACAACAGAAACAAAACCCTCACCACCCCGTTAAATGCGGCAGTTTGCCGTTCAATCCCAGCAGCATAGTGGCAAAGTCGCCCAAATCTCGCCACGTTCGCCGACTAAATTCTTAAAGTTGATATGACCCGCCTTCCGTGCGCCGGATTACCTGCAGGGACTAGATATGAAAAAAGTGTTTAGGAATTCTGAATCCAAACGAACTGAGCAATCCAGCTGCTCCGACAAGGGCGCTGCGCCGTTCTTGCGCTCGGAGCGCGGGACCATGACCATCCTGTCGCTGGGCCTAATCCTTGTCATCTTCACTGTGGGTGGATTTGCCGTCGACATGATGCGCTATGACCATGAAAGAGCGCGCCTTCAGTATTCGTTGGACCGCGCCGTTTTGGCCGCTGCAGACCTCCAACAGAACCTTTGCCCAAAAGACGTTGTACAGGACTACTTGGTCAAAGAAAATTTGGACCAGTTTCTGGATGGCGAAGTCATAGTCACCCCGAGGTCTTGCGATGATGACGGCAACAAGTTGATCGTCGGACAGCGCCGCGTCGAAGCGAGAGCAACGATGCCGGTCGGTATGCATTTCATGCAATGGTGGGACGTCGACTCGATTGACGTGAACGTCGTCAGCGTCGCAGAAGAGTCCATCGGCAACGTCGAAATCGCTATGGTTCTGGATGTTTCAGGCTCCATGAGAGGGTCGCGCCTGACCAACCTGAAAGGTGCGGCCAAGAGCTTTGTCACCAAAATGTATGAGAACACGAGTTCTGACAAACTCTCGATCTCGATCATTCCTTACGCAACGCAGGTGGGTGTCCCTTCTGCCGTCATGAACCAGCTTACGACCGCTGGCTCCAACAGATTCGCCAACTGTATCGACTTTGAAACCTCAGATCTGGCAGCAGGGACATTCGATCTTTCAAAGACCTACAATCAATCGTTGTACTATTCTCGCTACGGCGGGGATCAGCGCCCGTCAGGTGGGTTCAGTTCACCGCGCATCGACGAACGGTGCCGTTCTGAGGCCAGCCGTCAGCTTGTTGTTCACCAGAACAACGAAACGAACCTGCACACTTACATTGACTCGTTTTATGCGCGCGACAACACGTCGATAAATGTCGGCATGAAATGGGCACTGACGCTGTTGGACGAAAACTTCCGCCCCGTTGTCACCAACATGATCGCAAACGGCCAGATACCGGCAGATTTTGCAGGTCGCCCCGCCGACAGCGTCGGTAGTGACACCATGAAAGTTATCGTTCTGATGACCGATGGCGAGAACACTTCTCGCACATGGGTGAAACCGCCATACAATGATGGTCAATCGGGTATTTGGTGGAATGGAGACGAAGAAGTCTATTCCGTCAATGTGAACCACTATGACGAAGACGACGATAGCTTCAGATATGCGTGGCTGGGTGTGGACAGGGCATACTGGGACAGCAGTCGCGGCAGATACTGGGTGCGCGACGAGTTTCAGGACCACGCGTACGGAAACGACACTTTCAATGTCTACCTTTGCAGAGGAAATTACTACAGCAGCGGCTATTGCGACAACCTTGACAGGGGCGAAGTTCGCCAGCTCGATGAAGATGGGAGCGCCCTGTCTCTGACATGGCCCGCCTTGTGGGAGCGTACCTCGCGGTACGAAATCTATCAGTTGCTATATGATTCCGTCGGTTCGAGCGATGCATACAACTGGTATTATGCGGCGACCGAGACAGAAAACCGTTCCAGAAAAGACGATCAGGTCGAAGCGATGTGCGATTATGCGAAATCCGGCGCAAGAAACATCCTGATCTTCTCGGTCGCCTACGAGGCCACCACCAATGGTCGAAACCTCCTGTGGTACTGCAAATCGGATGAAAACGCATATTTCGCACCAACAGGATCCGAGATTGGCGAAGTCTTCGACGATATCGCGGCGAGCATCCAGAATCTGAGGCTGACCCAATGATCCGACATCTGAAAAAAGTGCTGCGAAGGTTTCGCCGCGAAGAAAAGGGAATGGCCACAATCGAATTTGTGATGTGGTTTCCGATCTTCATGATAACCACCTATTCCGGTATCGAGATCGGGATTGTGGCGTGGAACCATGCCAACCTAGAGCGCGCCCTAGATGCGACGATCCAGGATGTCCGCATGAATCGAATTGATCTTTATGAAGGCGAAACAGCCTGGACGCACGACCTGTTAAAGCGGATCATCTGCGAAGAGGCCGGCGCCATTCCGGATTGTCAGCAAAATCTGGCTGTCGAGATGACAAGGGTCAATCATTTCGACAGCAGTGCAGTTCTTACTGGCAACTTTGATCGGCCATTTTGCGTTGATACGCCGGAAGAGATTCGAGGCAAAGACGATCAGATTTTTACACCCGGAACGGCCAACGAACTAATGATCATACGCGCGTGCGTAGAAATCACTCCTTTGTTCTTCGGTACAACGCTTGGTCGGCTTGCTCGGCAAGATCCCGACGGACAATACGAACTTCATGCAACGACGGTGTTTGTACATGAACCTTAAATCTTTCATTCAAAAACACTTGGCCGGTGTGACATCACGCTTTCTAAAGAGAGAAGATGGTGTCGTTAGCATCGAAGCCATTATGACGTTTCCCCTACTGTTCTGGTCGGTCTGGACGGCGTATACCTATTTCGACGGATACCGTCAGGGTGCTAGCAACCTGAAAGCGGCCTACGCTGTCGCTGATATTCTTTCCCGAGAGAAAGACACGGTAACGGACCAGTACATCACATCCATGTATGATCTACAAAGATACATGATCAGTGAAGGCAACGGATTGTCGTTGCGGATCTCTTTCGTACGATGGGACACTGGCGATGAAAGCACAGACACAGATGATCGTCACTTTGTCGAATGGTCCTGCACACGCGGTGAAGGGTTGACACGGTGGTCCAACGAAACAGTTGATCAAGTCTCGGATCGCATTCCAATAATGGCAGATAACGCCACGATGATCTTGGTCGAGACACGGCATCACTACGTGCGTCCGTTCAAAATCGGATTCGGTAGCAACGAGTTCTTCATCGACAAATTCATCTTCACGCAACCCCGCGGATACACCTTCATCCAAGGGCCAGACTCTTGCAAGGACGCCAACAACGTGGACGACGGCACTGTTGATAGCGGACATGACGACAGTACTCCGGAAGATAACACCACCGTGGAGCCGTCAACGCTGTAACACCATAGCCGAGAGTATCTCGGACATGAACTTGGCCTCGGCGGATGCTGTCATGCCGCCGACGCCAACCCGGCGGCCTAGCCGCCACCACAGGCCAGGCGCCCAGACGTTACCGGCCTTTTCGCGCGTTCGCACCAGAAAGCCATTGGATGGTTTGAACGCGAAAACACCTCGATCCACGGCTTCAATCTCATCTACCCGCGCAATCACCTGCCCCGATCCGGTGCGCAGCTCTGATGCAGTCAGCTCGATCCTGTCCTGAGTGGCAATCCAGACGCGATAGGCCAACCACAAGGACGACGCGCCAACCGCCAACAAAAACACCTGCCAGACGAGTTCGGGCGGAGAAGCCAGCGCCACGTAAATCACCAAAACACCTACGCTGCCCAGCATAGCAACACCGGCCACCCGTCTTGGGGATGATGCCTCGATCGTTGCTAGCACTTCGTCCTGCATGACTGCCTCCTGTCTGTCTGCTGTCTCGTGTATCCGCTTTGCGTAGAAATAAACAGGCCCTCCCCTGCCCTACATTTGCGCACATTCATGGTGCTCCTGCGCAAATTGACCAGTCCCCGGATGGGCATACATCCTGCGAACAAATGAAGGAGGTTGTCATGTCCCTCAGACCCACATTGGAAACACGCAAGGCCGTACCGACGATGGAAGGTGCGGGCGTCAAGCTGCATCGCGCCTTCGGGTTTGAGGACCCGTCCGAATTGGACCCGTTTCTGTTGTTCGACGACTTTCGCAATGAGCGCCCGCAGGACTATCAGGCCGGCTTTCCCTGGCATCCTCATCGCGGGATCGAGACGATCACCTATGTGCTGTCTGGCACAGTCGAGCATTCGGATTCGCTGGGCAACAGCGGGACGCTCGGCGCGGGTGATGTGCAATGGATGACGGCGGGGTCGGGCATATTGCATCAGGAAATGCCGCACGGCAATGCTTCGGGCCAGATGCACGGGTTTCAGCTCTGGGGCAACCTGCCCTCGGATCAGAAAATGACCGCTCCGCGCTATCAGGATGTTCAGGCCAAAGAGATCCCCGAGGTCGTCGACGATGACGGCACTACTGTACGTGTTATCGTGGGTGAGTTCTGGGGCAAAACCGGCCCAGTGGACGGTATTGCAGCAGATCCCCAGTATCTGGACGTGCAAATTCCGGCCGGTGTCAAAAAGACTTTCAAGATCGACACCTACCGCCGTGCCTTTGCCTATGTGTTCCAAGGTCAGGCGGCCTATGCCGATGCGTCCCAGCCGACCGGAGTTTTGCTGGAAAAGGAAGTCGCAGGGCAAGAGGTCAATATCCGCGACATGTCCGGAGACCGCACTCTGGTGCGGTTCGGCACCGGGGATGAGATCACTGTTCAGGCCGGGCCCGAAGGTGTTCGCTTTCTGCTGATCTCGGGCGCTCCGATTGATGAGCCTGTGGCGTGGCACGGCCCCATCGTCATGAACACGCGAGCCGAGTTGGAGCAAGCGTTTCGTGAGCTACGCAATGGAACCTTCATTCGCCCTGCCCACTAGAGCCAAGCCTGACCCACCTTCAGGTCAGGCCGTCACTGCGCGGCGAACCATGTCCCAATAGATCTGCTCGACCTCGTCCAACGACAATCGCCCACCCGAGCGATACCAGGTCATCACACCATTCAGCATCGCAATCACCGCCAGCGTGGCGATCTTGGTGTCCGAGATCGCGAAGTGACCTGCTTTCTGGCCCTCACTCAATATCCGCTCCAGAGAGTCCTCGTAAGCGCGGCGCAGATCCTCGATCTCTGCGAAGTTGTCCGGCGTCAGATTGCGCAACTCCATGTAGGCGATGAAAACCTCGTCGGGGCGTTCCAGATGAAACCGGATGTGGAACCCGACAAAGCGGCGCAAAGCCTCTTGCACGTCGCCGGTTTCACCAAGGGCATCATAGGCTTGCTGCAACTCCTGCATGTGGTCGCGCATCAGGCGAAACAACAAGCTTTGCTTGTCGGGCGTGTAGTTATACAGCGCCCCGGCCTGAACGCCGACCTCTTTGGCGATCTGGCGCATCGAAACGGCGGCATAGCCATGGCGCGCAAAAAGACCCAACGCTGCCTTGCGGATGCGCGGGCCGGTTATGTCCGAATGTGATCCCTGTGTACGAGCCATGGACCGACACTATCTGAACGTATGTTCAGATAGAACCCCGCTTGAACAGATCGGGTAAAAGAGGCATCACAAGACCAGTCCCTTGTGAAAGCACCTGTTATGAAGCGCCTGCCAGTTCTGGTTCTGATCCTGACCCTTGCCGGATGCACAAACTTCCCTGAGTTGGAAGGCAGCGAATCCCGCGCGGTCAAGACGGCGCCTTACCCCAAGCTTTTGCCCCTACCCAACGTTCTGGGCGCGCCTGCCGATCCGGTCAGCGAAGCATCTGCCGTTGAGCAGGACCTTAGTGCCCGAAGCGAGGCTTTGGCGAAGAAAGCCGAAGCGCTGCAAAACGCTCAGATCAACTAAAGATCGGCTTTTCCCAGCCCCTGCTGGCGCGTGACGGATTGCGCCCGTGCCCTGAACCAGCTAAGGCAGCGCTGAACGGGTAAAAGGCCCGAAATCAGACTGGTGCGAGCGAAAGGAACCCACGGGATGACACAGGCGCTGCGGCTTGGAATTGTGGGCTTGGGAACTGTTGGTGTGGGTGTTGTCCGGATTGTCCGGCGTCATGCCGATCTGCTGCAGTCACGCACCGGACGCCCGATCGAAATCGTCGCCGTCTCGGCCCGTGATTCAAGCAAGGATCGGGGCGTGAACCTGTCGGACTATGCGTGGGAAACCGATCCCGTAGCCTTGGCAAAACGCGATGACGTGGACGTGTTTGTCGAGTTGATGGGCGGCGAAAACGGTCCGGCAAAAGCCTCGGTCGAGGCGGCGTTGGCCAGCGGCAAGGATGTTGTCACGGCCAACAAGGCCCTGCTGGCCATCCATGGTCAGGAGCTGGCCGAAAAAGCCGAAGCCGCAGACCGCGTGATCCGGTTCGAGGCCGCCGTCGCCGGAGGCATCCCGGTGATCAAATCCCTCACCGAAGGTCTGGCCGGAAACGAGATCACCCGCGTGATGGGCGTGATGAACGGCACCTGCAACTACATCCTGACCCGCATGCAATCGCAGGAAAAAGGCTATAACGCGCTGTTCGACGAATGCGCTGAGTTGGGTTACCTCGAAGCGGATCCGAACCTGGATGTTGGGGGCATTGATGCGGCGCATAAACTGGCCCTGCTGTCTTCAATCGCGTTCGGCACGAAACCGAATTTCGAAGGGATCGAGATTGAAGGTATCCAGCAAATCAGCCTCGACGACATCCATCAGGCCCATGACATGGGCTATCGGATCAAGCTGCTGGGTCTTGCGCAACGCACCGCACGCGGTCTGGAACAGCGTATGCAGCCCTGCCTCGTGCCCAGCGACTCGCCGCTGGGTCAACTCGAAGGCGGCACCAATATGGTGGTGATCGAAGGCGACGCAGTTGAACAAGTGGTGCTGCGCGGCCCCGGAGCGGGCGAAGGACCAACCGCAAGCGCAGTGATGGGCGATGTGTGCGATCTGGCACGGGGTCTGAAAATCTCGACCTTCGGGCGCCCTGCGTCCAGCCTCGAAGATGCCACCCCCGCAATCACAGGCCTGCCTGCGCCGTATTACCTGCGTCTGGGCTTGCTGGACAAACCCGGTGCGCTGGCCAAGGTTGCGGCCATTTTGGGCGACGCGGGCGTGTCGATTGACCGGATGCGGCAGTACGGCCACAGCGACAGCACAGCCCCCGTCTTGATTGTCACCCACAAAACCACTCGGGCCACTCTGGACGTGGCGCTGGACGGGTTCCGCACAACCGATGTTGTTGCCGGTGAGCCTGTGGCGCTGCGGATTGAACAGGTCTGAACCCTTGCAGCCTGCGCCATCCGCAGGCTATGCCAGACGAAACGCCATTGCCTGCCAAAGGAATACAACGCATGAACGCTGCCAAAATCGATTTTAACGACCGCCTGCTGTCTTTGGGCCTTGCGCGGGTTGCGGAACAGGCCGCGCTTGCCTCGGCCTCGCTGGTGGGACGCGGTGACGAGAAAGCCGCCGACCAGGCCGCCGTGAACGCGATGCGCGAGCAGTTGAACCTGCTGGATATCGCGGGTGTCGTGGTCATCGGTGAAGGCGAGCGTGACGAAGCGCCGATGCTCTATATCGGCGAAGAGGTCGGTACTGGCGAAGGCCCCGGCGTGGATATCGCTCTGGACCCGCTGGAAGGCACCACTCTGACCGCTAAGGACATGCCCAATGCGCTGACCGTGATCGCCATGGGCCCGCGCGGCTCGATGCTGCATGCGCCGGACGTGTATATGGACAAGCTGGCGGTTGGCCCCGGCTACCCCGAAGGCGTCGTTTCGCTCGATATGAGCCCGCGCGAACGTGTTGAGGCACTGGCCAAGGCCAAAGGTTGCGAACCGGCCGATATTACCGTCTGCATTCTGGAGCGTCCGCGCCATGAGACGATGATCGCCGAGGTGCGTGAAACCGGCGCTTCGATCCGTCTGATCACTGATGGCGATGTGGCTGGTGTCATGCACTGCGCCGAAAGCGAAACCACCGGCATCGACATGTACATGGGCCAGGGTGGCGCGCCCGAGGGCGTTCTGGCTGCCGCTGCTCTGAAATGCATGGGTGGTCAGATTTTTGGCCGCCTGTTGTTCCGCAACGATGACGAACGTGGCCGCGCCGCCAAGGCGGGCATCACCGATCTTGACCGTGTCTATGCACGTGACGAGATGGTGACGGCGGATGTGATCTTTGCCGCAACCGGCGTAACCGGTGGCTCTCTGCTGCCGCGCATCAAGCGTGAGCCGGGCTGGGTTGAAACCACCACCCTTCTGATGCGTTCGAAAACCGGATCGGTTCGCCGCATGTCCTACCGTACGCCAATGTGGTCGCACGACGAAGCCTAAGCGGCTTGCGCCGATGCCTTCGGCGAGAGTATCTGTGAAAAGATGAAGAGGCCGGGTCCAAATTGGGTCCGGCCTTAGCATATGAGAGGTGCGATGAGTTTTCTTGGGGTTGAGCAATCTTTGACAGGCCGGCACTGGGTGGGGCCCTCGCCTGAAGTTGAGCGCGCGACTGAAATGTTGGTGCAGCAGGCAGGTTTACCGCGTGCCGTTTGCCAAGTGCTGGCGCGGCGGGGCGTCCCTCCGATGGAGGCTGCTGGTTTTCTGGAGCCAAAGCTGAAAGAGCTTTTGCCCGACCCACGCAGCATGAAGGATATGGAAGCCGCTGCGACCCGGTTTCTGAAAGCGGTGCGCGAAAGGCAGCGGATCGCAGTTTTTGCGGATTATGATGTGGATGGAGGCAGTTCGGCGGCGTTGCTGCTGGTCTGGCTGCGACAGATGGGTCTGCAGGCGACGCTCTATGTGCCGGACCGCATCGACGAAGGCTATGGGCCTAACGTGCCTGCTATGCAGTCATTGGCAGCGGCGCATGATCTGATCATCTGCGTGGATTGCGGCACGCTGAGCCATGAACCGATCGCGGCTGCACAAGGCGCGGATGTGATCGTACTGGATCACCATCTGGGCGGTGAGACCTTGCCGGATTGTGTGGCCGTGGTGAACCCGAACCGGCAGGATGAAAGCGGCGATCTGGGCTATCTCTGCGCGGCAGGCGTTGTCTTCCTGATGCTGGTCGAGGCTGGCCGGCAGATGCGTGGGGCTGGGGCTAAAGGGCCGGATCTGGTGCCTCTGCTGGATTTGGTCGCGCTGGCGACTGTCGCCGATGTTGCCCCGCTGATTGAAGCGAACCGCGCTTTGGTCCGACAAGGTTTGAAGGTCATGGCAGGCCGTCAGCGCCCTGGCCTTGTGGCCCTGTCGGATGTCGCTCGTATGGATGCCGCGCCCAATAGCTATCATCTCGGGTTTCTGTTGGGACCGAGGGTCAACGCGGGCGGGCGTATCGGTCAGGCCGACCTTGGGGCGCGGCTGCTCAGCACCGCCTCTGTGCACGAAGCGCAGGCCCTGTCCGAGCGGCTCGATGCGCTGAACTCTGAGCGGCGCGATATCGAAAACGCCGTACGCGCTGCTGCGCTTGAGCAAGCGGAGGAGCGCGGTTTGGACGCGCCCTTGGTCTGGGCCGCTGGCGAAGGTTGGCATCCGGGCGTTGTCGGTATCGTCGCCTCGCGCCTGAAGGAAAACGCTAATCGTCCGGCAATTGTGATTGGCTTCGACGGGGATGAAGGCAAAGGATCAGGGCGGTCGGTGTCGGGCGTTGATCTAGGGGCCTCGATCCAGCGGCTGGCGGCTGAGGGGTTGTTGGTCAAAGGTGGCGGTCACAAGATGGCGGCCGGGCTGACCGTGATGCGCGACCAGTTGGAACCGGCCATGAAGCGCCTGTCAGAACTGCTTGAGAAGCAAGGCGCAGGGCAAGGTGGTCCCGCGGACATGAAGCTCGACGGGGCGTTGATGCCCGGCGCAGCGACGGTGGATCTGATCGAACAGATTGAGAAAGCCGGGCCTTTCGGAGCCAGCGCCCCTGCCCCGCGATACGCCCTTCCTGACCTGCAGGTGCGTTTTGCAAAACGGGTCGGTGAGTCGCACCTGAAACTCTCGCTTGCGGATGGCCTTGGCGGCGGGCTGGACGCGATCGCATTCGGAGCCTTCGACGGGCCGATGGGCGAAAAGCTCTCAAATCACGGCGGAGCGCGCTTTCATTTTGCTGGTCGGCTTGAGGTGAACACGTGGGGTGGTCGCCAAAACGTACAGCTTCGTCTTGAGGACGCAGCCGAGGCGAAATGACCGGTTTCAAGGCAACGGCAGGACAGGTCAAAAAACTTTCGCATCCCTGCATTTTTCGGCTTGCGGGGGTCGGGGTGAAACCGTAAAAGGCCCTCCACAAGCTAGCGTGGCCCGTTCGTCTATCGGTTAGGACGCCAGGTTTTCAACCTGGAAAGAGGGGTTCGATTCCCCTACGGGCTACCATTTCTGCTTGTGAACACTGCCCCAGTGGCCCGTTCGTCTATCGGTTAGGACGCCAGGTTTTCAACCTGGAAAGAGGGGTTCGATTCCCCTACGGGCTGCCACTTCACCAGCATTCAATATCTAGAAGAAAACCAGAAGTCTGGCTTCAGTCTTAAGCTGCTTTCTCTTTGATGCTTCTCTCTTTGATTTCTATCGGCGCTTTTTCAGTTGTGGTTGCCACAGGTTTTTTCGTGCGGAACACTAAGGCAACCTTTCGTTCCAGAGCCCCAAACCTACGCCAGCGTGTCATGCCCCTCGAGCGTTTCGCTCTCAAACAGATCGTTGCACCGACGGCAAGCGCGGCGCCATGGTTCACCCACACACGCCTCGTGCTACCAGCCGCGACGGCCAAACAGAGAATGCAAGCGGTTCTGACCTGCAAACGGGTCGATCGCCTGCGCGCGTTCTAAGCTAGACACAACACGGCCGACCAAATTCCAACTGATCGCGGCGAAGATGATGCCGCCGAAAGCCTGCCCCAAAAGAACTCCGGACGCCCCGGCCAGTGCCGATCCAATTGAGGCGAAGACCCAAGTGCCCACAGTATGGCGGCCCCAGTTGATCCATGTGGAATAGACCGGGTGGCCAAGGTTGTTGAAGCTGGCATTGGCGACGAAGATGACACCGTTGAAGAAAGACGCCAGCGCCAGAGGCCCGCAGAACAGGTAGATCAGCACGCGGGTCTCGCCCTCGGCCGCGAACAAATCCGCGATTGGTGCGCGCAACAGGAAAAGGACCGCCGCCATCCCAAGAACGTAGATCGCAGTAAATTTGATGCCGGCCAGAAAGGCTTCGCGCACGCGCGTGAACTGCTCGGCCCCGAAGTTTTGCCCGATGATGGGACCGATTGCCCCAGACAGCGCAAAGATAACCGAGAACGCCACGGGCAAAAGTCGCCCGATCACAGCCATTCCGGCCACCGCATCCGTTCCGTACTCGGCGATTTCACGCACGACGATGGCATTGCCGATCGGCGTTGCCACATTGGTCAGCACAGCCGGGATCGCGATGGCCCGGACTGGTTTAAGATCGGATGCGACTTGCCGCAGCGATGGGCGGGAAAAGCCTCGGTGGACGCGCAGGGCGGGCCAAAGCGCAGCGGCGAGCATACAAATCCGCGCCAGCACCGATGCAATCGCTGCACCGTCGAGCCCCAAACCAACCCCGAAGATCAGGATCGGGTCGAGAACCGCATTCACCACGCCGCCATAGATCGTGGCCATCATGGATCGCCGCGCATCCCCATGCGCCCGCAGAACCGCCATTGCAACCATTGCAATCGCCATCACCCACATGGTCGGCAAAATGATCGACACATAGCGTGTGGCGAGCCTCAACACCTCGCCCTCTGCCCCCAATAACGACAACAACGCGCTGAGGTTCCAAAGTACCAGAACCGGGGTTACCAGCCCGACGCACAGACCCAGCGTTGCCACGCTGGAGGCATATTTTCGCGCCTCCTCTGGCCGCCCTGCCCCCAAGGCCCGCGCCGTTAACGCTCCGGCCGAGATCGACAGGCCGATATTGATTGCATTGGTGAAAAACAGAAGCGTTCCGGCATATCCCACGGCGGCGGCCAACGCGTCATTGCCAAGCATCGAGATAAACACCATGTCGACGAAATCGACCGCAAAGATCGCCATCAGGCCGATGCTGGTTGTCAGAGACATACGCGTGACATGTCGCATCAGGCTGCCACTCAGGAAAACGGCTTCGCCTTGGGATTGATTGGCCATGTCCTACCTGCTCTGCGACGGCGTTTGGGTTCCGTCACCTTCTCAGATGGCGGCGCAGCGTCAACTGTTTCGTTTCGCCCAAAAGGCAGGCCATTTCCGGGCGATCACCACTGAGTCGGGTTTTGCAAGCCCTGAGCCGAAGCCGTGCTTGACAGAATCCAACCATCTCGTTCTGATACCAGCGTGAGCAAAAACACTGAATCAAACCAATGCATTGTCTGGATCACGCGCTGCTGTCAGCATCGCTATCGGCATGGTTGCGTTCGGTCTGATGACCCCAAACGCCTGAAAGTCTGCCTCTCGTGACAGGACCCATGATGACTTACGTGCGGTTCATCGACCGCGCAAACCGGATGCTGGGTCGCGTGATCATGTATGGCATCTTCGTGATGATGGCGATCCTGCTCTATTCCTCGGTCTCCAAGACGTTCTTCGTGCCGTCCCTCTGGACGCTTGAGATGGCCCAATTCGCGATGGTGGCCTATTACATGCTGGGCGGGCCTTACGCGATGCAGATGGGCGCGAATGTTCGGATGGATCTGCTCTATGGTGAATGGACCGACCGCAAGAAAAGCCAGATCGACGCGCTGACCGTGTTGTTTCTGATTACCTACCTCGGTTTTTTGCTGTGGGGCGGCTGGGACAGCTTGATGTATTCGTTCCAGTATGGGGGTGAGCGCTCCTCCTCGGCCTGGCGGCCTTATATCTGGCCGATCAAGACCATCATGGTTATCGGCATCTTTCTGATGCTGCTTCAGGCGATATCGGAACTCTGCAAGGACATCCTGCGCCTCAAAGGCTTTGACATGGGCAAAAAGGATGATGAGCCCGTCCACATGGCCCCCGAAGACCTTGAAGGAGGGCATCGCGGGTGAGCTACGAACTGATTGCCGCGCTCATGTTCTCGACCATGATGCTGATGTTGCTGACCGGTCAGCGGGTCTTTGGCGCGATTGGCTTTGTCGCCGTAATCGCCGCCTTCTTCCTGTGGGGCGACCGCGGAGGATACGATCTCGGTTTTGCGGCGGCGATCAAGGTGATGCGATGGTATCCCTTGCTGACGCTGCCGATGTTCATTTTCATGGGTTATATCCTCTCCGAGTCACGGATTGCCGATGACCTCTATCGAATGTTCCACGTCTGGATGGGTGGACTGTCCGGAGGACTGGCCATTGGCACCATCGGCCTGATGGTTCTGATCTCAGCCATGAACGGGCTGTCTGTGGCTGGTATGGCGATCGGAGCCACCATCGCCCTGCCCGAGCTGCTACGTCGCAACTATGACAAGCTGATGGTCACCGGCGTGATACAGGCCGGATCATCACTGGGCATTCTGGTGCCACCCTCAGTCGTGCTGGTCCTCTATGCCATGATCGCGCGCCAGCCGGTCGGGCAACTCTGGCTGGCCGGCGTGATCCCCGGCCTGATGATGGCGACGATGTTCATCATCTACATCGCCATCCGCTGCCGCATAAATCCGGCACTTGGCCCGGTGATGAGCGCGGAGGAACGCGCAGAAGTCACGTGGGGCGAAAAGATGCGTCTACTGGGCGCTGGCCTGCTGCCGCTGGGTATCTTCGCCGTGATGATGGTGCCCTTTGTCAACGGCTGGACGTCCCTGGTGGAAAGCTCCGCCCTTGGTGCCATCGCGGCCTTTCTGGCGGCCGTTCTCAAACGTCGCATGACATGGCAGGTCTTTGAAACCTCGATCAAGCAGACGCTGGGCATCACCTGCATGTTCATGTGGATCATCCTCGCCGCACTCGCCTTTGGGGCCGTCTTTGACGGTCTGGGCGCGGTCAAAGCGATTGAGAACCTGTTTACCGTTCAACTCGGCCTGAACCCGTGGATCATCCTGATCCTGATGCAACTGAGCTTTCTGCTCATGGGAACATTCCTTGATGACACGGCCATGCTGGTCATCGTCGCGCCCCTTTACGTGCCGCTGGTCGGCGCGCTTGGGTTTGACCTGATCTGGTATGGCGTGCTCTACACGATCACCTGCCAAATCGCTTATATGACACCGCCTTTCGGGTATAACCTGTTCCTGATGAGGGCCATGGCCCCGCCTGAGGTGACGATCAAAGACATTTACCGCTCAATCATCCCGTTTGTCTGCGTGATGGCTGTGGCACTGGGATTGGTGATGGCCTTCCCCGACATCGCATTGTGGCTTCCGGGCATCGTCTACGGAAACTGAGCATACAAGAGAAGAAGCCGGGAAAACCGGTTCGATTTCAACAAAAAGCACAGGAGAGGAAGACTATGACAACAACAAGACGCAGATTTTTACGCACTGCTGCTTTGGCCGCGCCTGCGACACTGGCAGCGCCCGCAATCGTCAAAGCGCAGGCCCCGATCAAATGGCGCTTTCAGACCTACGCAGGGGGTGCGTTGGGTGAGCATGTGACCAAACCGGCCATCGATTACATCAACGCCAATGCCAATGGCGAGCTTGAGATCGAGCTGTTCTATGCCGACCAGATCGTCCCCACCGGAGAGCTGTTCCAGGCGCTTCAGCGCGGCACCATCGACGGTGTGCATTCGGACGATGACTCGATGGCCTCACCCACGCCGTTGCGCGTGTTCGGAGGGTATTTCCCTTTCGCAACCAAGCACATCCTCGACGTTCCTGTCCTGTTTAACCAATACGGTCTGGCTGATATCTGGCGGGATGAATATGCCAAGGTCGGTGTGCAATGGTTGTCTGCCGCCGGTCAGGACCCGTGCAACTTCAACACCAAGAAGGAGATCACCTCGGTCGCCGATCTGGATGGCTTGAAACTCTATACCTTCCCGACAGCTGGCCGCTTCCTTGCCAAGTTCGGCGTGGTTCCAGTGAACATCCCCTATGAGGACGCCGAAGTGGCCGTTCAGACGGGCGAGTTGGATGGCATGGCCTGGTCCGGCATTACCGAGGACTACACGGTCGGCTGGGCTGATGTGACCGACTACTTCCTGACCAACAACATCTCAGGCGCGTGGATCGGATCATGGTTCGCCAACCAAGAGCGTTGGAACGAGCTGCCGGATCACTTGAAATCCGTCGTGATGGCCGGGATCGAGGCTGGGCACACCTATCGGAACCAGTGGTACTGGGGTGGCGAAGCGGCGCTGCGCGCCAATGGCGACAAGCTGGAGCTGCGCTCGGTTCCACCCGGCGAATGGGCCGAGGTGGAGAACGCGGCCAAGGAGTTCTGGGACGAGATTGCTCAGGAAGGCGAAGTCCACCAGAAGATCATCGGCATCTTCCAAGAGTATAACAGCGTCATCAATCAGGCTGGCGTGCCCTACAACTTCGAATAAAAAAACGGGCGACCCCGCGCAAAGGGGTCGCCTTGCCAATTTGCCATCCACAGAAACCAACCGACATGCTAGAGGTCCTGAGACACCGAAGGTTCAGGGCAAGGGCAGAGCATGAAACTGGAATTCCATCACATCAACTTCGTCGCCGATGATGTTGATCGCATGCACGATTTCTACACCAACGTGCTGGGGCTGGATGACATCCCACAGGACAATTTCCCACGGACCGAGGCCGATGAGGAAAGCGGTTATGACGGCAAGATCCGCTTTGCGACCGAGGGCCATATGCAGATGCATCTGGCCGAACGCACCTTTGACGTCGCCTTCAAGAACGGCCAAGTGATCAACCCAGTGGAACGCGGCCATATCGCCTTTCGTACCGACGATCTGCCAGCGTTCCTGAAGCTGCTGGACGAGCGCGGCATCCCCTATTCTGACTACGGCACCACCTTCGCGAAAGAATGGCATCAGGTCTTCTTTCAAGACCCCGAGGGCAACGTGATCGAGGTTCATCAACAGGTCGTTCAGAGCGACTAACCACAAAAAGGCCCGCGCACTCAGGTTGTGCAGCGGGCCTTTGACAGAGTAGTTGGGCGAGACGTCCGCCCAAGCGTGTCGGTTCAGACGAACCGGTTGACGTAGTTCTCGAGGATTTCCTGCCGACCGGAGCGAGGCTGCGGGTTAATATCCTCGGCCAAGACGCGGGCCGTGATTTCATCCAGACCAGAGGACAGCATGGATTGCGCAGTGTCCGTCGACCAGCCCGCGTATCTGTCCGCCAGCGCGGCCTCTAGCCCGCCATCTTCGATCATTGCGGCAGCCGCTTTCAAACCGCGCGCGCAGATATCCATACCACCCACATGTGCGGCGATCAGATCCTCGGCGTCGATCGACTGACGCCGGATCTTCGCGTCGAAATTGGTGCCGCCCGTGGTGAAGCCTCCGGCCTTGAGGATGTGATAATAGGCCAAGGCGACCTCGGGCGTGTTGTTGGGGAATTGGTCCGTATCCCAACCCGATTGATAGTCGTTGCGGTTCATGTCGATGGAACCCAGCATGCCTTCGGCCGTCGCAGTCGCGATCTCATGCTCGAAGCTGTGACCGGCCAGAATGGCGTGCCCCTGTTCGAGATTCAGCTTGACCTCATCTTCAAGGCCATACTTGCGAAGGAAACCGATGCAAGTGGCTGCATCATAGTCATACTGATGCTTGGACGGCTCCTGCGGCTTGGGTTCGACCAGAATGGCGCCCTTGAAGCCGATCTTGTGCTTGTACTCGACCACCATGTTCAGGAACCGACCCATATGATCAAGCTCGGCCCCCATATCGGTGTTGAGCAGCGTCTCATAGCCTTCACGCCCACCCCACAGCACGTAGTTCTCGCCCCCCAGCTTATGGGTCGCGTCGATACAGGATTTCACCGTTGCAGCCGCAAAGGCAAACACGTCCGGATCAGGGTTCGTGCTCGCCCCACCCATCCAGCGGCGATGGCTGAACATATTGGCAGTTCCCCAAAGCAGCTTGGTGCCCGAAACTTGCATCTTCTCACCGATATAGTCGGTGATCTCTTCCAGAGTTCTCAGGTTATCCGCATAGTTGCCCTGTTCGGGTCGGATATCCGCATCGTGCCAGCAGAAATAGGGCTGCCCGAGAATATCGAACATCTCGAACGCGATGTCGGCCTTCATCTTGGCACGACCCATATCATCCTGCGGATGCCAGGGACGCTCAAGCGTCGGGCCGCCAAACGGATCGCCCCCTTCCCAAGCGAACGAGTGCCACCACGCGACGGCGAAACGCAGGTGATCCTCCATGCGTTTGCCCATGATGACTTCATCCGGATTGTAGTGACGAAAGGCGAGCGGGTTCTTGCTTTCTTCGCCCTCGTACCGGATCTTTTCGATCTCTTGAAAGAAACCACTCACCATTGTCTTCCCTCACTCAGTCTTTTCGCCGGGCTTTTTGCCCAGAATGATCATCGACAGCAGGTCATCATCGGTGACATCGGGGATGTCGACGGTTCCGACCAATTGACCGTTCTTCATGACCGAAGCCCGATCACACAGTTCCATCACAGCATGCACATCATGGTCGATCAGGAAAATCCCGATCCCCTGCGCCTTGAGCTTCTGGATCAGTTCCGCGACCATCTGGGTCTCATGCGGGCCCAATGCGGCTGTAGGTTCATCCATGATCAGGATGCGGGCGTTGAAATACACCGCCCGGGCGATCGCAACCGACTGACGCTGACCGCCTGACAAGGCCGAAACCGGGTCATTGAACTTCTGGAAGTTGGGGTTCAGCTGACCCATGATCTTGCGGCACTCGGCCTCCATCGCGGCGTCGTTGACCAAGCCCATCGGTGTCACCATCTCGCGCCCGAGAAACAGGTTTGAGCTGGCGTCGAGGTTGTCGGCCAAAGCGAGCGTCTGATAGATCGTCTCGATATTGTTGGCCCGCGCGTCCCGAGGGTTGTTGATCTCGACCTTTTCGCCGTCGATCCGGATCTCGCCGCTGTCCATCTGGTAGGCGCCGGACAGGACCTTGATCAGCGTGGACTTCCCTGCCCCGTTGTGGCCCAGCAGGCCCACAACTTCGCCGGGGTAGAGGTCGACCGACACGTGATCCACCGCCTTGATGCCCCCGAAGGAAATCGAGATGTCGTTCATTTCGACCAAAGGTGGCTGGCCTGAACCGCGACCCGAATTTGTGTTGTGCGTTTCTTCAGCTTGCATCATTTCGCTCCCAAACGTTTGCGATAGACGATGTCGATATAGACAGCCAGGACGAGCACAGCACCGACGACGATGTTCTGGAACGGTGCATCCACACCGACCATAGCCATCCCCGATTGCAGCGCCTGCATGATCAGAGCACCCAGTATCGCGCCATAGATCGTCCCCAGACCACCGGACAGGGCTGTCCCGCCGATCACAGCTGCAGCAATAACACGCAGCTCATCCAGCGTACCAATGTCGTTCGAGTGGTTGGCCAGACGGGCCGAAGCCACAACAGCGGAAAGTGCGCACAGGAAGCCCATCAAGGCAAAGATCTTGACGGTCATCATGCGCGTGTTGATGCCAGAAAGCTCCGCCGCGTCGGGATTGCCGCCAGTTGCAAAGATATAGCGGCCGAACCGGGTCTTGCGGGCCACGACGGTCAGTGTGACGGCTACCAGGATCAGGATCAGAACCGAGATCGGGATACCGTAGCCGACGACCAGACCCTCGGGCATGATCTCGCCGCGCGCTTCGAACATACGCTCGAGCCGACGGGTCGGGATGGCGTAGCTGTTGACGATGAAGACATAGCCCATAATCGCGATGCCGATGATCCCGGCCAGCGTTGTTTCCGCCCAGACGGGTTTGACCGGGAAACCATGTGCGGCCTTGGACCGGCGCGCACTCCAAAGCGCCCAAATCGCGGCACCTGTCGCGGCAAGGCCAAACAAGAGACTGGCCGTGGTGCCAAGTGTTCCGTTGGTGCCGCCGAACATGAGGAATGTGCTATCCAGCGGGCCAATGGTCTGGCCATCGGTCATGTACCAGGCGACGTTACGCCAAACCAGAAACCCACCGAGGGTCACGATGAAGGCGGGAATTGTCAGGTACCCGATCATCCAGCCTTGAAACGCCCCGATAAGGGTTCCAACCGCAAGCCCTACGACCAGAGTGATCGCCCAAGTTGCGGGGTTGTTCAGGCCCATACCCAGCATGTTCGGCAAAAGCTCGGTTTGGGTCATGGCCATCACGGCGGATGTCGTCGCCAACAAGGCGCCGACAGAAAGGTCGATGTGGCGCATCACAATGATGAACACCATGCCACAGGCCATGATCGCAACCGATACGGTCTGAATGGACAGGTTGAACAGGTTGCGAGGGGTCAGGAAACGCCCTTCCGTGACGATATTGAACCCGATGCAAAGGATGATAAACGCGCCGATCATACCCAATAGCCGCATGTCCAGCTCAAGCTGCTGGAACAAGTTTTGCTTGCTTTTCTGGGGTACCGGCTGAGACGAAGTTTCGGTCATATCCGATCTTTCATGTTCAGCGATTGGAATCCCGGCCCGCCTACGCAGGCCGGGAATTATGGTAGTTTAGTTACAGGGGGCTGGGCCGTTTTCCACGCCCTGGCACAGGTCTTCCAGCGGAATCCAGCCTGCATCTACAACAACCGAGAGGTTGTCTTTTGTTATCGGAACCGGTGCCAGGAAGACCGAAGTCATCTCGGTGCCACCAGGCGACGTCCAGCTGACCGCGCCTTCAACATCTCCTGCAGCAGTGCCACCGCTCAGCGCGACTGCGATCTCGCCTGCGGCTTTGCCCAGTTCACGCGCGTCTTTCCAGACGGATACGGTCTGAGTGCCTAGCGCGACGCGGTTCAGCGCGGCATGGTCACCGTCCTGACCCGAGACAGGGATACCTTCCATGCCCTGCGCTGTCAGCGCGGCAACAACACCACCGGCAGTACCGTCATTCGAGGCAACCACGGCGTCCACGTTGTTTTCATTCGCTGTCAGGATCTGCTCCATATTGCGCTGCGCGTTCGCGGGCAGCCAGCCATCGGTATAGGCTTCGCCAACGATTACAACGTCACCACTGTCGACAGCGGCCTGAATGATCTCTTGCTGACCACCGCGCAGGAAGTCTGCGTTCGGGTCGGTCGGAGAACCCTTGATCATGACGTAGTTGCCCTTGGGCATCGCGTCGAACACCGCGCGGGCCTGCATGCGGCCAACTTCGACGTTGTCGAAGGTCAGGTAGAATGCACGGTCATCTTCGATCAGGCGGTCATATGCGATAACCGGGATACCCTCGTCCGCGGCGGCCTGAACAGCCGGGCCAATGGCCTGCGAGTCCTGCGCGAGGATGATCAGCGCGTCCACGCCCTGTGCGATCAGGCTTTCAATGTCCGCCAGCTGCTTTGCAGAAGATGACTGCGCGTCGGCAGAGATATACTCGGCCCCACCCGCCTCAAGCGCGGATTTGATCGCGGCTTCGTCAGTCTTCCAACGCTCTTCCTGAAAGTTCGACCAGCTGACGCCAACGACGGTTTCAGCGAAGGCAGCCGTGCTCATCAGAGCAGCCGCGACTGAAATGCTTAGGAATTTCTTCATGCTTTCCTCCCGGTTGTTCGAGTCCCTTCGAAGTGATTCGAGGACTTCACCTACCTGAGTAGCACATTTATTTCAGTCGGCAAAATATTTATGCTATCGCTAACATGAGATTCTGACTAAGGTGAATGCCAAGATGAGATTCGCGAGGGCAAGATGCTGAAAAACAAAGCCTCTTCTATCTCTACCGAGCAGCGGAACGTAACGCGGCTGCGCGTGCTGGAGCATATCCGCCGCAAGGGGGCGATCTCGCGCATTGATATTGCAGGTGCTTTGCAGACCAGCCCCGCCACCGTCACCACTGCAACGGCAGACCTGTTGTCTGCGGGGCTGATCCATGAGGTTGAAGGCGACCCGCAGTCAGGGTCCCCACGGCGCGGGCGGCCCCGTGTATTGCTCAAGCTGAACGGTGGATCACTGCTGATTGCGGGGTTCAAGGTCACACGCCACTATGTCTCGGTTCTGATCGCAGATTTCGAAGGTCTTGAGATAGCGTCGATCAAATACCCGCTGGTCGAGGCCTGCATGACCCCGCTCGACTTTGCCAAAACCATCCGAAAGGCGCTGGAAAGAGCCTGCGCGGCTGCGTCCATTGCGATGTCGGATATCTCGGGCGTCTCGATCGGGATCGCGGGCCTGATTGATGCCGAGCATAACTTTGTCCATTGGTCCTCCTCGATCTCGGAACGGAACGTGCCCCTTGGCCCGCTTCTGCAGCAAGAGGTTGATTGTCCTGTTTTCATTGAAAACGACGCCAATCTTGTTGCAAAGGCGGAACAATTGTTCGGGTTAGGCAAAGGTCTGCGGAACTTCCTTGTCATAACGATAGAACACGGCGTCGGCCTAGGGATCGTGCTGGGCGGCAGGCTCTACCGGGGCGAGCGCGGATGCGGGGCTGAATTTGGCCATACCAAGGTGCAACTGGATGGCGCGCTCTGCCAATGCGGCCAGCACGGATGTCTTGAAGCTTATGTCGGGGAATACGCCTTGATCCGAGAGGCCTCGATTCACGGTCAGGATCGCGACCAGATCACCATTGCCGATCTGCATAAGAACGCGCAGTCCGGTGATCAACATGCCTTGTCCGTGCTAGACCGGGCCGGTCAGATGTTCGGCATGGGCGTTTCGAACCTGATCAACCTTTTCGATCCCGAATGCATTATCATCTCCGGCAGTCAGATCAGCTTTCAACACCTCTATTCCGAAGGTGTGATGGAGAGGATACGCGAGGGGGTCGTTAAGGTGGATGCCCCCCTGCCCGACATAAAAGTCAACCAATGGGATGACACCATGTGGGCAAAAGGCGCAATTGCCTATGCCATCGAACAGGTCTCAACCTTGAAGATACGCGAGATGCCGACCCATGCATCGTGAGTGCGCCCTCCTACTGGCAAGCGCTACAGTTGTTGCGGCCGATCAGCCCGTACCGAGCTTTAAGCAGATCGAGGTTGCCGCGCATGTCTATGACGGCGGGTGGGAACATTTCGTGGGCGGAGGCGTGGCGGTGTTCGACTGCAACGGCGACAACCTGCCCGACCTCTTCGCTGCAGGAGGATCAAACCCGTCCCAACTATTTCGCAACACCTCGGACGGCGATCTCTCTTTCCGCGTCGAAACGCCAGAGGCGCTGTCACTGACCGGTGTGACCGGGGCCTATCCACTGGATATCGACGGCGACGGCTTTCAGGATCTGGCGGTTCTGAGGGTTGGTGAGGACCTTTTGTTGCGCGGACAACCTGACTGTCAGTTTGCCCCTTTTGCCGATCTGAACTTTCAATCAGATGATCATTGGACCACTGGTTTCTCGGCCACTTGGGAGGACGGCGAGACGCTGCCAACGCTGGCCTTCGGAACCTATGTCGACCGTTTTGACCCTGAGGGCCCGTTCGAGACATGCGGTCCGACGCTCCTTTTTCGCCCCGAAGGATCAGGATACGGGGCGCCGTCACTGCTAGAGCCGGGCTATTGTTCATTGTCCATCCTGTTTTCCGACTGGGCGCGCACGGGTCGGGCGGATCTGCGGGTCAGCAATGATCGCCACTACTACGTGCGCGGCGGGCAGGAGCAACTCTGGGCGATGGAGGCTGAACCGCGGCTGTACACTGAAGACGACGGATGGCTGCCCTATTCGATCTGGGGAATGGGGATCGCCTCGCGCGATCTCACGGGGGACGGGTTCTCCGATGTCTACCTGACGTCGATGGGCGACCAGAAGTTTCAGGTGTTTGACCCCTCCAACGATAGCCCCACCTGGCGCGATGCGACCTATGAGAAAGGCACCACCGCGCACAGACCGCATGTGGGCGGCGATGGGCGACCTTCGACTGGATGGCATGCGCAATTCGGAGACGCCAACAACGACGGGCTGGACGATATTTTCGTGACAAAGGGCAATGTCGAACAGATGCCGGTCGCGGCCTTGAACGACCCGAACAACCTGATGCTGCAACAGCCTGATGGCACCTTTGTCGAAGCCGCTGCCGAGGCGGGCGTGGCCTCGATGGCCAAGTCGCGCGGCGGCGCTTTGGCCGATCTGAACAATGATGGCCATCTGGATTTGGTTGTCGTCAACCGGGGCGCGCCGTTGGAGGTTCACCAGAACACAACTAACGCTGGAAACTGGGTTCTTGTCGATGTCTCTCAGAACACCTCCAACCGTGCTGCGGTGGGCGGGTTTATCGAGATGCGAACACAGTCTGGCCTGCAGACCCGCGAGATCACCATTGGCGGAGGCCATGCCGGGGGGACCTCAGGCCTGCATCATTTCGGATTGGCATCGGCCGAGACGATCGAGCTTCGGATGATCTGGCCCGATGGCTCCACAAGCGACTGGCAGGCGTATGACGCCAACCAGATCATCCGCCTCCATCACTGATCCACAGGAAGCCCACTGGGAACGGTTTCGGGAACACCAAGCCTTTGGGCCGGATCTTCAAGGGTGTTCAGAAAACTGAGGATCGCGTTTACCTCATCGTCGCTCAACGCAACCGGGACCAGGCTGTTGGCGGCGGCGATTGCTTCGGTCGTCTCAATCAAGGCCCGCTGATCATCTGCACCCGGAAACTCGGGCAGACGTGCTTGTTCCAGCGAATACCGCTGCAACGACCCCACGGGATCAAGGTGGTGGCGCACCACATCCTCCAACTCGGCATAGGCACCGCTATGGCCATACGGGGCGGTCAGGGTCACATTGCGCAGTGACGGCGTGCGGAAGGCAAAGGCGTCACCGGCCTCACCGGTCACCCGCATGCGTCCATCGTCACGCGCGTGACTTTCGAACCGCGCACCTTTACCCGGCCCGATCTGAGGCATCGCGATGGCGTGGAACCCATGATCCGTCTGGAGCCATCCGGAATGGCAGGCGCTACACCCCGCCTCACCGTAAAACAGATCCAACCCTGCCTGCGCCTCGGGCGGCAGCTCTGCCTCTCCGCGCATCGCCTGATCAAACAGGCTGTTGTCGGCCCGCCATTCGAAGGCGATGAAATCTGCAAGCACGTTGGCGATCGTCGTAAAGGTGATCTCCTCGCCCGGCAGAGCGTCTTCGAACCGTGTCTGGTATTCGGGAATGGCTGCGACACGCGCGGCGATCAGGTCCCAGGCCCCGCCCTCTTGCGCCAGCAGACCCAGACGCACTGCTTTGCTGATTTCATTCTCGGAGTAATGCCCGGCCATCTCGTCCGGAGACAGCACCGGAAACATAGCCTGCGCCGCAAGGGCGGATTTGAACCCCGGCCGCATATGCGTTCCCAACGGAGTGCGGATGCCGTTCGGGCGGCTCGGGTCAGCCTCGAGCCGTCCGTCATGGAAGAATACCGTGAACTCATCCGCGCCAAGGTTCCACAAGGCCGGAGAGTTGCGAGGAATGCGTTGTTCCGGGCGGTTTTCGGGGTCCAAAGCACGTGTCACTCCCAGCCCGATGCCGCCCTCACCCACGCCCAGAGACAACCCGTCGGACGTTCCTAGACGCGGATGGTGACAGGACCCGCAGCTGATGTTTCGGTTGCCGGACAGGATGGGGTCATAAAACAGCAACTGCCCCAGATCGACAACGGCCAGATCAGGTTCCGCGAATTCAGGAGGTGGGCCAAGGTCCAGCGCCTGTGCGGCCGAGGCCAATCCCATCATTCCAATCGCCGAAACTACCCTCATGCCTAAGTCCCTGTGAGTTTGAGCGTAAGTGTCTGATGATAGGGCCGCTCAGGTGAAAAAACCATGCTGGGGAACGCGCTGATGTTGGGCGCGTTGGGATAGCCTGATGGCTCAATACACAGACCAGCGCCTGCGTGAAACGGGGCCCCCAATGAACCAGCAGAATAGACCTGCGCCCCGGCCTGATCGGAGAATACGTGCAATCCCAAACCATTTGCGGCGTCAATCGTGGCGATTGGCTGCTGCGCGTCGCGGTCGCTGTCGAACACGTAGAAATGATCGAGGTTTTTGCGCGGGCGGCCCGGGTGCGTGAAATCTAGCGCCGTGTTTTGTACGTCTTGCAGGTTGCCGGTTGGCACACCCTGCGCATCGGTCTCAAGCACATGCCCGGCATCTATTCGGAGGCTAAAATCCTCAACGCCTGCGGGACTGCCAAGTGTATAGTAGTTATGTTGCGCAATGCTGATCGGCGTTGGTCGGTCCGGCTGGGCCGTGATGGTATAGGTCAGATTGGGAAAACTGAGCGAGACGTGCAGCTCAAACCTGACCTCGCCCGGAAAGCCGCCTTCGCCATCCGGGGAGAGATAGCTCATCACCGCCTCACGATCCGAGAGCTGCTGTAGGATCCAGACTTGGCGAGACAGGCCCTCGGCCCCGCCATGCAGTGTGTTGGCACCCTCGTTCGGGTCCAGCCGGTATCGCATGCCTGCAAGATCAAAGCCTGCGCCCTTTATCCTGTTCGCGACCCGCCCGACAATTGCCCCGTGATAGAAGGGATCGCGCAGATAGGCTTGAGGATCGTCATATCCGAGGATCAACGGGGTATCATCTATCCACCACCCTTGGGTGATCGCACCATAGTTTAGAAGGCTGACGGACATGTTTCTGTCCTGCAAGCGCGCCTGTTCGATCTGCAAATCCGCCCCCATTTTCGCCAGCGGGCCACGACATCTCAGACCCTATCCAGTGGCAGTCTTGAAGACTGGCCCAAGTTATTGCGCTCATAAGACCGCCGAACAGGTCCCAACTCCACCCAAGGCGGCGGATGTCTTAGCGTTACGTCTGAATGGCGGCTGCTCTCGCCTCAGAGTTAGCGCTATCATAGATATTGTTGAACGCTTAGACCAGATGAAAATTGCTTTTTTGTCCGCACTAAATTGCACTTACTTTCCTTGAGGCAGGGCACTTCAAACAGCGCGATCACGACCCCGCTGGTTGGCCAAGGATCACGTTTGCGCGGCCACGTTCCGGGCGACCAGTTCCTTGTAGAGGGCGCGAATCCGCAATGTCATCGGACCAGCCTTGCCCTCTCCGATCTGTTTGCCGTCGATCTCGGCCACTGGGGTTTGCGCGCCGAAGGTGCCGGTCAGAAACACCTCATCCGCACCGTAGGCCTCGTAGAGTGAGTAGTTCTTTTCGAAAACCGGTATGTCATTGGCGCGGCACAGGTCGATCACCTTCTGCCGCGTCACCCCGTTCATGCAGTAGTCCCCGGTCGAGGTCCAAACCTCGCCCTTGCGCACGATAAAGAAATTGCAGGCGTTGGTGGTGTTCACAAAGCCATGCGGGTCCAGCATCAGCCCCTCATCCGCGCCTGCCTGTTCCGCCTGCAAACAGGCGATGACACAGTTCAGTTTGGAGTGGCTGTTGAACTTCGCGTCCTGGCTGGTCGGCAACCCCCGCACCTGGGGCACAGTCGCCAAACGTATCCCCCGCGCGGTCAGCGCCTCGGCGGGTTTGGAGTGTTCGACGATGGCCACGATGGTCGGCCCCCAGCGCGAAAGCTTGGGATGCTGAAACGGCTTGGCCTTGCGACCGCGTGTGATCATCAGCCGCGCGTGAGCATCGGTTGTCGCACCATTGGCGGCAGCGGTGGCGTCCAGAATCTCGCGAATATCCTCACGCGTTTTGCCGATGTCCAGAGACACGGCCTTGCAGCTGTCAAACAGCCGATCCATGTGTTCGTCAAAAAAGGCCCAGCATCCATCATAGAGCCGCAGCCCTTCCCACATGCCGTCGCCCAGCATGAAGCCGGAATCATAGACCGAGACCTTGGCTTCATCCTTGTGAACCAGTACGCCATCGACCCAGATTTTCAGGTCCTCGTTGCGGGCATCGTATTCCGCGTCATGGGTTGAGAGTTCGGTTGTCATGCATCACCTTCCAGAACAAGCGCATCCGACCTGAGCCGCTCATAATACGGCATTGCCGCGTCGCATATGGATTGAAGCGCGGGCGGCAAGGTCGGGAGCGCCCCCTCAGCGCCCGCAAAACCGGTTGAGGCATGTACGGCCCCGTACCAGTGGCTGGCCCACACGCCGTCCGAGGGATGGCCGCCCGCAGGCCAAGACAACATGGCCGGGTCAAAGGGCAGATCAATTGCCGCACATAGTTTTCGCAACATCCGTTCGGGCGCCTGACGAATGTCATAGCTGTCGACGATCACCCCTGCCCCGGTTCGAGCGCAGATCAGATTGTAGATCTCGGCCTGTTGCACAAAACCAATATCCTCAAGCGTCGGGTTTTCGCGTTTTGCGGCATAGCTGGCCAACACACGCGCGGGGTGGCGGATCAGAAAGATATGTTTCAGCCCATCCATCCAGGGCTGATCCAAGCCCCAAACCATATGCTGCGTCATGTGTTTCTGGTAGATATGCGCCTTGCCCTCTGGCGGCTGCGCTGCGCAACCCTGTCCGACCTGAAGGGGGTCCGTTTCACCCTCGGCGATGATCCGATCTCCCATCGGATGATCTAGCCCGGTCTCGGCCAGATAGGCCGCGTAGAACGGCTCATCCCAGACGGCGCAGTCCTCGCGCGCGCCGAAAGCATACATCATCGCAGTGGACAGATTTCTGGGGCCAGACCAGCAGGCTATGTTCATTTTTCAAGACCCCTCAATCGGGTTGACAGATGTTATCGCAGGCACGCCGCAGCACGAAGTTTTAGCATGTTCTTCCGCCACATAAGGACACAACTTCAAGTTCGCGCACCCCCTTCTGCTTGTCATAGCAACACCCCTACCTTGTCAACATCGAGTGTTCAGAGGGTTACTGAAACCGACCTCGGAAGAACGCCAGACTCGCGTCGATTTTCTTCGAGTTGAATTTCGCTGCAAATGCAACAACCTTGGAACAACTACAGGATGATAACATGAAACTCCATTCCTACTGGCGCTCAACGACTTCATACCGGGTTCGCATCGCCTTGTACCTCAAGGGCGTCGGCTACGATTAATGCCCGGTCGATCTGGTCGCCGGAAAGCAAAGCGAACCCGGGTACACCGCGCTCAACCCTGGCAAGGGTGTTCCGACCATGGTTCTTGAGGACGGCCCGGGTCCTGACCCAATCGCTTGCAATCATCGACTATCTGGAGGCCATCGCGCCAGAACTTCGGCTCCTTCCACCCCAACCCCTGCTGCGCGCGCGTCCAAGCCGCCGCACACACCATCGCGATGGACATCCACCCGGTGAACAACCTGAGGGTCATGACCTACCTCAAATCTCAAATGGGAATGGACTCTGCCGGACAAACCGATTGGTTCCACCATTGGATGACCGAAGGGTTTGCCGCCTACCAGGCGCTGTTGCCGCAAAACACCCGTTTCAGTTTCACAGACACCCCAACCCTCGCCGATATCTGCCTTGTCCCCCAGCTCTATAACGCGCATCGCTGGGGGGTGAACATGACACACTTTCCGCGACTGTTCGAGATCGAAAAACACGCGCTGTCCCTTACCGCTTTTGATCAGGCGCGCCCGGAAAACCAACCCGACGCAAGCTGACAAGTTTAAGTAACGGCAATCGGATTCTTGTCGTCGGAAAGGAAGGTGCGAAATCTCAACGCGATTGTGGAGCCACCTGTTCGTTTGTTGTTTTCCCTTGGCACCAAGTTCCCTGAGAACTGCCCGATATGATACGAAACGATCCGTGACCACATTCTTCGCAACACCGTAGCGTTTCCAAAATTTCTCTACTATTTTTTATGCTTTCCGCCTGGTTCGGCGATTGGTAACGACAGCTTCGAACACCTCTCTTTCGTGATCAATGACGCTCCGCAGGTCTAGCCGCTTTCCATTGATCTAAACAAACGCTTCGTCGACATGCCATTTCAATTTTGGGTATGCCCGCAACTGCTGGATCCGTTTTTTCCGAATTTCCGATGCGAAAATCGGGCTAAACCAGTTCCGCTACTACCGCACGGTCTTGTGGCTGACTTCGATGCCATGCTTACGCATCAGGTCTCCCACATTTTTAAGCGACAGAGGAAACCAAACACGTAGCATTACCGCCAAGAGAATGATTTCTGGGCTGGTTTTATAACACTTGAAGGGAACTCGTCTTTTCACGAGCAGGGGCTACAAAAGCCCCCTACCCGACTCAAGACAAGTTCCTCTGAGAAGCCTTTATTTTGGTTCAGCAAGTAAGGGGCCATTACAAAAGAATCTCGTATCGCTAGCTTTGGATCACCGAATTACGTGAACCGAACACTTGGCATGATGCACGACTCTGTTCGCAGTGGAGCCTAGAAATATGTCCTCGAATCCTGGCTTGTGTGACGCTAAGACGATGCAATCAACGTCGTTCTGATTTGCGAAGTCAACGATAGCCCTACCCGCGTGCCCAGAGATGAGCTGTACCTTCGCGTCTGAAATTTCAGAGGCAGTCTGATTCAGGTTTTCCAATATCTCATGCCGCGTATGTGCCAGCACTTCGCTTGGAATCTGAGACCCTACATATGCCGGAATAGGTTCTTGGACGTGCACAACGGTGAAAACAGCGTCGGCATCAGCCAATTGGCGCGCGGCCTCAAACGATGCTTGTGTGTCGTGTTCTTTGTCCAGAGCAACCGGGATCAGGATATTCTTGTACATTTGACCTCCTATCTACTGCTCGGATGATTTCGGTATAATTTTTCGGCAGCAGGCACCCTACACAGGCTCAGATTTCGAGGATTTCCCCGCGCTCTTTGTAGCAGCTGCAACATCACCAACTGTTTTCTCAACAGCTTCAGCTTCTGTTTCAGCGACATAAGATGCACAACGGGAAACGGTTTCGAACCATTCCTGCGCGTCTGCAACCAACCGTTCAGCCGAATGGCGCTGCCATTCCGCCATGCTCTGAAAGGCTTTCGATGGATCGGACGGGTTCGCGGAAGACACTTTGCGTGCAGCTTGTAGAGCCGTCCGGACCGCCTCATGACGCCGTTCGAACCAATGCTGTGCAAAGGCCTCAGTTTCTTCGAGCAATTTTTCTTGCGCGTCCCAAAATTGTTCGATCTGGGCTCCGAAGGCTGGATTGCCAGAAATGGGTGGCTGCATTTGCTTGAAAACATCCAACAGTGAGGTCGGGCTGTTTGTGTTAGTTTTCTTTGTCGGCATCGAATGTTCCTCCTCATTTCCTGAATGAGTTATTGTGCCACTTGCGGCGCGCCGTCGCCTTAACACAGATCAATATCCCTTATTCTTCAGGTCTTCGGCCTAAGCTGCGACGGGACACCCGCATTCTCTCCGACATCGGTTCCTAGAAGGCAGTGTTGGAGTTAGAATAGTTTAGACAAGAACTAAATGCTTGGTTTTCTATGCACATTGCCGGCTTTCTGATTACCCTTGGTGTCCTCTTCCTTGCCGGATTGGCGGCTGACCAACTTGGCCGGGCCACGCATCTTCCTCGTGTTACAACCTTACTTTTCCTCGGTCTGATCGCCGGAAACGCCGGAATGGGGTTGATCCCACTCGACGTTGCAATGTGGTTCGACGAGATTTCCATCGTGGCCTTGACGATGGTCGCGTTCCTTCTTGGAGGATCTTTGACCCGCGAGAACCTGGTTCGGCACGGCCGAGCCATTCTGACGATTTCGATTTCAATCGTGGTTGCAACCCTTGTTATCGTGTCTGCTGGATTGACCGCAATCGGCGTACCCTTCGGGTTGGCATTGGTGCTGGCCGCAATTGCTACAGCTACAGCTCCGGCCGCCATGACAGACGTGATCAAGCAATCTGGGGTGTCCAACAGCTTCACCGAGACATTAAAGGGCGTCGTCGCAATTGATGACGCTTGGGGTCTGATCGTATTCAGTATCGCCCTGGTTCTGGCCGGTCATTCGGATGGCTGGGCAACCGTCACGACCACAGCGATGTGGGATTTCGGAGGGGCTATTTTGTTGGGTATCGCACTAGGCGCGCCATCCGCTTACCTGACCGGCCGCTTGAAACCGGGAGAGCCAATGCAGGCAGAAGCAGTGGGTATAGTCTTTCTTACAGCCGGCCTCGCGCTTTGGCTGGAGGTTTCATTCTTGGTAGCAGGCATGGTCGCGGGGGCCGTCATAGGGAATCTTGCCCGCCATCACGACCGTGCATTTCATGAGATCGAGCACATTCAGTGGCCATTCATGATCCTGTTCTTCCTGTTGGCTGGCGCCACATTGGATATCGAAGCCTTCGGCTTGATGGGCTGGGCTGGTGCTCTTTTCCTGATCTTACGCGCCGTGGCCCGTCTTGTCGGAGGGTATTGCGGAGCGAGACTGGGCGGCCTGCCTCGCCATCAGACCCGCTGGTACGGCCCCGCTTTGTTGCCACAGGCTGGTGTCGCGGTAGGAATGGCCCTCGTTGCCGGAGAGCAATTTCCGAACTGGGCATCGTCCATCATGGCGTTTACTCTTGCCAGCACTGTGGCCTTCGAAGTGTTGGGGCCGCCACTGACTCTCATGTCAATCAGACGCACGGCTGATACGGACTAGCAGATTGGTCCGTGACTAGTCGGCTTGGATCGAGTCCAAAAAGGCGAGCAAATTCGCCAACGGCAGGCCAACCATCATTCGTTGCCCGTTAGGCAAAGCCACCGCGATTTGTTGGTCTGTTTCAAACACCGCGCCAAAGATCGGCATCTCGCCCCCATGGGCGAGCAATTGTGAACGACCATCAATCTGTTCAGCTATGCGATCTGTCGGAAACACACCGTCGTTTTGGCCCGCCAATTTGGTAAGGTCGGGCGTTCGAATAGCCATCATTTCGGCCATCGGCCCGTCTCCAGTCGCTTCGAAACCGTGACATTGCCAGCAATACGTCCGGTACAAATCACGTCCCTCATCGACGCTGACGTCCTGTGCCAGCGCAGGTCCCGTGACGAACAGTGCCAGTAAAATCCCGCGAACAATCTGCATATGCTCCTCCAATTTGCTGCCCCGGATACAGATCTTATTAAACCGCATCCTTAAGAAACTTCTTTGACCTTGCTCATGTTGCACCCTTCGGCACGAAGATTGGCGTTTCGGTCGAACAGCGTTTGGGCACGTGCCAAGGCCATTCCAGGCCGGCCTCCAACTACGCCAGCTCGACATTGACCTCACCACCCTTGCGCCCAGGCGACTCTCGTTCCAATGCGTTCAAATGCCAACGAATTCGCCAGAGGTGATAAGACACGCGATGTAACCATCTGAGGGCATCCAGCCGAGCCCAAACCACGTCGTCCGGCAGATTGTCAGTTGCCGCGTCGGAAATGAGCAAGTCTCTGCGAAGTTTCCTCTGTCGCCGCAGAAAACGGCGAAGACGGTTCAGCGTGTTTTCACACTGCACCGGATTGTCGATCTCCAAGTAGCCATCCGTTGCTGTAATCAACACCGAAGCGAGCCGCTTCAAACGCCGGTCTTTCGGTAACTCGCTTTTCCGATCATCTTGGCTACACCGGTAAAGCAGCCGGTCAAGGTGATCGAGGACATGGTACATACCCTTGATGCTGGATATCTCTGCCTCGGACCTGCTTGGCAGTTCAATCTTGTCTAGGTACGAGCGCGCCTCAGAAACAGCCGTCTCAATGTTGTCCTGCCCAAAGTCGGCTCCGCTTGGCTGAGATGCCCCCATACATGAACGAAGGTGCGCCACTTCGGCCCTAGCAATTTGTTCGACTGAAGCTTTTGCTGCATCCACCGCTATTTCCGGCACCCCAAGAACGAGCGGATCCAGAGACCTCGTCAACTCAGCACCTCTGTCGGGTACGAGCGCCTCGATAAATCTGGCGAAGGGTTTCGCGAACGGCAAGATCAGCGCTACGCCTATGGCGTTGAAGAAACTATGGAACGCGACAAGCGCAGTCAGTGAGTTTCCGGCCCCCGTCCCACTTACAAAGACCGAAGTAAACGGCCCCAGCAGAAAAAATGCCATTGCTCCTGTCATCACATTGTAGATCACATGCGCAAAACCGGTTCGACGCGCCATCGTGCCCCCACCCAAGGTAGCCAGAACAGCAGTGAAAGTTGTCCCCACGTCCATTCCAATGACGAGAGCTGCTGCTTGAGGGAAGTTCACGGCACCTGCGCTCAACGCAGCCAATGCCGTTGCAACACCAGCACTCGAAGACTGCGTCACCATCGTGATAAGGACGCCGATCAATACAAGCTTCAGCCTGCCCAGCAATGTGTCAGGTGGAAAATCGGCTGGGGTAACTACGCCGCGAAAGGCGTCCAGCCCGGACTTGAGCTGCTCGATCCCAATAAAAATCAAGCTGAATCCAGCCAACGCCAGCCCAAGGCCGGCAACCGCTTTTTTTCCTGAAAGCGCCAGCAAAGCCCCAACAAAAACAACGGGCAACATCACTTGCCCCAAGTCCAGCTTGAACCCCAAGAGCGCGACGAGCCAACCTGTCATGGTCGTTCCGATATTGGCCCCAAAGATGATCCCAAGCGCTTGGGGAAAGGTGAGCAGGCCAGACGCGACAAATCCGACGGCTGCGACAGTCGTCGCGCTGGAAGACTGGATCGCAGCTGTCGTGACCGCGCCTGTTATCGCCCCGGTAAACGGTGTCGACGTGAACCGGCCCAAAATATCTCGCAATCGCGCCCCTGCCAACGCCTTCAAACCGTCCGTCATCAACAGCATGCCGATAAGGAACAGGCCGATGCCGCCCAGTGCTGGTAACAGGTTCCAGAGCATTGCGAATTGCCTTCCACCCTAAATCTCAAACCGCCTGACATGTTTGCTATGCCTTTAAGTTCGACGGCAAACGACAGTTGGTTGGGATTCAGCCTCGCAGACCGGCGACCGCGAGTTGATTGACATAGATCAAAGCACCAATAGGAATCACATAGTGAAATACGAATGTTTCAGCTTGTTCTACGTTCACCGGTCTGTCCCCAAGCAAACACAAAGGTGAACGGAATTCTGAAGGAGTGGAAGTTCCACCCACTGGGGGCTCGGCAGAAGTGGTGGCGAGCCCCCAGTTAGTTTATTGGCGTCCGATGCGCCCAGACGTTGAGATACAAGGCATTCGGTGCAGCTTTGACCATCGGATCGCGCCGCTCCGCCGATCACGGACAAAACTGGGAGGGACGCCACAGACGACATTCTGAATGGGCAGTTGGTGGAAATCGCTAATGAACTCTGTTGATCCAAACGAACAGAAACTCCGTCGAGCCCTTACTACGCCTTTGCTCACGCTTTATGGCCTTGGGGTAACGGTCGGAGCGGGCATTTATGTTTTAGTCGGCGCGACAGCAGACATTGCCGGACCGTTTGCAGCGTTTTCGTTCGTTGTAGCCGCGCTCGTCGTATCACTCACCGCGCTTTCGTATGCAGAACTCGCAACACGATTTCCCGTCAGCGCAGGCGAAGCTGCCTATGTTGAAGCCGGATTTCGGAAAAGATGGATGGCGGTTTTCGTCGGGCTCGCGGTCGCAGCTTCGGGGATTGTCTCTGCTTCTGCAGTTGCAATTGGCGCGGCGTCATACCTGCACGCTTTAACCGGTTTTGCGATCCCTGTTTTGACCATCAGCGTCGTTTTGATCATGGGTCTAATCGCGCTTTGGGGGATCACTGAGTCGGTCTTTGTTGCGGCTGTCATTACGATCATCGAGATCGCAGGCCTTCTCTTTGTGATTGGCTGGGGTATGTCGATTCAGGATCGGCAGGGATACGAGATCAGTTCGATGCTTCCCCCGCTTGAAATCGACGCGTGGAGAGGCATTTTCGCAGCATCACTCCTCGCCTTCTTTGCATTTGTTGGCTTCGAGGACATGGCCAATGTCGCAGAAGAGGTCAAAGACCCCGTCCGCACGATCCCAAAAGCGATTTTACTTACGCTCGTTCTGGCGGCCGTGTTGTATCTGGGAACTTCAATGACGGTTCTACTTGTTGTTCCGATCGATGTTCTGTCGACATCTGCAGCGCCCCTCGCGCTTGTGTTTTCAAACGCGCCCGAGGTGATCAAACAGGGCTTTTCCGCAGTCGCGATTGTGGCGACAGTCAATGGAGTACTTATCCAGATGATCATGGCCTCACGGGTGATCTACGGCCTGGCGGACCGTGACCATTTGCCGAAGGATCTGGCGATTGTCCCGAAAGCAACTCAGACACCTGTTGTCGCTACTTTGTTGGTCGTCGCAACCATCGTTTTGCTGACCCAAACTATACCGATTGGTACTCTGGCAGAGCGCACGTCTCAGATCGTTCTCGGTGTCTTTGTACTGGTCAATGTCTCGCTGATCCTGCTGAAGATGAAGCCGGACGAGGCCGCCAAACACTTCCGCGTTCCTCTTGTGGTACCGATCCTTGGAGTGATCACCAGTGCATTGCTTTTCGGATCTGGATTTCTCTAACTAGATACAACGACCCAAAGGCCTCAACGAACTGCCACGGCATATGACGACTGACCAAGCTTCCATAGGATCAAAAATTTCGGCCTGGTGGCATAGAACGTTTGTGGATCTGGTTCAGCAGCTGCAATGGTCCTATTTGCCGCCACTGATGGTCTATTTCGCGGCTGGTGTGTCCGGCCTAACCTCGGTCGTCGGAGCTTTTTTCCTAAAAGACTATCTCGATTTATCCGCCTCTTTCGTTGCAGGACTTGCATTTTGGGCCGGTCTCCCTTGGATCCTCAAAATGCCACTTGGCCATGTCGTGGACCTGTTCTGGCGCTGGAAGTCCCTGCTGATCTTGTTCGGCGCATCCCTGATCACTTTGTCTTTACTCACAATGCACGGTCTCGTGACCGCGCCTGCACAGATGTCCAAGTTCATGCCGTTGGAAGACTGGTACGTTGTTGCCCTGCTCTTGGCGCCTTCCGGCTATGCCATTCAGGATGTTGTCGCTGACGCCATGACTGTTGAGGCGGTCCCAAAGGTTGACCAGCGCGGCCTACCGTTTACGCCAGAAGAAACCCGTGCTCAGCACACGACGATGCAAACCTTGGGCAGAGTTTCGATCATTTCCGGGTTCGCGGCGGTTGCGGCTGTAAACATCTGGATATTCTCTGGGAACGAAGAACTGCAAAAATCCGAACGCCTTGCGCTCTATGGCCAAGTATACCTGATAGCTCTGGCCATCCCGGTGTTGTCCGTCAGTGGAGTGGTTCTTCATAGCTTTATCCAGCGTCAGCTTGTCAAGCGCGGCCACCCGCCTCACACACCGGATGAAGTCACCGAAGTCAAATGGTCCATATTGCTCGGCGGTCTTGCATTCGTTTTGCTCAGCATCGTGCTGGGAACCGCAGATTTCGAGTTTGCGCAAGAGACTGTTTTTGCGGTTTCCCTGACGGTGATCCTCTACCTCATGTCGCGTCTGCTGAAAGAGCTGGAACCGGCCCAAGCCAAAGCCTTGATCGGGACAGCAACAATCATTTTTGTGTTTCGCGCTGTGCCGCTACCAGGACCAGGCCTGACATGGTTTGAAATCGATGAACTGGGGTTCGATGAACAGTTCCTGGCAATCCTGGCTTTGCTGACTTCGCTGCTGGCCCTGCTCGGGTTAATCGTCCTTCGACCATTTATGGCCAACCGCTCCATTGCGCATGTGGTGGTGTTGCTGACGATTGCGGCGGGCGTTCTCGCCCTGCCCAACCTTGCGCTCTACTATGGCGTGCACGAATGGACGGCGGCGCGTACCGGCGGAGTTATCGATGCAAGGTTCATTGCCATTCTTGATACAGCCGTTGAGTCGCCGCTTGGACAGATCGCCATGGTCCCGATGTTGGCTTGGATCGCACGCAATGCCCCTGTTCAGTTGAAAGCGACCTTCTTTGCGGTGATGGCATCGTTCACAAACATGGCTCTGTCGGCCAGCAGCCTAAGCACCAAATACCTCAACCAGACATACGTCGTCACGCGCGCTGTCACAAACCCGGAAACCGGTGAGGTCACGTCAACCGCTGACTACAGTCAACTTGGGTACTTGCTGATCTCCGTGGCCGTGATCTCGGTGATCGTTCCACTGGTCACAGTGTTTTTCGTTCAAAACTCACGCTTCCGAACGAGCGAATGATCACTGACTTTCCGCCTCTTCCAGCAGAGCTCTGAGATGTGAGACCGGGACGCCGATGTTTGAGCCACCAAACTCGGGCAGGATCGCAGCATTGATGGCAACGACCTCACCCCGCCGGTTCAATGCTGGCCCCCCGCTTCCACCGGTCGTGGTCTCGGCGTCATAAACGATGGCGCTCCCACTTGTCCGCGCGACAATCCCTCTGCTTGCTAGCGGGTGTATCTTGCTTTGAGATGAAAGCCGGGACGCGATCGACCAGAAGTTCAACGTTCCTTCTGCTTCCAGTTCCTCTAAAAAGCCCGGACCAGCCTGCGCGATCAAAGCTTTCAAACCCGTTGGATATCCCAACAGATACAGCTCTTCACCTACGCGCGACGTGACATCCGCCAAAGGAATTCCGAGGTCCTGAACGCGGCTTGGCTCAACTGCCAAAATCGCCAAGTCCGCCGCGTCGCTGAATCGGACCAGACGCGCCTCTATTGGTTCCGTCTGATCAGGCAAATAGGCCAGCAGCCTCAACATCTCTGGCTCAAGACCCGCGTCTCTCAGCGCCTTCTCTCGGTCCCCTGATGTCCAAGGCAACGCAACATGACGGTTGGTGGCCATCAACGGTACCCCAGCAATCAAAAACCCGGTTCCGGTAAACTGAAATTCTGCGGGTTCGCCGGTCCCGTCCGGTTCGATCCAAGGCTGGCCAAACGGAGTTTTCAGGTTTTCTCCGTTCGGTCCCAACACATGCCGCAAAATCTTGCCGCTTTCCACGTGGCGCAGCCCATAAGCCCCCTGAAGGAAAGCGACGGATCGAATTGACGCAGCGATCACGCGCGTGGGTGCTCCCGCACGCTGCTCCAAGGTTCCAAGACGCTCCTCGGTCGACATGACCTGGTTCTCAAAAGCGTCACGCAACGAAGCCAAGTCATCAGGCGTAAGTGCGTCGTCTCGCGTCTGAGCGAGCATAACCGCGACCGCTTCGATCTTGCGGGCCTCCTGTTCGATACTAGCCGCCAGGCGCCGGTCGTTTTGGTAGAGCAGGTACCCAAACCCCGCGATCACAAGAAGCGTCGCTATAACTGTGATCCTGAACAATATCGTGGTTTGGGAGGCAAGCCGCCGCCCACTATCGCGTAGGGCACCAGACATCTTTTTAGCGAAAGGCCTGCGGCTCGTTCGGGTGTAAGCATATGCATCACTGAGGATATCCTCGACAGTATGGTGCGCGGGAAATGAGTGATCGCACGACCTGTATCGAGACATAGGACCCTTTTCACCGAACTCGATCATGTCGCCATGCCTAAGCGACGCTAACGAGGCTTTTTGCCCGTTTACCCACACATTACGCCCAACCGACGCGGTTATCGTGTAACCGTCGTCAGCCCACTGTAGGGTCGCAATATCGTTGTCATGCTGAGGCAGGTCGTCTTTAGGTCGAAGGCTTAGCACCCTGCCCTCGTCAACTGAAACAGTTAGGGCTTTGTCGACCAGCCAGTTCACCTGGCCGCGCGATGGTCCGGTCAGGCTCTCCAGAAAGGCCCGCACCTCACCTTCACCAGCATGTCCTGAGGGTGTCATGCCACTCTCTTCTGGTTTTCGCATTGTGGCCCCCTACCCAAACGCGTGAGGGCATTCTACCACGCTTCAACGCCAAACCCATGGCCTGGTACGAATGTGCAAAAAACACGTTTGTACAGATACTTGCGATGTCTGCTAGGACTCAACCAAAGACACTTATCAGGCCACAACTCTAAGAAGGCCGATCCATGATCGACCTTCTGCCTTGGCATTTTTTTGCACGGTATCGAGCCACCAGACCGTCTATTTCGAAGATACCTTGATCTTACGGCTTGGATCCTGAGGCTCAGTCTTCGGCATTTCGATATGCAGAACGCCTTTGTCGAATTCAGCTGAAATCTTGTCGATTTCCACCGTGTCTGGCAGCGACATGGCTCTGGAAAAGCTGCCATAGCTTCTTTCGCTGACACGCAAATCGCCCGTTTCATCATGCGCAATCTTCTTCTGACCGCTCAAGACTAGTTTGCGGTCCTTGATTTCAATTTCCACATCATCCTCTTCGAGCCCCGGCAATTCAGCCGTCAGGACAATCGCAGAATCCGTTTCTTGGACATCGATTGCCGGTGAAATCGCACCTGTCATATCAAGAGACGGAAAACCCGTGCGTTGCGCAGCCGTTTCCATCGGCAGGAAGGGTGATACTCCCCCAAAAAAACGCGACATCAGTGTTTCCATTTCACGCCGAAAGTTGTCAGAGAGCGGTTGCATTCCAGTGAAAAGTTGCGGTGACTTTTTGTCTTCCAACATTTTGAGCCTCCTCCTTTGGTCGAATTTCGCGCGCGCGACATTATGACAGGAAAAGCGGTCAAGGACCTTGATCTTGCGCAAGCATGCAACCTCAGCATCAGCCAGACCGAACTCAGCGGCTGAACGAACTGAAACGGGAACCCTCGTGCACTAAACCTGCCACGTCGTGGTGGAGTTAGCACCAATCTCAGTAGGCTTGATCGGAATCCCAGGTCAGCTTAGCGTTTATTTTGAATGAGCCCGAGCTGCCTAGCTTTAGCACAGTGGAGCAAAACTGTATGAAATAGCCTTATCTGGCGCTGATTTACGTTTTGCTGATTTTGGCTCCCATGGGTTTTTCTTGGTCTTTGGGATGGCCCCCACGATCGTTTCATCAAGAGCTCGCGTCCGGGCTTGGGATGCTTGCTTTTTCAATAATCTTAGTCGAGTTCCTGCTGTCTGGGCGGTTCAGGTTCATCTCTTCCGGACTGGGTATGGATGTAACCATGCGCGTGCATCAGTTGATGGCGCGTGCAGCACTCGGCTTTGCGCTGATACACCCGCTGCTGTATCAGGGCACGCCCTCTGGCGGACGCCGCCCGTGGGATGTAACAAGCCAACTTACGATTTCGACCGACTTTTCTACGCTGGTATCGGGTATCGGCGCATATTTTTTACTGTTCATTCTGGTCGCCTCCGCAATTGCCCACAAATCCCTTGATTACAAATACGAAACATGGCGCCTCTTACACGGGCTGGGAGCCTTGGTGATTGCATGCCTGCTGTTACATCACACAGTCTATGCTGGGCGCTACGGTGGGCATCCGCTGTTGATGTATCTCTGGCTTGCCTTGACCAGTATTGCGGTTGGAACTTTGCTGTATGTCTATCTCGTTCGCCCTTTACGTCAGAGGAAAAGGTCGTGGCGCGTCTCATCTGTGTCTCGACTATCACAGAAGCAATGGGAGTTGCGCCTCATGCCCCATGGTCACAACGGACTAAACTTCGAAGCAGGGCAGTTTGCCTGGCTAAACGTCGGCCACAGTGCCTTTTCTCTGCATGAGAACCCATTCTCGATTAGTTCGGCACCAGCAGAAGGCCCTGAGGTTTCATTCGTGATAAAGGAGCTTGGGGATTTCACATGCGGCCTCGGACAGATCGCTCCGCGAACCACGGCCTATCTGGATGCCCCGCACGGGAATCTGTCGATCAGCCACCGCACTGAGACAGGTATTGTTCTGATCGCAGGTGGTGTAGGGATCGCGCCCATGTTGAGCATTATGCGTCAAGTTCGACTGAGTGGAACACGGCACGATCTCAAGCTTATCTATGGAAACCGGGCGGAGGAGCAGATTGTTTTTCGTCAGGAGTTGTCCAAAGAAGACACAGTTTTTGTTCCATCCGAACCGCCAAAGGACTGGTGCGGAGAAACAGGCTTAATCGACGGTCCTCTTTTGGACCGCAATTTGTCTTCTGAACAATTTGAAAGCTGGCTTTTTGTTCTTTGCGGACCCCCTGCCATGATGGACACCGTCGAAGATCATCTGATTGAGCGGGGCACTGCGTCACGCCGGATTTTGTCTGAAAGGTTTGACTATGATTAGAATGCTCGGAAACCTGCCTGCACGCCAACAAGTGAAACTCGCAGTGTGGTTCATCAGTTTTACAATCTTCGTTGCTGTCTTAGCCTTTTGCTTAAGGTAGCAAGCTAGACTACCAAGGGTTGGCTAGCTTCAAGGCTATCGGCCGAAAAGGCAGGTTTTCTCCGAGATGGATGCCGCCGCGAACTTCCCTAAAAACTTGCACTGCGTAGACAGCAAAAGCGTACTACAACGATCCCGATATGGTCCGAAGAAACGCCTTTGATAGAGATCAAGGGCAACGCACGTCACTTATTCATAATAAGCAATCTATTCAGACCGGTTTATGGGAGGATCGGAATGACCGTACTCATCGCCTTCGCGACGGTCGAAGGCCAAACAGCAAAAATTGCGCGCTTCATCACCGATCTCGCTAAGAAGGCCGGTTTCGACGCAAAGCTGATCAATACCGATGAAATACCCAGCCACGTTTCGCTTGACGATGTGGTCAAGGTTATTCTCCTGGCCCCTGTCCACGAGCGTAGGCACCCCAATTCATTCGAGGCATTTATCGCTTCAAATAGAGATGCCTTAATGAAGCGAAAGTCTCTCGTGCTTTCCATCGGTTTAAAAGCTGCTTTCGCGTCAGGTCGAGAAGAAGCACGCGACTATCTTGACGAAATGCTTCTTCGAACAGGTTTTGAACCAAATGCAACGGCTTTGATCGCAGGCGCGGTAAGGCCCGAAAACTACGGGTATTTTGAGAGGGAGATCCTCAAGCACGTCGTCTTGCTCGGTCGAAAAATCGATCCACGAGAAGGGGCAAGGGAGTTTACTGACTGGGATGAGCTAACGTCAATTGTGATAGATTTCCTTGGCGAAAACAGTCAGGCAAATACGCTTCAACCTCAAGAAAACTCTTAAAAAATGGTTTCTCAACTATTTACTGACGAATTTTAATAGCGATGGCTCCCAGAAAATTACAGTCATCGGCTCACTTCATCAGTGTCCGAAAAGCACTTGTAAACTTGTCTGCTCCAACATTGCTTGCGTCGTGCCCCCAAAAACTGACTCTCGCAAATGGGAATGCCCATAAGCGCCCATAACAACGAGATCGGCCCGCGCTTCGCTTGCTCGTTCTTGAATGCAGTCTGCAATTGAATTCCCCCCGCACTGAAACTGCGACACGGTCACGTTGCAACCGTGATGGCCGAGCCATTCAGCTAGGTCCGTTCCGGGCACGCTACTTTCTAAGTCCTCAGGCGACGGCAAATCAAAACACCCAATCACAACTTCTTTGGCCACCACGAGAATGGGTAAAGCTAAATGCGTCGCCCTGGACGCAGGCAAGCTGTCATTCCATGCCAAAAAAACGCGCTCGCGTTGGGCAAACGGGTCTCCATTGATCATCAGAGCGACCGGCGAATGAAACAAAACTCCGCACGCGATCTTGTGAAATAAATCAGGATCTTTTCGCAATCCAGCGTCTAGATAAGCGATATCAGAGCATTTGGCTTGTTCTGCTACAAGTTGCTGTAACTCTGCTCCAAGTCCCATGAAGCCAGTTACATTTGCAGATACGCCTTGCCCAGCAAGAAGCGCTTCAACTTCAGTGGCGCGAGACTTCAAGGCGGCATTATTCGCGTGAAGAACGTCCAACCAGTTTGAGGGAAGACCCGCTTCAACGAACCTGTTTGATCCATACTTCAGGTAAGGCAGGTTTGGTAGTGCCCCGGTCACTACGCAATTCAAGTGGTCGTTCTGGGTACGGGCAGTTTCAGCGCATTCCAAAATCGACGCGTCTTCCGCATCAACTCCTACATAATATGCCACTGTTCTGTGTTGCATTCCCGACCTCCGCCCGGAATTTCACTTCACCCAAGAGCCGTGCGCACCGACTGAACCAACAAATCGCCGATGATGTTACTTCGGCAGCATGAAGAACTCTTCCAGCACAATCTTGCCTTCCGCCACCGAATACACTGCGATCTCGCGCAGGGTCATACGCTCACCCGTCGCCTTCTGAACCACTTCAGCTCTGAAGCGCACTCCAAAGCGGTTGGGTGGGTGGACGTAGGGGCCATCCACTTCTAGTTCCTGGATTTCATGCGATGCCAACCAATCCTCTCTTTTTCCCTTGATAGCTTCGCGACCCTTTGAAACGCGGAATTGTCGAACCGGAGGCACAACGGCCTCTATCGACTGTGCGTTTTCGGCATACATTTCATCAACACTTCCGAGGCCCCGGCGCTCACGCATCGCCTGGACAAAGGATCTACCGATTTCAATCAAGTCTTCCATGAATCCCCTCCCCTAGATTGCCATTGAGTCTACCACTTCTTGCCCGCTCAATTCTTGACAAGGATCAATAAGCACATTGGTGGAAAGTTTCGGGACTCACGTCGATGCCAAGCTTGTGCAGCAGATCTTGGAGATTCCGAAGCGAGAGCGGCAATCGAGTGAATAGCGTGAACGCAATGCGGATGATCTCGGGACAAGATTCAAAGTGTTTTAAAAAAGTCAGGTCTGGTTTTGGCAAAAGCTACGCAACCGCCCTGCCCGCTTCAACCATAGTTCCTCCGACAAGACCTCTCGACAAGGGCTGGTATAGCCTTTTGTTACACTGTGTCTTTCGTAGTTTGCCTCAATACCAAGCGCGTTGAAGTCCGCGTGTGTTGCGCAGGCGCGACACCATCCTGCAACCACAGCAAAACAGTGTCCGCAACTTGTTCTCCAAACTCAGAGACGCCGCAATGTACTGTAGACAAAGCTGGCCAGCATTCTGATGCTTCCTTGATGTCGTCGAAACCGACGATCTGAAACTCCGTTCCAATCTTGACCTGAGTTTCATGGCAGGCATTGATCATCCCAAAAGCAACGAGATCATTGAAACAAACTGCGGCATCGCATTCAGGGTGTTCTTTGAAGAGGCCAACCGTTGCTTCATGTCCAAATGATCGGCTGGATTTCCCTGTTTTTACAATAGGCTGCAAGTGGTTGTCTTTCATCGCACTGATATAGCCGGACAGCCTTTCCTGAGTGACTTCGGCACCATCCAGACCACCGATAAAGGCGATGTTTCGCGCGCCTGTTTCGATCAGGTACTGTGTTGCCGCGCGTCCACCCTCTGCGTAATCAGGAGCGATAAAGGGAAATCTGCCCGTTTCGCGTTCAACCTGTCGCAAGACTTGCATCAATGGAATGCCAGCTCGCTCTGCCGCGGAGAGGGTGTTTGTGACATCGCCATAAGCAGGCGACAGGATCAAGGCAGAAACACCATGCTCAAGCATAGCGCCCACCACCTGATCCTGAAGTTCGGGGTCTTCGTTTGTGTTCGCCAATACGACCGCATAGCCTCGGGACCCCAGCGCCATCTGCAAAGAAGTCGCAAACTCGGTGAAAAACGGGTTGGTTAGGTCGTTAATTACTAAACCTATTAGCGCCGTTCCCGTGGATCGCAGATTTGCCGCCGATCGGTTGTAGACATACCCGATCTCTTTCATCGCGGTATGGACGAGCTTGCGTGTCTCAGGCTTCACCTGCGTGCTGCCTTGCAACACAAGGCTTACCGTCGACTTTGAAACGCCCGCCGAGTTGGCGACATCTATGATCGTGGGTCTTCGCATTCAGGCTATTGTTCAACTCCATGCAAGCTGAGAAGCGTGGTCATCCGTGCTTTAGCCAGTTCAGGGTCCGAGAGTAAACCGGCCTGATCCGCCAATCTGAACACTTGCGCGTAGTGGCAGATGTCACGGCTGGATTGGAACCCACTCGGCATGATGAAATGAGACTGGACTCCGTTCAGCCATGCCAGATAGGCAATCCCGGCTTTGTAGAACCGCGTCGGAGCCTTAAAAATCTCTCGACTGAGGGGAACAGTCGGTGAGAACAGCGCGTTGTAGCGCTCCATGTTACCCATAGCCAACGCCTCAAGCGCCTGGCTGGCGGCGGGGGCGATAGCAGCGAAAATGCCAAGCAGAGCGTGGGAAAAATGCGTTCCGTCCCCGGCAATAAGATCAGCGTAGTTGAAATCGTCACCGGTGTAGAGGCGCACACCGTCTGGCAACCGTGCGCGGAAGGCTTCTTCATGTGCCTGATCCAGCAGGGATATCTTTATCCCATCAACCTTGGCAGGGTTTTCGTTGATCAGGGACAGCACAAAATCGCTGGCCGCGTCGATATCCGTGCTCCCCCAATAGCCCGTCAATGCAGGATCGAACATATCGCCCAGCCAGTGCAGGATTATAGGCTCCGCAGCCCCATCGATCAGCGCGCGGTATACATCATGGTAGGCGTCCGGACCCGCGTTGATCGCTGGAAAGGCGCGTGACGCCATGAGGATCAGTTGCCCTCCGGCGGCTTCGATCGCCTCGGTCTGATGCTCGTAGGCTGACAGGATTTCACCTGCTGTGTTCAACGCGCTTAGAGGCAGATGATCGGTTCCTGCCCCACAAGCCACCCGAGGCGACAATGGATGCGCCTGTGCAGCCTTCATCGTGCGTTGGATCAGCTCCAACGCGGTCGCCCAATCGACGCCCATACCCCGTTGCGCGGTATCCATGGCTTCGGCCAGACCCAGCCCCTGATCCCAGAGCCCCCGACGAAATCGCAGGGTCGCTTCCCAATCAACTGCGGGGCGTCCATCCCAGGGGTTACGTTCTGCCAGCGGATCAGAAACCACATGAGCCGCTGCAAAGGCCGTGCGCGTCAGAGGCACCTGCGGCGCACGCGGAACTAGCGGCGTTCCGGTCAACGCATAGGGTTCCAACTGCCCATCAGGGTTTGGCAAAATCAATTTCATTGTCTCAAACCTCCAAATCCAGAACCAGAATGCCGTCGATACCACCCACGGCGTTCTCAACCAGTTGCGCGCCCAGCGCCCTGTGCGTTTTGTTGTTCTGATAGGTCTCCAGCGCGACCCAATCGTCGAAATCGATAACGAACCCATGCATGTATCCGCGTTCGATCTGCTCGGGGCTTTGACTTCGGCCCCCGGTGAACCCGCTGGCTCCGGGAAGGGCCTTGGACACGTCCTCGAGGCCTTTGTAGATGGCTCCGATTTTCTCTTCGGTTACGTCGGCGCGGAATTTGGTCAGTACGATGTGGCGGATCATGTTCAGAAACCCTGATCTTGTTTGATCATGTCGGCAGCTTTTTCCCCGATCATGATTGTAGGTGCATTGGTGTTCGATGAATTGACCGTCGGCATAATCGACGCATCCGCGACGCGAAGCCCTTCGATCCCATTGAATCGCAGGCGCGGGTCCAGAACAGCTTCGGCGTCACTGCCCATACGACAGGTTCCAGCACAGTGGTGCGATGTTTTCGAATGTACGCAGATAAATTCGAAATACTCCTGCTCGGTCCGCACGTCCGGGCCCGGCAAACGTTCGGCCAGGATGTACGGCTTCAGCGCATCCTGTGCGAGGATATTCTGCACCAGTTTCAGCCCCCGAATGGACATCTCGCGATCGTAAGGATCCGCCAGATAGTTGGGATCAATAAGCGGCATCACCGCGGGGTCCGAGCTTTGCAACCGAACGGTTCCGCGTGACCTGGGGCGCAGGAAACAGGCGTTCAGCGTAACCCCGCCGTTGGGCATCGCCTCGACCCCAGCCTCAATGCCGGTACCAAGACCCAGATGCATCTGAAGATCCGGTGAACGCGCATCCGGGTCTGCGTACCAGAACCCACCCGTTTCGAACAAGCTGGACGCGACCGGTCCCTTGCGCGTCAAAAGATATTGCAGGCCCGCGAAGGCTGAAAGGTGCAGCTTGGCGAAACGGTCGTAGGTGTGCGGGCCGGTCACTTCGCAGATGGAGTACAAGTCCAAATGGTCTTGTAGGTTCGCACCGACCTGAGGTTGATGATAAACCGCGTCGATACCAAGACTGTCCAAATGATCCGCTGGGCCAATACCAGACAGTTGCAACAAGCGCGGCGAACCGATGGCACCTGAGGACAGAATGACCTCTTTCGCGGCGACGATCTTGTCCCCGTTCATCATCTCGACACCAGTCGCCCTGCCCTTGTCCACCATGATGCGGCGGACCTGTGCGCCGGTGCGCACCGTCAGGTTCGGGCGGCTGCGGTTCGGTGCGATAAACGCCATCGCAGCAGAGGATCGTCGCGCATTGCGTTGGGTCAGCTGATAGTACCCCGCGCCATCCTGCTTCGCCCCATTCACATCGCGCGTTTCGGGAATCCCCACTTCGCCTGCGGCCTTGATGTAGGCATCGCAGATTGGCAAAGGTGCTGCGGGCATGGACACGCCCAGCGGTCCGCCCTTGCCGTGAAATTCGTCGTCGTAGGTGTCGTTGTCCTCGGATTTTTTGAAATAGGGCAGCACGTCGGCATAGCTCCAACCCTCGCACCCCATCTGTCTCCAGTCATCGTAATCCTGTGCTGCACCCCGCGTGTAGATTTGCGCGTTGATCGCAGACCCGCCGCCGATCACCTTGGCCTGGGTGTAGTTGAAGACCTTGTTCTGCATGTGCTTTTGCGGAACCGTGGACCAACCCCAGCTGCCGATACCCTTGGTCATCTTCGCGAACCCGGCGGGTAAGTGAAAGAACGGGTGACGGTCGGTGGAGCCGGCCTCTAGCAACAGCACACGCGCCGACGGTTCTTCGGAAAGACGCGCAGCGATCACCGAGCCTGCGGAGCCGCCCCCAATGACAATGAAATCATATCCTTCAGACATTCTTATGCGCCCTGACTTACAGACGTGAAATCGACAAGCCGCCATCCACCGGGATGACAGCGCCGTTCGCAAAGTGCATCTGGCCCTGAACCAGTGGGACGACGACGGATCCAATATCCTCGGGCTCACCCCAGCGAGCCGCCGGAACAAGTCCGCCTTCGATACGGTCGGTGTACTTGTCGCGCACGCCAGCCGTCATTTCAGTCGCGATGATGCCCGGTCGCAGCTCAAAGACGCCGATGCCTTCGGGGGCCATGCGTACTGCGAACAACTGAGCCATCATCGCTGCGGCCGCTTTGGACACGCAGTACTCGGCACGTTCGATCGACACCATTGTCGCGCTGACAGAGGTGACAAAGGTGATTGATCGATAGGTATCGTGCGGCTGCCCCAACATGCGCCGAGCCACTTCTTGCGCCAGAAAAAACGCGCCACGCAAGTTGATATTCTGCACGAAATCCCAATTCTCGGGCTTCAGATCCAGCATGTCGCCGCGCACCGGTGCCCCTACGCCTGCGTTGTTTATCAACGCGGTGATCGGGCCCAAAACGGCTTCGATCTGATCCAGTAGCGCCGGAACGTGATCAATGTCGGACACGTCGTGCTGCACATAAATTGCGCTTGGGCCAAGCTCTTCCAAAGCCGCCCTCACGACCGGATTGTCGGGTGCAGAGCGAGAGGCTATTGCGACCTTATACCCCGCCGCGATCAAGGCGCGCGCCACCCCTAGTCCAATGCCCTGTTGTCCTCCGGTCACCAATACTGTTCCGGTCATGCGGCGAACTCCGTTTCAATGATATGACGCCCCGCACGGAGTGCGAGTGCGGCTATCGTGAGGGCCGGATTCACCGCCGCAGATGTCGGAAGAATTGACGCGTCAACGATGAACAGGTTCTTGTGGTCGTGGCTACGACAGAACGTATCGACGACACTGCTTGACGGATCATTGCCCATCCGCGCTGTGCCGCATTGATGTGACGGAGTGCGCCGATCAAATGGTCGCGACAATACAACAGGAAACCCGGCCTGCTTCAGATGCGCCTTTAGCCGCGCAACCAAGGCCTCGTGCGCGGCCCAATTCGAGCGTTTCCAATCCAGCCTGATCTGGTCACCTTCGACCGTCACCCGGCTGTCTGGGTTCGGCAGATCTTCGGACATGGCATAAAAATCAAAACTGCGATTGGCGATCAGTGCTGCAAGTGGACCCGGTAGATGGGTTTGCGACGCAAGAATCGGTCCGGTGATTTTTCCCAACATCTGAATGTTGCCCAAAGGCAAACCACCCTGCCCGTCGCTGTTGTAATAGTCGTTGAACATCAATGTCTTTTGATAGACAGCTCTGTTGCGACGCAGCGGATGAAGGGCCAGCACCGCCGAGCAATTGTGGTTCATGAAGTTCCGCCCGACCTGATCGGACCGATTGGCAAGACCGGTTGGACAATCGTCGTTCGCGGACTGCAGCAACAGGACTGAGGACTGTACCGCACCTGCTGCAAGCACTATGACCGGCGCGCGCAGAGCACCGTGGCCTTCAACCTCGACGCTTGTGACGCGACCAACGGCATCAGCCTTCAGTTTACGGACACGCGCGTCAGTTAGCAGTTCGACATTGCCGTGTTTCAATGCCTCGGCCAGCGCACAGGTTTCGGCATCCATTTTGCCGCCGCATGTATTGGGAAACGCATCCCAAGTTGTTTGCCCAGCCTCTAGCCAGGTCTCAATTTCCACGCCCAAAGGCACTGAGGACGGCGTCAGGCCTGCATGGCTTAGCCGGTTTCTCAGGTCTGCAATATCAACCTCATCCGGCACAGGTGGGTGCGGGTAACCCCCACTGTGCGGTGGCTCGGTGGGATCTTCTTTGGTGGTCCCACGCGCGTCGTAAATCTGTTCCGCGGCGGTGTAGTCCGGCTCCAGCTCTTCGTAGGGCATGGGCCAGCCGTTAGAGTAGCCCCCCATATGCTGACGCGGCTCAAAATCCTCTTTCCGATAACGTATCAAAGCTGCGCCGTAGAACTTGGAATTGCCACCAACGCAGTAGTAGTTTCCGGGGTTGAAAGGCTTGCCTGCTCCATCCAGCCATGTTTCATCGGGGCGAAAGTGCCCACTAGCAAAGATCGCCCTTGGGTCTCGATCCTGAGGTGAGGGCTGCAATCTCTCACCTCGTTCAAGGATCAGAATGCGACGACCGGACGGGGCCAACGCCGCAGCCAGCGTTGCCCCCCCGATACCCGACCCGATGATTATGACGTCAGCCCGATTCATGGAAGGATCCGCATCTCGCTTTCGGGATCAAAAGCCACGGCCTTTTCCATGTTTACTGCAAAGTTGAAATCCTGCCCCGGTGCGACCTCTGCATCCGAACGCATACGCGCGATCACATCTCGCCCGCCCAATTGCATCGAGACAAAGGTGTCCGATCCAGCGGGCTCCGTCACCACGATACGGTTGGTCATCTGCGCGATGTTCGACGACTTTCGATCCGCACCATCCATATCGGTGATAGTCTCTGGGCGGATTCCCAACAAGATCTCGCGCCCATCCCATGCGGCCAAGTTGTCTTGGCTGAACGGAAGTTGCGCCATAGATCCGTCGTGAACGGCGACCTCTGCATGGGGGCGGCCATTCAAAACCGTAACCTTGGCCGGTAACACGTTCATCGCAGGCGAGCCCATGAACGTTGCAACGAAGATATTCGCAGGCGTGTCATAGATTTCCTGCGGCGTGCCCAGTTGCTGGACATAGCCGCCGTTCATCACGGCGATGCGGCTTGAAAGCGTCATCGCCTCGATCTGGTCATGAGTCACATAAACGATGGTGGTGCCGAGGTTCTGATGCAGCTTCTTGATCTCGGTTCGCATGTCGACGCGAAGCTTGGCATCGAGGTTCGAGAGCGGTTCATCGAACAGGAAGACATCAGGATTCCGCACCAGCGCGCGACCCATTGCAACCCGCTGACGTTGACCGCCCGACAACTGACCGGGCTTGCGATCCAGCAATTGCTCGATCTGCAAGAGCTTGGCAACTTCTTGCATCGCTTTGTCGCGTTCAGGCTTGGGCACCCCGTGCATCTCAAGCCCGAAAGTGATGTTCTGCCCGACCGTCATATTGGGATACAAGGCATAGCTTTGGAAAACCATGGCAATGTTGCGGTTGGACGGGTGCACCCCGTTCATCACCTGATCTTTGATGCGGATTTCACCGCTGGTAATCTCTTCCAGCCCCGCGATCATGTTCAGCAGAGTGGATTTGCCACAGCCCGAGGGGCCGACCAGCACCAGGAACTCTCCCTCCTGCACCGAGATATCGACCTTGTGCAGAACCTCGACCGCCCCGTAGGATTTAGTCGCGTTGTCTATGTCTAGAAAACCCATGAGGTCTTATCCTTTCACCGAACCCGCCATCAGGCCGCGGACGAAGTATCGACCGGCCACGATGTAGACGAGTAGAGTTGGCATGGCCGCCAGAATGGCGCCTGCAAAATGAACGTTGTATTCCTTCACACCGGTTGACGACTGCACCAGATTGTTCAGTGCTACCGTCATCGGTTGGCTGTTGGCATCGGCAAAGGACGCGCCGAACAAGAAGTCATTCCAGATGTTGGTGAACTGCCAGATGATCGACACCACGGCGATCGGCCCAGAACTGGGCATAAGAATGCGCCAGAATATCTGGAAGAACCCGGCGCCATCGATCTGCGCTGCCCGGATCAGCTCGGTCGGGAACACGGCGTAGTAGTTGCGGAAGTACAGCGTGGTGAAGCCAATCCCGTAGACAACATGGACAAGCGCAAGACCCCAAGTGGTGCCTGCCAGCCCGATTATACCCAACATCCGCGCCATTGGGATCAGAACAATCTGGAACGGGATGAAGCAGGCAAACAGCATCAGACCGAATAGGATGGTGTCGTACTTGAAGCGCCACTTGGTCAGCACATAGCCGTTCAACGCCCCAAGAATGGTCGAGACAATCACCGCAGGAACTACCATCTTGATCGAGTTCCAGAAGTAGGGCTTCAGCCCTGTCGGATCGACGCCGATCTGCGCCGAAGACCATGCCTTGAGCCACGGCTCAATCGTGAACACCTGTGGCAGGTTCATCATGCCGCCACCGGTGATCTCTTCCAAAGGCTTCACCGAGTTCACCAGCATCACGTAGAGCGGTAGCAGGTAGAAAAGACCAAACAACAGCAGCACCAGATAGATCAGCGTGCGCGTAACGCGGCCCGTGCGGATTGCGGTATCCTGAGTTGCTTGGGACATCAGCGTTTCTCCCGCAATTCGGCGTAGAGATAGGGGATCATGATCGCCGCAATGGTCATCAGCATGATCGTGGCCGAGGCCGCACCGATCCCCATCTGATTTCGCGTGAACGTGTAAGAGTACATAAAGGTCGCGGGCAGTTCGGTTGCGCGACCGGGGCCACCCCCGGTCAGGGCGATTACAAGGTCAAAGGTCTTGATCGCAAGATGGCTGAGGATCACAAAGGCCGACAGGAATGCGGGACGCAGTTGCGGGATGATGATCCGGCGGTAGAGGTTCCAGTTAGAGGCGCCATCCATTTGCGCCGCGCGCAGGATTTCATTGTCGATTCCACGCAGACCGGCCAGAAACATTGCCATTACGAAGCCGCTGGTTTGCCAGACGGCCGCTAGAACCACCGTGTAGATGGCGTAATCACGGTTTTTTATCCAATCGAACTCGAAGCTGGTCCAACCCCATGTATGCATGACGTTTTCCAACCCGATGCCAGGGTCAAGGAACCATTTCCACGCGGTGCCGGTGACGATGAAGCTCAGAGCCATCGGATAGAGGTAGATAGGACGCAATAGCCCTTCGCCCCGGATTTTCTGATCAAGGAAGATCGCCAGACCCAGGCCTATACAGGTGCAGATCACGATATAGAGGCTCGCGAAAATCCCCATATTGATCAACGAGGTTTCCCAATGGCTCAGCCGCCACAATTTGTCGTAGTTTTCCCATCCGACCCATCCAAAGGACGGCAGGATGCGACTGTCGGTGAATGACAGGTAGACCGAAAACAGAATGAACCCGTAGACAAAGACCAACATCATCGCCAGCGACGGTGACAGGACCAGCTTGGGTATCCAGTTCTGAAGGCGTGTCTTAAAATCCGCGTCGGCTGAAGCAGCCATGGCGCGCCCTCCTCGTTCGAGTCGTGTTAGATCGGAGCTTTTGCGCCCACTTGGTGACAGGGCGGCCAGACCGCCGCCCCATCGGGAGGATCACTTGTGGATCACTTGGCGATCGAAACGGCGTCAACCAGTTCGGTCACAGCATCTTCGCTGCCGTACTCGCCGTTAAAGTGAGCGGTCACAACGTCATAGACGGCGTTCTTGACTGACGCAGGCGCGGCATGTCCGTGCGCCATCGAGCCGAACAGGTTGCCTGACGAAGCCGCAGCAGCCAAGTCTTTCATGCCTTGCTGACCACACGCATCCAGATCGCTGCCGTCCACGTCTGTCCGCGCAGGCACCGAGCCCTTCACCTTGTTAAAGGCAATCTGGAACGATGGTGACAGGATCGCGCTGGCCAGCGCGGCTTGCTCGGCCGATACCGTACCGCCCTGGTCAAACATCATGAATTGGTCAGCGTTGAAGGTGACCTGATCCTGAGTGCCCGGGAAGCGGAAGCACAGGAAGTCCTCACCCGGCACTTTGCCCGCATTCAGGAATTCGCCTTTGGCCCAGTCACCCATCATCTGGAAACCGGCTTCACCGTTTATGACCATTGCTGTCGCCAGGTTCCAGTCTCGACCCGAGAAGTTCTCATCCACGTTGTCGCGGATAAAGGCCATTCGGTCGAACGCTTCTTTCATCGCGTCGCCACCCAGCGTTTCCTCGTCCAAGTCGATAAAGGCCGCTTTGTAGCCGTCAGGCCCCAGCGTCGACATTGCGATAGCATCGAACACGGTCGCGTCCTGCCATGCCTGACCACCATGCGCGATCGGAGTGATCCCGGCAGCTTTCAACGCCTCAACCGCTGCGACGAATTCGTCCCAGTTGGTGGGCTGTGCAATACCATTAGCGTCCAGCACCGCTTTGTTAGCCCAGACCCAGTTGGTCGAGTGTACGTTCACAGGGGCAGAGACCCATTTGCCATCATGCTTGGCGAAGGCTTTCAGCGCATCTGGGACGACGTCATCCCAACCTTCCTGGGCTGCCACTTCGTTCAGATCGGCCAGCGCGCCCTGATCGGCCCAGTCCAGAATGTCAAAGCCCAGAGCCTGCACAGCAGTCGGCGCGTTGCCGGCCGTCACGCGTGCGCGCAGAACGGTCATCGCCTGCTCGCCACCGCCACCGGCTACAGGCATGTCGGTCCAGCCGATGCCCTGTCCGGACAGGTCGTCCTTGAGAACGTTTAGTGCTGCGGCCTCACCGCCAGACGTCCACCAATGCAGAACTTCCACGTCTTCAGCGTGCGCAAGGCTGGTCGTGCATAGTAGACCTGCTACAAACAGCGATTTTGTCTTCATATATTTACGCATTCTTGTTTCCTCCCTTAATGCGTTATTCTCACTCGGGACCAATCTGGTACCCGGTCTTAGTCTTGCGGAACCCATGGTGCCCGGCTGTTGCCGATGCGCATGACCACTGATTTCACTTCGAAGAATTCCTCGAACCCATATCGTCCGATTTCCCGCCCCTGCCCGGATTGTTTGACCCCACCGAAAGCGACCTCGGGGAACCCGTCCATCCAGGTATTGGTCCAGACCGTTCCCGCTTCTGCTCGGCGGGCAAACTCTAGGCAGGTGTGAACGTTTTCGCTCCAGACCCCTGCCGACAGACCATAAGCGCTATCATTGGTGAGCGCGATGGCTTCGTCCAGTGTTTTGAAAGTCAAAACAGACAGAACAGGCCCGAATACTTCATCGCGGGCAATGGGCATATCAGGCGAGACGTCGGAAATCACCGTCGGCTGATAGAACTGAGCGCCAAGGCCTTCGACTTCCAGCGGCTCACCACCCAGATAAATAGTCGCACCAGAAGCCTGCGCCTGTTTGACATACGCGTCGATTTTTGAGTTGTGCTCGGACGTTACGATAGCCCCAACCTGCGTCGTCGGGTCCAGAGGATCGCCGAATTTGACTTTGCGCGACAGGGCGACGACGCGTTCGCGGAAGTCGTCAGCTATATCCTCGTGCACAATGATGCGACTGCTTGAATTGCAGCATTGACCAACGTTGAAATAGACACCGAACACAACCGCATCAGCGGCTGCATTCAGATCGGCGTCGGGAAAGATGACCTGAGGGTTCTTGCCCCCAAGCTCAAGCGCGACCTTCTTGAGTGTATCCGATGCTACTGCGCTGATCGTCTTGCCCACAGCGGTCGAGCCCGTAAAGCTGATCATGTCCACGCTGTCATGGCTCGACATCACACTGCCAACGGGAACTCCGTAGCCCAGAACGATATTGCATACACCGGCAGGCAACCCGGCTTCGATCAGCAACTCGCCCAGCATCAAGGTTGTCGACGGTGTCATCTCAGACGGTTTCACAACAACGGTGCAGCCAGCCGCCAACGCGAAGGGCAGTTTCTGACTGAGTATCCAGAACGGGAAATTCCATGGTGTGATGATGGACACGACACCGATGGGTTCCTTCAGCACGACACCCATCATGTCTGCGCCAAGAGTATTGTGGCTGTCGCCGTGCGTGCTGCGTGCCAATGAGGCCGCATAGCGCCAAAGGTCTGCTGCACCGCCGACCTCGCCCTTGGATTGGCTGATCGGCTTACCGCTTTCCAGCGTTTCGATCAGTGCAATCCGGTCGACATTCTGTTCAATCAGGTCGGCAACCTTAAGCAAAACGGTGGCCCGCTCCTTGCCCGATGCCCGACTCCACACACCGCTGTCGAACGACTTGCGTGCCGCCAAGATCGCCGCCTCAGCTTCAGCTTCGCCACCCAAGGCTGACCGGCTGACGATGTGCCCGTGCGACGGCGAGCGCCGTTCGAACGTCTCACCCGATGCGCTATTCTGCCACCTGCCATCGATGAGATGCCGACCTTCAAACACAGGCGGCAGCTCGAACGGGATAGCAGGGTTGATGGTGATATCTTTCATATTGTCAAAGGCCCGAAAATGTGGGGTTACGTTTTTCCATGAACGCTGCGACGCCTTCTTCGCGGTCCGCCGAGGCCGCAATCGCTGCACTACCAAGGGCTTCGACCACGGCATGAGAGTCTTCACCGACCGCTGCATGGATCATGTTTTTTGAGATTTCGGTAGCGCGGGGCGAAAGGTCGCTTAGTTCGGTTGTGATCTCAAGCGCGCGCGCCAGAACGTCGTCAGAAACCTCGGTCGCATAGCCCAAGGCCACGGCGCGGTCGGCACCAATACGGCGCCCGAAGAGTGCCATCTCTTTCACCGCAGCTTCGGGGACCAGCCGGGTCAACCGCTGTGTCCCGGACCAGCCGGGCACAATCCCAACCCGAGCTTCGGGCAAAGCCAGCGTGGACCGCGGGGTCATCAGGCGCAGATCGCAGCAACTGGCCAGCTCTAGCCCGCCGCCAAACGCGTGGCCGTTGATCGCAGCAATTGTCGGTTTGCCGATCCGCGCCAGACGGTCAAAGATACGATGTCCGTCACGGACCCAATGGCGAGCGAATTCGGCGGGGCTCAGCCCACCCCAAGCGCCAATGTCCGCCCCGCAGCAAAACGCTTTTTCCCCTGCGCCAGTCAGAACGAGCGCACAAATGGACGTGTCACGCTCGACGTCTTTCAGGCCAGCCTCCAGCGCGTGCAGCATATCTACAGTTAGCGCATTAAGCTTGGCCTCGTTGTCCAAAACCAGGACAGCGGTTGCACCTTCGATATGAATGCGCAGCTTGCTCACAGTGTCATTCCCATCGGGCCAACTGCGAATAGCGACTTGGACATTTGAACCGCGTTTTCCGCGACTTTGACGCGACCGCCTGAAGCTTCGACAATATCGCGCTGCGCCTCAATGCCGGGCATGATTTCCGTCGCGACCAGCCCCTGATCCGTAAGGCGAATGACACACCGCTCGGTCACATAGAGCACCTCCTGACCGGTTTCCCGGGCACGGCGGCCCGAAAATGTGACATGCTCGACCTGATCTACCATCTTGGTGAATTTTCCTGGGGCATTCACTTGGATACCGTCATCCGTCAGATCAATCTTGGCGCCGGCTTCGAACCAGCCCGAGAACACGATCTTTTTGGCTCGCGCTGTGATATCGACAAAGCCACCGCATCCTGCGGTCAGATAAGGCTTTTTACCAAGTTTGGAGACGTTTACATTACCTTCTACATCGACCTCGAGGAACGAGAGGAACGACATGTCGAACCCGCCGCCCTGGAAATAGATGAATTGCTGCGGTGACGGCACAAATGCGTGCGCGTTGGATGCGCACCCAAAGGCAAACCCGGTCAATGGGACGCCGCCAACAGCCCCCTGCTCGATCGCCCATGTCACCGCCTGAGGATGCCCCTCTTCCAACAAAACACGCGGGACCATTGCGCTGATGCCAAAGCCCAAGTTGGCGCTCATGCCGCTGCGCAGTTCTTGGGCGGCACGACGCGCGATGACCTTTTCGACACCATGCTCGGCCAGTGAGAAGCTGTCCCAAGGGCGCATAATCTGGCCAGAGATCGCAGGGTCATACAAGGTCTCTGTCGTTTGCATCTGCTCTGAGTCTTCAACGATCAGGTCGACTAGATGCCCCGGCACGCGCACGTCATGGGGGCGCAAGCTACCTGCGGCAGTCACTCGTTGAACCTGTGCGATCACGAGCCCGCCGTGGTTGCGTGTGCAAATCGCTTGCTCCAATCCGCCCAGATAGGCACCTTCATGTTCATAAGTCAGGTTGCCAAACTCATCCGCCGTGGTCGCGCGCAAAACGCACACGTTCGGATTGATGTTTTGGAAGTGCAACCAAGTCTGACCGTCGAATTCCTTTCGGTTAACAATTGGAGCCGCCGCACCACGCGCGTTCATCGCGCATCCTTCCCGAACAGGATCCACGAAAGTCTCAAGCCCGACCTGTGTGAGAACACCGGGTCGATGCGCTGCGGCTTCGCGATGCATATCGAACAGAATTCCCGATGGCACGTTGTATGCGGCCACTCGATCTTCGACGATCATCTTCCAGATTTCCGGCATCTCAAGGCTGGAAGGGCCCGACGGGTATGAACCGGCGAGAACGCGGCTTAGCAGTCCATCCTGCGCCAGATAATCCATTCCCTTCACGCCATACATATCCCCGGCGGCGATTGGGTGCAGCGTTGTAATGTTGCGCGGATGCCCTTCAGTGCGAAACCGCTCTCCGAGTGCCTTCAGCACGAGGTCAGGGCACCCGAGCGCAGAAGACGACGACACGGTGACAACCGCATTGTCTGGGATGCGAGAAACGGCCTCGGAAACGGAAACAAGCTTGTTCATCAAAAACCGCCATAATCTATGTTGATACGATCACCCGACGCTGCGGCCTCGCGAACGCTCAGCGCGATTGACAGCGATTTCACTCCATCAGGCCCGTCGGCAGCAGGACGGCCTTGTCCCGCCGCTGCGGCGACAAACTCCGAAACGCCTTGAACATAGAGAGAGTGGTCCGAAAACGGGATCTCTTCACTTCCGGCTTCAGTCACCAACTGTATTGCCCCAACCGGGCGCTGCGTCATGACGCCATCCGCAAAAATCGAACCCTCGGTTCCATGCACCTGCAGGCCAGACCCGGCAAAGGGGTGCGTAAAGCTTTCATGCGTCATGACCATCGCGCCCGAGGGCATCGTCCAGACGGACATGCACGAGTCTTCGACACCCTGCCCCATCCCAGAACTGGCCATTTGCGCGACGACAGACACCGGATCCTCGTTCAGCAGGAAACGCGTGACATCGGCGTCGTGAACAACGATATCAGGGATCACGCCACCGCCAGCATCGGCAGAGTTGATACGCCACCCCTGCAAGTTCTCGGGCAAATGCACTGCGTGATGGATGCGCAGCGAAAGAACCTCTCCGACGCGCCCATCTGCGATCAGGTCACGAATGGCACGATGACTGCCAGAGCATCGCAGGTGGTGATTTGTACCAAAAGTCACGCCAGCCGCGTCGGCCGCGCGCACCATTTCGACAGCCTCCGCTTGCGTCATCCCGAGCGGCTTTTCACACAGAACATGCTTACCAGCCGCGATGGCAGCCATCGCCTGACCATGGTGCTTCTCATTTGTGGAAGAAATATAGACGGCTTTCACGCCATCGTCAGACAGCGCTGTGTTCAGGTCTGTGGTTGCATTGGGAATACCGTGCTCCTTAGCCCAGGTTTGCACCCGGTCAGAGGAATTACTCACGACCCAGGTCACGTCGTTGCCTGCCTGCTGACGCACCGCGTCCAACATATATTGCGAAGCTATAGTGCTCGCTCCGACAAATGCCCAGTTCATCTGATTTCCCTACAATTGGAACGTTCCAAAGTATATAATGGAACGTTCCAAATTTGACAAGAAAAAACTCTGTGCCCACCTTAAAGGTAAGAAAACATGGATAAAAACGCGGCGCTCGATGCCTCATCCAAAACTATCACCGGGAATCGAAGATATTCACACCGTGTCGGCACTCTGACTGAGTCGCAGAATTTGCCGAGCGTCACTCGCTTCATTGCGTTAGAGCAACACCTTCCACCGTCACCCTGTGCATAAGACGTCGAAACCCATGGTAGTCGTTGATCGCTTTGTGCCACGTCGCTCTGTTATCCCAAATGGCGATATCCCCTTCCTGCCAACGCAGGCGACATTGGAATTCAGGCTGCTTGCAATGATCATAAATCATACCCAGCATTGCGGCAGACTCATCCACGCTCAAGCCTTTGATTTTGGTCGTGAACACAGGGTTGACGAACAACCCGCGCCTACCGCTGAGAGGATGCGTGATGACAACGGGGTGCAAAGCGTCTTGCGTGGCAGCTTCGGCGTTCCCCAAACGGCCGCTTTCTGCGGCTTCTGTGTCCATGATGCTGGCTCCAAAGACATGGCGAGAGGAATGAACCGCCCTCAAACCATCTAAGAAACCACGCATCGTGGGCGACAAAGCTTCGTAGGCGGCAGCCATCGACACAAACAACGTGTCGCCACCATGGGGCGGAACCTCCAGGGCGTGCAGGATCGAGCCCATAGCAGGCTCCTGATCATAGGAGTGGTCAGTATGCCACCCCTCTCCCACAGCTTCTTTCTGATCCTTCTCTTTCAACACCGTGGCAATCTCAGGATAGCCGTCCACCGGTTTGAAAAATCGGTTCACGTTGATTGGGCCGAACCTTCTCGCAAAGGTCAGATGCTCTTGCGGGCTAACGCTTTGGCCCCTCAGTGCGATAACGGAGTACTTTGCAAAGGCTGACACAATTGCGTCGAATTGATCTTCACGCCGGATGTCTGCCCCGACGATTTCCGCACCCAATCCACCGGTGAGAGGTTTTACTTCCATGCGCCTTCCTCCCTGCTTCGCTCAGCCTAGAAGACGAGAAATATCACTTCAAAGCAATCGGCTTGGCTTCGTACAACTCCAATGGAAGATCGTCCGGGTCGCTGAAGAAAGTGAACCGATGCCCGGTATACTCATCGACACGGATGTCTTCGACGAGGACACCTTTCTGTTCCAGACTGTCTTTTAGCGCTTCGATATCATCCACAACAAACGCAAGATGCCGCAGACCTTGTGCTTCGGGGCGAGAGGTGCGTTTGGGCGGGGTGGGAAAGGAAAACAGTTCAATCTGAGAGCCGTCCGGCAATGCCAAATCCAGCTTCCAAGATTGCCGCTCAGCCCTGAAATTCTCGGCAACAATCCTCAAACCAAGCGTCTCTGAATAAAACGCCTTGGACCGTTCATAGTCCGAACAAATGACTGCAGCATGGTGGATTGCTTTCAGACTGGTCACGGGCAGTTATCCTCATTATATCAATAGCTTAAACCAAATTCTTAAGGTAATTTTTCACTACACCTTCGATGCTGATCGAGAAAACCAAGAGCTGTTTGGCCAAACTTGGCAACCGAACCATACAGGAAAACAGAGCAGTATTCATCAAGCGTCTGTGAACTCGCAGCCGACGTTGTAGGCAACTCGTGCCAGCGGCGGCTCGCGGCTCGAAAACAACCTTCAAAAAACATGTTTCGTGATTTCCGATTTGAGAGCCAATGCCGCCACTCTCGGCCGCCTACAAAATCTTTTGAAAGAACTGAGCATTGCTCTCAGACAAATTCGAACCAATCTCAATTGCGCCAGTTGGAACAGTCCTCAATGCCGCGCAAAGATCGCGCCACTCAAGCAAATTCAATCTGAGCAAGTTTTTTTGATGGAACTGCCTCGACCCGTAAAGCGAGACTGTCGGAACATAGTCAAGTAGGCCACTTCCTCTTTCACCTTTCAGAAGAGTAACTTGATCAGCTGTCCAGATGCTCCGTCGCTCCACCGAAGAAGAAAGCTGTTTGATAATCCAACTCCGTTGAGGCCAAACGTGACCAACCCTTAACAGTGTTTTTGAAAAGGTCCCCCTAGGTCGCGTTTAAAATCGGACCATCCAGCAAACTGACCAAATCTCCAAAGTATCCTCCAGAACGGGCTGGACGCGTAGGATCAGAGGTGATTGCGACAGCAAGGTTTCGCTCAGGATGGGCCGCTATGATTTGGCCTCCATACCCACGCGCCAATGCATAGCCCGAAGGGGAAAGAAACCAGCCATAGCCGTAGTCTAGTCCAGAGAAAGGTGAACGGCCGTGCGGCTTGGTCGATTCCAAAACCCAACGCTCAGGAATGATTTGCGTGTTGGCAAAAGCCCCGCGGTCCCGAAGCAACACCGCGATCTTCAACATCGAACTCGGCGTAATCGCCATTTCGTTCCCACCCAAGTAGTAACCCTGTGGATCCTTCGTCCAAGCGGGGATCTCGATACCAAGTGGTGCACCCAGCCTCTCTCGCGTCAGTCTCAATAGGCTTTGTCCGGTCGCCACGGTCAACGCTGCGCCAAGCACATGGGTCGATCCTGTAGAATAGAGCATCTGCTCTCCGGGTTCAGCAACCATCGGTCGTGTCAACGCGTCCGCGATCCAGTTGGGAGAGTTGATCCATTCTCCGTAGTTGCTGCCCGAGGTTCTTTCGAGTCCTGCCCGCAGCGTCACCAGATCCTCCATCGTAATGCTTTCGGAACCGGGTGTCGCATTAGCGGGCAAAAGTCGCGGCGCGACCTCCTGCAAGGTGGCATCTACAGATGGGATTTCCCGCCGGTCGATCGCCGTCCCAAGCAACAAAGCCACAATGCTTTTCGAACACGACTTTATGTTGGCCGGTCTATCTAGGCCTGCACCCTGTTGGGCCTGCGCGAAAATGACCTCATTTCCGCGTTGAATTTGCAGTGAATGCAACTGCGGAAGACCGCTGACTACATCATTCAGCGCCACCGTTTGTCCCCGCGCAATATACGGAGCACAAATTGCGGTTGCGGTTGCCAACAGGAACTTGCGACGTGTAATCATGGCATTCATTTGGAACCAAATCTCGGAATGTCCAGACACCTCCGCAACATCCTAGGATTTATTGTCCAAGATGTAAGAAAGCCTCCGCAAACGAAAAGTGGGATTTGAGGCAACAGGAGGCTTCGCTTGTAAACTTGGCCAGCATCCTAGCGCGCAAGAACTGTGGTAGACTGAACCCGAGGACATTCTAGCAGGAGATTTCCCATTGCTACCGAATTCACTCCGTCTCGCACTCTCGGTCATAACAATCGCCATGTCGGTGGGCGCCCTACCGGACCGCGCCAATGCGATAACGCAAGATGTTCCAGCGTGGCTACAAAAGCACGTGGGTACCGGTGAAGGGCAAATCGCGCCAATCGTTTTAGAAAGGGCACGAGCTCTTTACATCAAGAAACTACGCCGAGGCGAAGTCAGGAACCCCTGCTACCTGGCCAAGGACGCAACCCGCCCCAGCACTGCAAGAAACGGCAATCCGGGCAAGCGTTTTTATGTCATCTGCGAGTCACAAAAGTCCTTCCGAGCGGTTTCGTCCGGCTATGGCAACGGCCGAAAACTACAACGCGCCAATTTTTCGAATGGCCGACAATGCGCGAAGAACTTCAGCAACGCAGAGGGCTCTAAACTAACCGCCGGAGGCGCCTATGTGACGGCTGAAACCCGCACGTCTTTCAAAGGTTACCACAGTCATTCCGGCAAAACGCAGCCGTTCTATCGCACTTTCCTTTTGTTTGATGGTGAAGGAGAAACGAGCAATGCTCGGGAGCGGGCCATCGGAGGCCATCCGGCTGTCTTCCTTAAGTGGCAATGTCGGTTCAAAAACCCTCAAAGCTCTCATGCAGACAACGATGGCTATGTCCCCTACGGAAGGCTTGTGAACTACACCGGTGGTCGTAGCAATGGTTGCACAACCTGGTCGCAATCCGCCTCAAAAGAGATTTTGGCGCTTGTAGAAGGGAACCCGACAACCCTGTATATCTACCCTGAATCCAAAGACATAAACGCTGTCGCCAAGGCGGTGAAAAAGGGAAAATCACTTTCTCGAGCTGGAGTTTACTGGAACGCAGCTTGCCTAAAAGCGATTGGCGAACCAAAGTTTTGGCCCAAAAGCAGCCTACAGCCGATCATAAATAGTTGGAGAGCATCTTTGCCCAAACAGCCGCCGTTGGAATTGCCGATCTGCAAGTAAACTGCAAAGCAGAACCTAGGCGCGCTGTCCTTCAAGCCTTTGTTCTGTGGGCGCGACGCTGACGTTCATTGCATTTCGCTCAATGTGTGCTTTGATGGGTGCTGTCAGACAAATTCGAACCAGTCTCAGTTAAGCCAGTATAGCCGCCCTTTATACCGCAGCAAATTCGCACCACTCGGCGAGAGCCGCGGCGTGTGTCAGCTTGAAGGTATCTCTGCTGACTAGTGACCTTTCCTAGTTGAAGTAGTTGTATGAGGCGAAGCAATCCGTCACGACGGTCCGCTTTACCGTGCCGATTCATGAATTTCTCGAGTAATTTCAATGCCGCCTGTTTGTTTCGGCGTTTGGTGACAACGGCTTCCAGCACTTCGCCCTCATGATCTACGCCCCGCCAGAGGCAGTACCTGCTAACATTCACTTCCAAAAAATAAATTATCCATGTGCCACTTCCAGTTTGAGAACGTGCGCAGCTGCTGCGCACGCTTTTTTCCGAGCTCAGCAGCAAGCATGTGGTGAAACAGGTTCCGTAAAGATCGGACGGTTTTGTGGCTCACCTCAATTCCCCGTTCATACAACAGATCTTGAACGTTTCGCGGCAACAATGAGAACGGAACATAAAGCACTACAGCCAAATGAACGATCTCGGGTTTGATCTTAAAAAAATTGAATGGCAATAGTGTAATCACATGCGAAGGTCACAAGAGTGAACTGCACTCTTCTATCCAAGTTCTTCTGACTAGACCCTTCTAAATATCCACCAGTTTTCGCTATCCAGTTCGGCTTCTTGGTTGATGCAACAATGGTTCTGAGCTTGCGTAGGGCGTCACTTCACTCCGGCGAAGAGTATTTGTTTCTTGCGGTCTGCATCCCTTTGACACACAACGAAATCCTCCTCATGCAAAAATCCCTGAGGGGAGGACGCAACTGAGAAATGCCCAAAATCATCTCGCCCAGCAACTAGCGCAACCAAAGTTTTCACGCCGTTTTGCTGTTTCATTGAGGGCTTTATGAAACGCAACGCCGCACCGATGCGTCTATCGTCTGTGTTATTGGGCCCTGATGCGTGGAAAAGATGCCCGTGATGCATGGACGCCTGCCCAGCACGCAATTCGGCAGCGACTGCATCTTTTTCGTTCACATCGACTGCGATTTCCTGCCCACGTGACAACAGATTGTTTTCACTGAAGGTGTCCACGTGAGGCACGATACGGCTTTTGTGGCTGCCAGGAAGAAACTTCATACACCCGCTTTGCTCAGACGCTTCTGAAATCGCAACCCAGCACGTAACTTCTTCAGCATCATCCAATCCCCAATAGGTCAAGTCTTGGTGCCACGAGACTATTTTCGATGACCGCGCTTCTTTTACGAAAAGTGCACCGCTCCAAACCATGAGGTCCGGCCCCAACACCGTTGAAGCAGCTTCAATCAGCTTCGGATGGCGCAGAAGTGCATCGAATGATGGTATCAGCCTGTCCGGATAGGAATACAGAAGCTTGAGTTTCTCCGGGTCGTCTCTGAGAATGCGCTCTGCTTTCTCAAAATCATCGCGCAGCGTTTGGACCTCTGAAGCTGTAAGGATATCCAGAGGAGCTACGAAACCATCTCGTTCATAAGTCTTTGCAATATCACGCGTTCGTCTATCCATTGTCACTATCCGGAAAAGTTAACTGCACCTTCATTGATTGGCTTCGATCAGACGCAACCTCGAAAGCAGTGACGGCCTCGCCAACCTCGAAGGAATGCGTCACCAATTGGTCGACATTTATTAGTCCGCTTCGCATCATCTCGACCGCGACTGAGAACTCGGAATGGAAACGGAAAGACCCGCGAAGCACTATCTCTTTTGCAGTCAACGCCTGCATCGGCACTGTCATATCTCCGCCCAGACCAAGCTGAACCAATGTTCCACCTGGTCGCAAGCATGTGACGCCAGAAGCCAGAGCCGATTGAGCACCAGAACACTCCAGTTGGACATCAACCTGGCCCTTGTCCTTTTCAAACTGCTCCAGTTTTTGCGGATCGGCGTAGGTGTTGATGACATCGTCTGCCCCGCATTCACGCGCCAGAGCGAGGGTCTGGTCCGAGATATCCGTCGCCACTATTCTGGCCGCCCCAGAACGACGCGCCGCCAAGATCGTGAGGCAGCCGATCGGACCGCATCCCGTGATGAGTACCGTTTTACCCAGGAGGCTCCCGGCTTGTTTAATCGCGTGCAAACAGACCGCTAAAGGTTCGGCCATGGCGGCCTGCGCAGGGCTCAACCCGTCTGCCGGAACGCATTGACTGGCTTTCGCCACGAGTTTGCTTTGAAAAGCGCCTTGGATATGTGGAAACGGCATCGCGCTGCCATAGAACTTCATATCAAGACAGTGGTTTTGCTGCCCGTTCAGACAATAGATGCAGGTTTGGCAAGGGCGGGATGGAGAAACTGCAACCAGTTGACCAAGGTGTAGCCCCTCCACACTTGACCCAGCTTTCACGATTTCCCCGGCGACTTCATGTCCTAGCACCATCGGTTGACGCAGCTTGATCGCACCGAAACCACCGTGGTTGTAATAATGTAGGTCAGAGCCGCAAATCCCACCCGCGCGCATGGCGATCAAGACTTCGTCTGGCCCCACGTCGTAAACGTCCCGGTTTTCCAACCTCAGATCTTTTGCGGCATGGATAACAACAGCAACACTAGCCGAAGACATTGCACGGACTCCCTATACAGATTGCCAAAAGATACGGATAGTCGGTGCTGACAACCAAGGGATTTTTGCATGACGCTTGAAATGTTCAATTTAAAGGGAACACGCGCACTCGTAACGGGCTCTAGCCAAGGCATTGGATTTGCGTTGGCTCGTGGCTTGGCTGCAGCCGGTGCGCAGGTCGTTTTGAACGGGCGCGACACCGCGAAACTAGCAACAGCCGCATCCGAGTTGAGCGAAACAGGCGCCTCAGTACGTGAACTTTCGTTCGATGCGACAGATCATGAAGGTGTCCGATCTGCCGTGGATAACTTTGAAGAGAACGTCGGACCCATAGACATCCTGATAAACAACGCCGGAATGCAACATAGGACGGAGTTACAGGATTTCCCTGCTGATGCGTTCGAGCGCCTGCTTCAGACAAATGTAGCGTCCGTCTTTCACGTCGGTCAGGCTGTGGCACGGCACATGATTGAAAGAAAGTCAGGTAAGATCATCAACATTGCATCGGTGCAATCCGCATTGGCACGACCGGGTATTGCGCCTTACACGGCGACAAAAGGTGCCGTGACCAACCTTACAAAAGGCATGGCTACTGATTGGGCTAAGTATGGTCTGAACTGCAACGCCATTGCGCCCGGGTATTTCGATACACCTTTGAACGCCGCATTGGTTGCTGACCCAGAGTTCAGTGCATGGTTGGAGAAACGTACCCCGGCCGGTCGCTGGGGCAATGTAGAAGAACTTGTCGGTGCCGCCATATTCCTTGCCTCCCCCGCTTCCAGTTTCGTCAATGGACATACTCTCTATGTCGATGGTGGAATAACGGCGTCACTTTGATTTGTGGCGTTCAATCGTCTGCTAAGCACGATTGACGGTAGATGCCGTCTATAGCGCCGACGCCAATGCAATCACCACAACAACCATCAACGAAGCCGCCATCGCAAAGTTGATCCTTTGATGCGATCTCTCGCTCAAATCAAGGCTGCCCAGCTTTGCGCCGGCACCCAGCCAGATCATGTGCACTGGCACCCAAATCATGTTGAAAACTATGATTTTTATGACGACCTCCCAAACGGGCGCATCGGGCAAAAAGGCAAACCCTGAAAACAATGCTGTGCCGACCACGTAAGCCTTGGGATTAATGAACTGAAGTGTCAGCCCGTTCGCAAACCCAAGTGGCGTGACCGCAGGGGAAAACCCGACCTTTGAGCCAGCGCTAGCAATACGCCAGGCGAGAAATCCCAAATACCCGACAGAGGCGAATAGCAGGAAAGTTCTAAGCACCGGAATAGCCAAAGCTACCGCAGCGACTCCGGAGACAACCAACATCATGTTGATGAACCCGCCCAGCATCAAACCGGCCACAAAAGCTAGTCCAGCTCGAAAACCAAATGCTGATCCAATGCCTGCAGTTGTTAAAACACCTGGGCCCGGCGTAATCAGCAGAAAGAAAACCGCAACAGCAAACTCAAACACTATTCAGATTGGCCTTTTACAGATCCCTGCATTCCGGCACAGCTGTGATCACCGATCCGTCCTTTAGGTGTTGCAGGAGATTGTCGACAGTCAGGTCACCCATTGCTGCACGCGTCTCAATAGTCGCGCTACCAGCGTGAGGGAGCAGAACGACATTGGACAGCTCGCGCAATGCTTTTGGAACACGCGGTTCGTCCTCAAAAACATCAAGCCCCGCCCACCCGAGCTCACCGTTTTGCAATGCATTGATGAGGGCAGTTTCGTCGACGACCGAACCTCGGCTAACGTTTATTAAAGTGCCGCCTGCCCCTAACGCGCGCAGCACCTCAGCGTTGACCAGCTTATTCGTCGACGGACCGCCGGGAGTGATGCATATGAGGACGTCCACATGTTCTGCCATTTCAACCAAATTGTCGAAATACCGGTATGGGACATCCTTTTGATTGCGGGTGTGATAAGAAATTTCGGGGGCCCACGGCTCCAACTTATCAACGATCGCCTGACCAATGCGACCAAGACCAAGAATGCCTATTTTTTGATTGTCGGCTGATCGCGTCAAAGGGGCATTGCCTTCAACTTCCCACCGTCCGGACCGAACGTAATCATCGTCACGTATGAGCTCTCGATAACATGACAGAAACAGCAGAAGGGCGGTGGTTGCGACTTCTTTGTTCAAAACATTGGGCGTGTGCGTCACAACAATCCCGCGCTCAGCTGCTGCATTTGCGTCGACGGCGTCGTAGCCGACCCCATAGACACTGATCATCTTCAGATTACTGAGTGATGTCATCAGGTCATGAGGAACACCATCGTGCCCGTTCGTAACGATATGCGTAACACTTTCCGCGTTGAAATCGTCCAATTGATGAATGTCGAACGCTGCTGACAGGCGCTCTCGCATCCGTTCTGTGATCCCTCCGATTTGCAACAAGTCAGTCATCTTGGCCGACCTTTTGCCGCTGAACACCAAGTCCATCGATGCGAAGCTCCATCACGTCGCCTTTTTTAAGATAAACTGGTTCCGGTTTTATCCCCATTCCGACACCGGGCGGTGTTCCAGTTGAAATGACGTCACCGGGGTGCAGTGTGAAAAGTTGGCTTAGATGCTCAATGATCTCGGCAACGGAAAAGATCATCGTAGCAGTATTCCCGGTTTGCTTGCGCTGACCGTTTACATCCAATGACATACCAAGGCTTTGGGGATCAGGCACCTCATCCCGGGTCACTAGCCACGGGCCGGTAGGGCCAAATGTGTCGCAAGACTTGCCTTTGGTCCATTGACCGGTCAGTTGAGTTTGAAAATGCCTTTCTGACACATCGTTTACGATGCAATAGCCCGCAACATGTTCGAGCGCGTCGGCCTTGGAAACGTATTTGGCCGTCTTGCCGATGACGACCCCCAGTTCGCATTCCCAGTCGGTGTGTGTAGATCCCCGCGGCATGACAACATCGTCATATGCCCCAATGACCGCTGAGTTAGCCTTGAAAAAAAGTATTGGATGCTCGGGAATATCTGCGCCGGTTTCTGCGGCATGGTCCGAGTAGTTCAAACCGATGCAAAGAAATTTACCGATGTCACCGACACACGGCGCGATACGAGGATCACCCTCCACAATTGGCAGGTTTTTCGGATCCAATGAGCGCAAATTATCAAGCATTCCATCATCCAGCGTATCCCCCGCAATATCATGGATATGAGCGGACAGATCCCGCAATTGACCCTCAGAGTCGATCAGGGCCGGCTTTTCCGAGCCCTCGGCTCCGTAACGAACAAGTTTCATTTCTGTTCCTTTTAGTGGTTATCGCGTGGCATGAAGGCTCGCGCGATATCGCGGTAGTTTTCTGCGCCCTTGAGCGTCATACCGCGATCCAAACGATCTACTTTTTCGCGGAATATTTCCTGCCACGGGGATTGGTTGGGCGGCATTGCATACCCACCCTTTGCCTCCAGATCGCGGGCGCGTTCATGCAGCTCTTCGAGCGAAACCAGCATATCTGCTGAGCCTTTGCCAAGATCGATGCGCAGTCGGTCACCATTTCGCACCAAGGCCAACCCACCACCCTCTGCAGCCTCGGGTGAAGCATTCAGGATAGACGGACTTCCTGATGTACCGGATTGCCGTCCATCACCGATGCAAGGAAGGGCTTCGATGCCTTGCTTTATCAAATATGCGGGCGGACGCATGTTCACGACCTCTGCGGCACCCGGGTATCCTTTTGGCCCTGCTCCGCGCATAATCAGAATACAGTTTGCGTCGATGTTTTCTGCGGGATCATCGATCCGATGGTGAAAGTCCTCAGGCCCATCAAACACAATCGCCCTGCCCTCAAACGCATTTGGATCATCCGGGTTCGACAGGTAGGTCTCTCGAAATGCCTTGGAGATCACAGATGTCTTCATAATCGCGCTTTCGAACAGGTTACCCGAGAGATTGATAAACCCCGCCTGTTGCTTAACCGGGCTACCGACTGGCTTGATTACTTCGCTATTCTGAGACCGGCGCGCCGAGCAATTATTGCCAATCGTCTTGCCGTTCACCGTTGTCGCATCTGGATGCGGCAGCAATCCAGCATCAAGCAGCTCTCCGACAACGGCGGGAACACCCCCGGCCTGTTGGTAATCTTCGCCCAGATACTCACCCGCAGGCTGCATGTTAACCAACAGTGGAACGTCGTGGCCAAGTTTCTGCCAGTCGTCGTTGTTCAATGGAACATCAAGATGCCGGGCGATTGCATTCAGGTGGATTGGCGCGTTCGTCGATCCACCAATCGCCGAGTTTATAACAATCGCATTCTCAAAAGCCTGACGTGTCATCACATCGCTGGGGCGTAGATCCTCCCAGACCATGTCCACAATACGTTTACCGGTTTCATAACTGATTTGACCGCGCTCTCTATACGGGGCTGGTATGGCTGCTGATCCGGGCAATTGCATACCCAACGCCTCGGCAAGCGAATTCATGGTCGTTGCTGTCCCCATCGTATTGCAATAACCAACCGAAGGCGCTGCGGCGGCTGCGATTTCCATGAACTCATCGGTGTCAATTTCATCAGCCGCAAGGTCTTCGCGCGCTTTCCAAATAACCGTGCCCGATCCAGCGCGTTCACCTTTCCACCAACCGTTAAGCATGGGGCCGACCGACAGGGCGATCGCCGGGATGTTGACAGTCGCAGCGGCCATAAGAAGTGCGGGCGTGGTCTTGTCGCAACCAATGTTAAGAACAACGCCATCAATCGGATACCCGAATAGACTCTCAACCAAGGACAGATAAGCCAGATTGCGGTCAAGTGAGGCCGTTGGCCGCTTACCGGTTTCTTGTATCGGGTGGACTGGTATTTCGATGCACGTTCCCCCGGCGGCGATGATTCCGTCGCGAACGCGTTTGGACAACTCGATATGATGCCGATTACATGGGCTCAAATCACTTCCGGTTTGAGCAATGCCAATGATCGGTTTGCCTGATTGCAGCTCCCCACGGGTCAACCCGTAATTCAGGTATCTTTCCAGATACAATGCAGTCATCTCAAGGTTCTCGGAATTCATAAACCACTTACGAGATCGCAGATCGTCCTTTGATACTTTTGTCATTGGGCTGACCAACCTCCGTCAATTTTACGTGTGTGTCCTGTGGTGCATGCACTCTCATCCCATGCCGGATAGACGATCAATGCAGCAATCTCTTCCGCTTTCGCTATACGCCCGGCAGACTGACGCGCCACGAATTGAGCGAGCGCTTCTTCTCTGCCGCCCAGCTGCTCGCCCAACGCTTTTATGCGGTCACACGAGCTGGGATTGTCGACTGTTCCTAGGCGAATGCAATTGCACCGAATTCCTTGCGCTATGAAATCCACGGTCACCAATTTCGTCACCCCAACAACGGCAGCCTTTGTCGTGCGCACCATTGAGCGCAGATTGAGGTCCATGGCGAAATCCCATTCACCATCCGTTGCATCAAGAATAGTTCCGTGATGCACGAACCCGTCGCCGTTGAACAAATCATCTGGATTCAATCGCGCGACCCCATGATGAATACTGCTATTATTCGCCACATTCATCTCGAAAATTTCGTGATTTTCGAGATTCTGACCGCGAATCGAATTTAGATTTTTGGAGTTTATATCCGTAGCATAGACTTTCGCACCCCTTCTTGCCGATGCAATCGTGCTTGCAATTCTGATCCCTTGTGAGGTGGCTATGGATAGGTCGCGCTTCTCCTTAAGCCTTTCTAACATATAAACATTCCGACTCATAAGGTGGCGGTTGAACACGTGTTATTTCGTTCCACAGATCAACCGAAAAGCAAAGAAACCTTGGCGGTCTAGCAACGACTTCTGGCATGTGGGCCCAGAGCCGTTAGCGTATGACAGAGATTTTGGTTTGGCCATAACCATGCGTGGCGCACCTTGGGAAGGACGTAGATGATGAGCAAGCAGTTCAAAGTGGCTCTGTTGGGAACCGGCCTGATGGGTGCCCCCATGGCGCGGAATATTTTGCGCGCGGAATTTCCGCTCACTGTTTGGAACCGCAGCTTAGAAAAGGCAAAACCGTTAGCAGCAGAAGGCGCGACGTTGGCGGAAACTGCCCCGCTGGCGATTTCGGGTGCAGACGTAATAATAACGATGCTCTCGGATGGATACGCGACCCGCGCGCTACTTTCTGACGAGGCTTTCCGCGAACAACTCAAACCAGGGATGATCTGGATTGATATGTCCAGCGCCAAACCCGAACATGCCAGAGAGCAATCCGCGCAATTGTCCTTGATGGGGGTGCAGCATCTGGACGCCCCGGTTTCCGGTGGCACCAAGGGTGCCGAAGCTGGCACCCTCGCGATCATGGTCGGTGGCGATCAGGACGTTATGGAGCGCGTGCGACCGGTTCTGACAGCAATGGGGCGCCCTGTGCATGTTGGCCCAAGTGGTTCTGGTCAATTGTGTAAATTGGCCAATCAAACAATTGTCGCTGTGACAATATCGGCTGTCGCCGAAGCGACATTGCTGGCTCAACAAGGCGGTGCAGACCCGACCGCGTTGAGGGCCGCACTGAAAGGGGGCTTTGCGGATAGCATTATCTTACAACAACATGGCGAACGCATGTCTGATGGAAATTTTGTCCCCGGAGGATTGTCTAAGTTTCAATTGAAGGATTTGGACAACACGCTAGAAGAAGCGCGCAGCCTTGGGGTCGAGCTACCCGGCACCCAATCCGTGCGCGACCGTTTCGAATATCTGATAGACGAAATGGATGGGGCCGAGTTGGATCATTCGGCTTTGTATCTGGAACTCAAAAAACGGAACGGAATGCTGTGACGCGGATCCTTGTTATAGGCGGTGGAGGAATGCTTGGCCAGAAACTGGCCCACCGCATTTCGACCCAAGAAACTTTTGGAGCAGATGCTCAACTCTCATTGTTCGATCTCTCATTCCCGCTCGACAGTGCGCCAGGTAAGCAAATTGAGGGGAGCTTGACCACGTCAGGCATCGCCAAGTCTGTTGCAGCTCAGCGCCCGGACGTCATATTCCACCTTGCAGCTATCGTTTCAGGCCAAGCTGAGACAGACTTTGCGTTGGGCTGGGATGTCAATCTTATGGCAACCTGGACACTGCTGAACGCACTCAAGGATGAACACGAGGCATCAGGAGGCGAGTACACACCTCGTCTGGTTTTTGCCTCGTCCATAGCAGTTTTCGGGGCACCGTTCCCCGACAAGATAAGCGATGAGTTCCTCTCGGCACCTTTGACAAGTTACGGAGCGCAGAAAGCAGCGTCTGAATTGATGATCACGGATTTCAGCAGGAAAGGATATATCGACGGTATTTCCTTGCGCTTACCCACTTTGTGTGTGCGCCCTGGCAAAGCCAACGCTGCCGCTTCGTCCTTCTTTTCAGGTATAATCCGAGAGCCATTGAATGGGGTTGAGGTTGTCTTGCCTGTTGCCGAAACTGTTCGCCACTGGCACGCCAGCCCCCGCGCCGCCGCTACTTTTTTGACCCACGCGGCAACAATGAACACGCAGCTTTTGAATGACAGACGCGCGGTGAACATGCCGGGTGTAAGTTGCACCGTCGCCGAACAAATCGAGGCGCTGCGCGCCGTGGCCGGTCAAGATGCAGTTGGCCTTGTCAGGCGAGAACCCGACGAGGCAATCGAACGAATAGTCAAAAATTGGCCGCGCGACTTTCAAACAGATCGCGCTCTGGAGTTGGGGTTCGAGGCGGAATCAAGCTTCGACGAAATCATTCGGGTGTATTTGGAAGACGATTTTCGGCTTTAGTCGCCCATCGTCTTTCCAGTTAGGTGGCGTTTCAGATGATCGTGAATTTTCTCCCGTGTTAACTGCTCATCCCCTGACAATGCTGCCTCAAGTATATCGGCATGGTGTCTTATGTTCTGAGAAATGAACTCAAAGTTCCGGTCTGCCACCATCAACTGCTGTCTGAATTGCGCGTAAACTCGGCCATGCATTTGTTTTAAGGTTTCCGAGCCACAGGCAGAAATGAGCGTTTGGTGAAACTCCTTCTCCGATGCAAACCATATCTCGATAAGGCCGCTCGGGTCGTCTGTGGCGTGAATGCGTTTTTCGATATGGCTGAGTTTGTGATGCGCGGCCGTCAGTCTTGCTTCCCAATCCACCCCGCCACTGCGGATCGACATTGCGGTACCTTCGGCCTCCAACAAAACTCGGACATGTGTCAATTCGATAAGCTTCTGCGGCGAACGCATTGGCACGCGGAAACCTTTTTGTTCCTGAAAGTCCACCAACCCTACAGCGGACAATCGAAAAAGGACTTCGCGAACTGCACTCGCAGAACAGCCATACTCTTTACGTAACTCTTCGGCCCGCACCTTTGCTCCATGCTCGAATCCATTCGAGATGAGGCGCATCTTAAGGTCCTGATAAATATCGACTTCTTCTTTCATCCCGGTATGCGCCTTCAATTTTTGTCCAAGTAGGGTCCTAAGCCTATTTTCGAGTTTACGCAAGAATCTCGAAATTTTTAGAAATTTCAAATTCTTCTTGTTGCATTCGATTCGTCGGCTTAACGTTTATCTGCGTGACGGCAAAGGAGGCGGCAAGATCTCCCTCTCCGCGCAACGCTCAACGTCTGGGAGGACAACATGAAAATAGTCAAGACAGCGGCCGTGGCGGCCGTAGCCACGACAATGGCAGCCGGTTTCGCGATGGCTGAAACCACGAAGCTTAGAATTCAAACCCATTTTTCGCCCGAAACTCTGTCTGGCCAGATGGCTGCAAAATTCGTTGAAGACATTCAGGAGATGTCGAACGGCGAAATCGAAGTTGAAATGTTCTATTCCTCTTCGGTGGTCAAATCAGTTGAAACCTTCGACGCCGCAGCTACCGGAATTCTGGATTGCGACATGACGGGTGGCGGCTATCAGACTGGTAAAAATCCGGCCTTCCAGTTTGCGGGCGACCTGCTCGGCGGGTATCAGAACCCCTATCAGCAAATGGCCTGGCTTCTTCATGGCGGCGGAAGAGAAGCTGTAAATGATCTGTACAACGGCTACGACATGGAATTCATCGGATGGTGGATCCCCGGGCCAGAGTCGCTGTCTTCGACCAAGCCGATTGCAAAAGTGGAAGACTTCAAAGATTGGAAGTTCCGCTCGCCTCCAGGCCTCGCAACCAAGGTATTCGCGGAACTTGGTGCTTCTCCGATCGTGATGGACTTCAACGAAATCTTCACGGCTTTGGAAACCGGCATCATTGATGGTGCGGATGCTGCGAACCTGACGAACAACGTGGGTCTGGGTCTTTACGAGATCGCAGGTCACACAAACTATCCCGGTTTCCACTCGATGCCTGCAGATCACCTGGCATGTCGCAAAGACGTTTGGGAAGCGATGCCTGCGCACCACAAGAAGATCATGGAAGTCGCGATGGATAGCTTGGCGTTGCACAATGCGACCATCAACGAAGTGCAGAACGCTCAGACAGCAAAAGACCTGAAAGCAAAAGGTGTTCAGTTGTACGAATGGACGCCTGAAGATCTGGCAGCCTATCGCGCGGCCGTTCAGGTCGGTTGGACTGAGTTCGCAACGACCCCTGAAGCACAGGCGCTGCTGGAAAGCCACATCAACTTCCTGCGTGACCTGGGCGCAATGCAGTAGTCAGGCTGCGACCGACTTACGACACACGTAGAGGCCGCACTAGCGGCCTCTACGGATCGGTGCCGGGATCCAAAACTTCATGAAAATCACCAGAATAATAAGTCACGTACTGCAGTACGACATGCCGGAAGTTCTGGGCTACTCGCAACAGTATTACGACAAGCGTACAACCCATCTGGTCGAGGTTCAGACAGATGAAGGGGTAACTGGTTGGGGGGAGTGCTTTGGTCCCGGAAACGTAGCCATTGCCAACAAATCCATCGTGGAAAAGGTCATCCAGCCAATGATCCTTGGCATGGACCCTTTGGACAAAGACGTGATCTGGCACAAGGTGTACAACCTTTTGCGAGACCATGGCCAAAGCGGAATGCCAATGCAGGCTTTGTCCGGGGTGGACATCGCACTTTGGGACATCACCGGCAAAGTCTCTGGCCTCCCCCTCCATAAGCTTGTCGGCGGCGCGCATCGCACAAGCGTTCCTTGCTACGGCTACGGCATGATGCTTCGGGAAGAACCGATTTCTAATCTGGCCAGCCGTTTTGAGGATGAAGCCGCAAAGATCAAGGAGATGGGATTCACCGCCACCAAAATGAAAACGGGCTTTGGCCCGAAGCCTGATGTTAAGCTGTGTGAAGCTGTTCGACGCGGGGTTGGTGACGACTTTCCCTTTATGGTCGACGCAAACCACGCCTATACGACTTCGGACGCATTTTTTGTCGGTCGGGCGCTGGAAGAACTGGACGCATATTGGTTCGAAGAACCCGTCGCGCCAGAAGACATGGATGGATACCGAGAATTGCGTACTTCGCTGAAAGTCAACATCTCGGGCGGAGAGGCGGTATTCAATCGCTGGGCTTGGCGCAGTCTCCTTGAAAATCGCGGCATCGATATTGCGCAGCCAGAAGTATGCGCTTTGGGCGGTGTTTCAGAGTATCTCAGGGTAATGGCCCTATGCCACGCACATTTCACTCCGGTCGTAAATCACGTCTGGGGTAGCGCCATCGCTGTCACAACTAATCTGCATTTACTGGCGGCAATGCCTGCAATTCCAGGCGGTTTGCACCCATGGGAGCCGATGCTGGAGTTCGACACAACGGACAACAAGTTTCGGGACGATCTGCTGACCGTTCCGCTGGAAATTCAAAATCAGGTCAAGGCCAACAACGGCCGTGTCACGATCCCGACTGGCCCCGGACTGGGCGTCGAGCCGGATCGAGATTTTATCGATCACTTCAGGATCGAAGGATAGGGGCGAGGCTTAGCGATGCACAAGAATTCAGGCGGACCAATTGAATGGCTCATACCATTGGCCTTCGTCGCGACAGCCAGTTGGCTTGTTTGGCATCTCCCGGCGTTCCTATTGGATTGGCTGCCTTACACCTCTGAGTCCCTCAAAAGTCAGGTAACGGAAATATATCTGCGCAGCGACATCACGCCCGAATTGTCTGGCGTGTTTGGAGGGTACGTCGACATCATCGACGTGGCCGCGCTTGTCCTTCTCCCGTTTCTTGCAGTGATTGGCACCAAGACAGTGCGCCCAGCGACGATGGAGTTCGAAGGCACGACGGTTATGGATCGTTTCGCCCTGTTCATAGGCCGAGTGACGATGATGATGATCGCAATTATGACCGTCGTCATGCTCTACGAAGTCTTCATGCGCTATATCCTGGAAAAGCCGACCGAGTGGGCCAACGAAATGACACTCTGGTTCGCCAGCTTTGTGTTTTTGATGTCTGGTTACTACGCCATGCAACAACGCAGTCACATTCGAATATTCCTGCTCTACGACGCAGTTCCACGATGGCTTCAACGCGTTTTTGATACGGTTTCGACAATACTGATAGTGCTGTTTGCCTTCTTTCTGGTCTACGGCAGCTACAAACAGGTGTTCGTCAACAAGCTCTATAAATGGGAGCTTTATGGCTCTGCCTTCAATCCTCCGATCCCAGCGACGTTGCAGCCGATGGTGCTGATCGTGATTACTCTCGTCGCAATGCAAGCAATTTTGAACCTAGTCGCGGATTGGAACAAAGAACCGGAAGTCCACACAGATGAACCGGACGAAGACGAAATTGAAATGATCAAACGAGCGGTGGGACAAGACTGATGGATATTGGAACAATCTCACTCATCCTGATGGTCGCCCTGATCGTGCTTCTGGCGATCGGGATGCCGTTGGGTCTGGCCTCGGCTTCCCTTGCGGTTCTGGTTCTCGTCCTGAAGTTCGAACCGACACTGCTTTTGAACCCGTTCTCATTCGGCGACGGGGTCCTAACAGGTCGGCCAGGCACTGGGCCGCTGTATATCCTGGCGCAGAAGATATACGGGCTCTTAACGGACTACGTGCTCATATCAGTTCCATTGTTTATCTTCATGGCGTCGCTGTTAGAGCGATCCGGGATCGCGCGCGACATGTATTCGTCGCTGAATGTCTGGCTGTCCAGAACACGCGGCGGCATCGCAATCGTGACCTCGATCATGGCGGTGATCATGGCGGCCATGTCCGGTATCATCGGCGGTGAAGTTGTCCTGCTGGGCCTGATCGCCCTGCCCCAGATGCTGCGCCTAGGTTATGATCAGAATCTCGCCATCGGCGTAATCTGCGCCTCGGGGTCGCTGGGAACCATGATCCCACCCTCAATCGTTCTGATCATCTATGGGCTGATCACCGAAACCTCGATCAAGTCGCTGTTTACCGCGTCTTTCATTCCCGGCTTCATGTTGGCCTCGATGATCATCCTGTACATCATTATCCGCACGCAGTTGAATCCTCATCACGCTCCGCTGCCGGAACCGGACCCGAACGACCCCGAACCGGCCGAAAAACGCAAACTGTTTGGGGCCTTCATGAGCATCGTCGTCGCAGGATTTTCCACCGTTCTGTTTATCCGGGCTGCGTTCTTCGAGCTCTCAGGCTCGAACGCTGCCAGCCAGGGTGAACCAGCGCGATTGGGGACAGCTGACTACCTGCCCTGGTTTGCCGGTATTACGATCGTCGCCCTTCTGCTGATCTTCTTCGTCTTTGGCAGAGAACGCGCCAAAATAGGGTGGGAAATGGGCAAAGGCCTCGTTGCGCCGCTGGTCGTCATCGGTGTGGTGCTTGGCTCGATCTATGGTGGGATCACAGGCATAACCGAGGCTGCAGGCATGGGCGCCTTCGCCGTTCTGATCATCGCCATCCTGCGGGGTGAGGGATCGTTCGAGCTGGTTTGGGACAGCTTGATGCGGACCCTAAAATCCACAGGAACCATCATCTGGGTTACGATCGGGGCCGCCGCGCTGGCGGGTGCCTACACAATTGCTGGCGGACCCCAATACGTGGCCGACCTTATCGTCGGCCAGGAGCTGCCGACCATGCTGGTCATTCTGGTGATGATGCTGATCTTGCTGTTCATGGGCGCATTCATGGATTGGGTCGGCATCGTGCTGTTGATCATTCCGGTCTTTCTGCCGATCGTCCTACGCCTTCCTATCGAAGAAATCGGAGTCTTTGGCCAGCTAGAGCCGAGTCATGTCGCCATCTGGTTTGGCGTCGTGTTCTGTATGAACATGCAGGTCAGCTTCCTTTCGCCCCCTTTTGGCCCGGCCGCGTTCTACCTGAAGTCGGTAGCCCCGCCGCATATCAGCCTGACGGATATTTTCCGCGGCTTCCTGCCATTCATCGGGATCCAGTTGCTGGCGCTTTCCGTCCTTCTGATCTGGCCTGGCATCATCGCGCTACTGTTGTGAGGTCGCACCCATGCTGACACAAGATCAGATTGGCAAGTTCCAGACGGACGGATACCTCGTGGTCGAGGATGTAATTCCCAGCGATGTGCTGGATCGGGTACAGGCCGAATACTCGGATGTCCTGAACCGGCTCTATGACGGTTGGTACGAAAAAGGGTTGGTCAAGGACGAGCCGTCAGGAATGACCTTCTGGGACAAACTTCTGTCCGCCTATCAGGCCGGTTGCGACTATTTCCAGCCGCTGGACATCTCGTTGCCCGGCGATCGGATCATGGCGGACACACCGTTCCATATTGGGCCCGCAGTGTTCGACTTGCTGACGGCCCAGCCCATGCTTGATATTGTCGAGCAGTTGATCGGGCCAGAGCTGGTTAGCAATCCGATCCAGCACGTTCGGCTGAAGCCCCCCGCCCTCAAGCTGTCCAAGGATGAGGTGCGCGCGCACATCACCGCAACGGACTGGCATCAGGACCGGGCGGTTGCTTTGGAGGACGCGGATCAGACCGACATGGTCACGGTGTGGATTGCCGTCAACGATGCAACGGTCGAAAACGGCTGCCTTCAAGTGCTACCAAAGGCACAGGACCAATCCATCCTGCCTCATTGCGCGCGAACGCAGACAGGTATTGCCGACGGGTTCATCGACGAAGGTCGAGCTGTGCCCCTTCCTGTCAAGGCTGGCGGGATCATCTTGTTTCACCCTCTGACGCCACATGCTTCGCTGGTCAATGAAACGGACCAGTTCCGCTGGTCGTTCGACATCCGCTTTAGTGCGGTGGGCCAGCCCACTGGTCGAGACCATTTCCCCAGATTCGTCGCAAGGTCCAGATCGCGCCCCGAAACCGAGCTGCGAGATTGGCGTGTCTGCAAGTCCAATTGGGAAGCGGCGCGAGCAAGGCTGTCTGGACAACCGCATATAGATATTCACCGGTGGACATCGGACTCGCCGTTCTGCGCCTAGCTGCTGCCCCCAAGAAAGCTGACTATGACTTTTGTACGTTTAGATCGAACGGATAGCGTGGTGGTTGCAACTCGGCCCATGGAGGTCGGCAATATGGTCGAGGATGTTACGACCAATGCGCGCATCCCCTCGGGACATAAGGTCGCCACGAGGGTTCTTGCACCCGGCGATCCGGTCAGAAAGTACTCGCAGATCATCGGCTACGCCACCCAACTGATCGAACCCGGTGACCATGTGCACACCCACAATGTTGAGTTCCGAAACACCAGCGTGGACTACGAATTTGCGACGGATCACAAGCCCTCGAAGCCAGCCACCTCGGTCGATACGTTCATGGGCTACCACAGGGACAGTGGTCGGGTCGGCACACGCAACTACATCGCGGTTCTGACCACCGTGAACTGTTCCGCGACTGCGGCCCGGATGATCGCCAACCACTTTACGCCGGACAAGCTGGCCGAGTTTCCGAACGTCGACGGCGTAGTGGCCTTTGTCCACGGAACGGGCTGCGGAATGGCCGATTCCGGCGACGGTTTCGAAGCTCTTCAGCGGGTCATGTGGGGGTTTGCGAAACATCCCAACCACGCTGCCGTTCTGATGGTCGGTCTGGGCTGCGAGATGAACCAGATCGACTGGCTGTTGGACGCGTATGGGCTGAAGCAGAGCCCCACCTTCCAGACGATGAACATCCAGAACGTCGCCGGATTGCGCCGGACCGTGGAAATGGGCATCGGCAAGATCAACCAGATGCTACCCATTGCCAATGAGGCAAGGCGCAGCGAAGCCCCTGCGTCCGAACTGATGGTTGCGTTGCAATGCGGTGGATCGGACGCTTGGTCAGGTGTGACCGCTAACCCGGCGCTCGGGCATGCCTGCGACCTGTTGGTTGCCCAAGGTGGCACAGGCGTTCTTGCGGAAACGCCCGAAATCTACGGTGCCGAACACCTTTTGACCCGCCGCGCCCTTGGTCGCGCAACTGGGGAAAAACTGATCGGATTGATCGATTGGTGGCAGGACTATACCGCCCGCAATCACGGTTCGATGGACAACAACCCAAGCCCCGGCAACAAGCAAGGCGGTCTGACGACCATCCTTGAGAAGTCGCTGGGGGCAGCGGCGAAGGGCGGAACCACCCCATTGACCGGTGTATTCAAATACGCCGAACCCATCACCGCCAAAGGCTTCACCTTCATGGACAGCCCCGGATATGACCCGGCCTCGGTGACCGGGCAGATCGCGGCCGGGTGCAACCTTGTGTGCTTCACCACGGGGCGCGGCTCTGCCTTTGGGTCGAAACCGGCGCCTACGCTGAAAATCGCCACCAACTCTGAATTGGCGGCGCGCATGCCCGAAGACATGGACGTTGATGCGGGCGACATTCTGACCAAAGGTGCCAGCGTCGAAGAAAAAGGACAGGAAATATACCGACGGCTTCTGCAAGTTGGCTCGGGCGCACGGACCAAGTCCGAGGCGCAGGGCTTGGGTGACTACGAATTCGTTCCCTGGCAAATCGGAGCGGTGATGTGAAACGGATCCTTGTAGCCGGGGGCGGATTGATCGGTATCCGCCACGTCCGCGCCGTTATTGAGCATCCCGGCTGCATGTTGGTCGGATTGGCCGATCCAGACGGCTCGATCCAACTCGACGCGCCGCGTTTTGCCAGTATGGACGAGGTGCAGGACCCGGTGGATGGCGTAATCATCGCGACGCCGACCCGCCTGCATGCCGAACATGGCATTCTGGCCGCATCCCGCGGTTGGCACATGCTGATCGAAAAGCCGGTTGCGGCATCGATCGATGATGCCCAGCGCTTGAGGGCGGCCGTTCGCAAGGCCGATGTCCGCAGCCTTGTAGGCCACCATCGGCGGTATCACACAACCTTGCAGTACCTGAAAGAGGTGATCGCGCAAGGTACGATCGGACAAGTCATCAACGTCTCGTTGCTGTGGGCCATGCGTAAACCCGAGAGCTATTTTGAACAGAACTGGCGGACATCTGATGGCAGTCCAGTCATGATCAATCTGGTGCATGATATCGATGTCTTGCGCTTTGTGATCGGAGAAATCTCGGATGTCCTCGCCCTGCCCGGAGCATCAATCCGCGGATCGGATAGGATAGAAAGCGGGGCTGTCGCGATCGCGTTCGAAAACGGCGCGACGGGGACTATCAGCTTTGCCGACACCGCACCCAGCCCTTGGGGGTTTGAAGCCGGAACCGGCGAGAACCCGAACATCGGCACGACCCGTCAGGACATGATGTGGATCACGGGAACCAGCGGCGCTGTCAGTTTTCCCTCCATGACCCTGTGGCGTGGAAAGGATTGGGGCACTGCGGCCCAAAAAAACCAACTTACACGACCGGAACAACAACGCGCGCCGCTTGAAGCGCAACTGGATCACTTCCTTGACGTAATCGACGGCGCCCCTCCACTAATCGACGTCGAGGATGCAGCCCGGACGCTTGAGGTCACATCATGGATCGAACAGGGGCTCAAGGCGCGAACAGCTCGAGCGCGGGCACCGGCCTGATGGCCATGCGGCCCGGTAAATTTCCGGACCACTCAAAAACCAATGATTATCCGCCGGGCAATGTGAGCATTCAAACTGCAAAGCCGCCCGCGCCAGACACAAGAATGAAAACCAGACACATTCACAGAAAGGGAAACCAATGAGCAAACCATCAATCGGGTTTATCGGCTTGGGATTAATGGGCGGAGCCATGGTGAGCCGACTGTTGGACCAAGGATACTCAGCCGCTGTATTGGGAAACCGCGACCGCTCATTCCTAGACGCAGCGATTGACCGGGGCGCCCGCGAGATGCAAAACGCCCAAGAGCTGGCTCAGGCCAGCGACATCGTGATGTTGTGCATGGGCACCTCGGAACAAGTCGAAAGCCGTATGCGCGGCGCAGATGGAGTGATCGCGGGATTGAAACCCGAGGCAATCGTCATCGACTTTGGCACCTCGCTTCCGGGCAGCACACGCGCCTTGGCCGAAGAGGTCGCCGCAGCTGGCGGAAGCTACCTGGATGCGCCGCTTGGTCGGACGCCTTCGCACGCGCTAGAAGGCAAGCTCAACATTATGACGTCCGGCAACAAGGCTGCCTTTGACAAAGCTGAGCCGACACTCAAGGATTTGGGCGAAAACGTTTTCTACCTTGGTCCCGTTGGATCTGGACACACGATCAAGCTGATCAACAACTTCTTCGGAATGACCGTCGCGAACGCGATGGCCGAAGCCTTTGCCATGGCAGATATCACCGGAGTTGACCGCAAGCAGGTGTATGACGTTATGGCCGCTGGGCCGCTGCATTCCGGAATGATGGATTTCGTCAAAGCCTACGGCGTCGAGAGCGACCCAAATCAGCTGGCCTTTGCCATCAAGAACGCGGCAAAAGACCTTGGGTATTATGACCGTATGGCACGCGATGCAGGCGTTACCAGCGTGATGTCGCAGTGCGCGCTTTCGGCGCTGAATGACGCGCGCGACCACGGTCAGGCGGATGACATGGTCAGCCAGATGGTTGACTACTACGTCAAGCGTTTCAGCACCTGATCGATGGCCGTCACCGCCAACCCCAATGCGGACCTGCCGCGCCTTGGCATCGTGCTGATGCTGACGGCGTGGCTATTCTTTTCGCTGGTGGACCTAGGGGCCAAGTGGTTGGCGTTGGCCGGCGTGCCGGCGTTTCAGTTGGCGTTCATGCGCTATGCGGGGCACTTTGTTATCTCTGCGGGGGTGATCGCCAAGGGCGGGATTGGGGCCAGCCGGTTCAAGACCGACCATCCATGGCAGGTCATAAGTCGGGCCTTACTGCTGATCTCAGCTACAGTTTTCAATTTTTATGCCCTACGATTTTTACCTCTGACCGTCGTGTCGGCAATCATGTTCTCAAGCCCGGTCATCGTGTGCTTCCTGTCCGTTTTCGTGTTGAAAGAGAGCGTGGGTCCATGGCGTTGGGCGGCTATCATACTGGGCTTTCTGGGGGTGTTGGTTGTCGTGCGGCCGTTTGGTTCGGCCTTTCATCCGACCATGCTGCTGATCGTCTACAATGCCACCGCTTTGGCTTTGTACTCGATCATGACGCGGAGGCTGTCCGGGGTGGTTGCCGTGGACACCATGCAATTCTACCTCGGGCTTACCGGGACGGTGGTCCTGCTGCCCTTCGCCATCTGGTTTTGGGTCCAGCCGGAAAACACGTGGAGCCTGATAGTCCTCATCAGCCTTGGCGTCTTTGGCTGGTGCGGGCATCAACTGCTGACGAACGCGCATCGATTCGGAACAGCGAACCAGTTGATGCCATTCACCTATTCGTTCCTGATCTACGTTGCGATCTGGGGCTATCTGTTCTTTGACACGGTACCGGACGCATTCACATTGGCAGGGGCTGCGCTGATCATGGTCGCCGGGCTCATCATCTGGAAAAGAGAAAAGAAATGACCCGAATTGCCTGCATCGGCGAAGCAATGATTGAATTGTCCATGCTGGAAACCGGCGCAAAGGTCGGCGTTGCGGGGGATACGCTGAACACGGCCATCTACATGCACCGCGCCGCTCCTGATCTGCAGGTGGAGTATGTGACATGTTTGGGCGACGACCCGTTCTCAGGGCGCATCGCCGACTTTATCGCCAGTCATGGCATCGGGACATCTGGCGTCCGCATCATTCCCAACGCTTCTCCCGGACTATACGCGATCACGACATCTGCGGACGGTGAACGCAGCTTTACCTATTGGCGCAGCGAGGCAGCCGCCCGCCAGCTTTATGCTGATCACGACTTCAACTCGCTGAAAGGATACGACGTGCTTTACTTGTCGGGGATTTCCGTGGCCATTCTTCCGCATTCGGTGAGGCTTGCTCTTCTGGACTGGCTCGAAGGCGCTTCAGCCCGGTTGGTCTATGACAGCAACTTTCGTCCACGTCTTTGGGACAGCGTCGAGCACGCCCGCCAGATCAACCAACGGCTTTGGCAGCGTGCAGATATTGCCCTACCATCCATCGACGACGAGATGACACTGTTCGGGGAAAGCACTGATCAGGTGGCGGCGCGCTTTGCCGATCATCACGGTGTCGGTGCCTTGAAACGCGGAGAGCAGGGCCCTCTGTCCATAGGCCAGAACATTGACCAAACCTATGAACCCGCCAAAAACGTGCTGGATACGACAGCGGCGGGCGACAGTTTCAACGGTGGGTACCTCGCGGCCTTGCTGACGGGAAAATCCCAGGCCGAAGCCTTGATGGCCGGACACAACCTAGCTTCCACCGTTGTCCGGTTCCGCGGCGCGATCATTCCCGGATAAGTGGCGCGAGATCCTCAGCTCCGACAAGGCCCAAAAGTGGCACTATCGGATCTGGCTGCTTGACGGCCGAGGCGATTTCCAACGCACAAGAATCGTTCAGCGCCCTACCTTTCGCAGTTTCGGACATGCAATAGGAGATCCAGGCCCGCATCCCCGCAATCACCGCCTGAGAGCCGGTCTCACGGAGTGTGGGAACAAACCGATACGGCAGCTTCTGGCTGCCATCCATCGCGATTTGGTCCAGACGGTGCGCCAGCTCGGGGTTTTCAAAACGGCCCAAAAGAGCCTCAGCATAATCCGGAACCTGTGCTTGCAGTGCTGCGGGCAGCGTTGCGCCCGCATCCTTCATCAACTCGGAAACCAGCGGACGTAAAACCGGGTCTTGAACCGCTTCGTGGACATAGGTTAGGCCCCGCTCCAACCCGGCGTAAGCCAACAGGGAATGGGCCCCGTTCAGCATGCGCAGCTTTCGCATCTCGTGCGGAGCCACGTCATCGACCAGTTGCACGTTTGGCCAATCCGGGTGAGGACCGGCGAAATTGTCTTCGATCACCCACTCCGAGAACGTCTCGGTCGGAACAGCCATAGGATCGCCGCTGATTGCGCGAACGGCGTCCGTGGTGGCCGGGGTGATCCGGTCGACCATCGCGTTTGGAAAGCGAACGGCATTCCAATTCACGTCCAGACCGGCTGCTTCCGCAAAATCGGCAACTGCCGTTTCTAACGTTTTACCGTTTTCCATGCGATTGTCGCAGCTTAGCACCGTCACAGGCTTGCGCCGTTCCGCAAGGCCATAAGCCAAAAACCCGATCAGAGTCGTGGGCCCCTGCCCTGCTAGATCGGCGGCAATCGCCGAGCCCCTAAGGTTCAGCTTGCCCGCGGCGTCCAAGTGATAACCTTTCTCGGTGACGGTCGCCGAGATGATCTCGGCATCCGCCATCACATCGAAAATCGCGGCGCGATTCTCGGGCGCGACCAGAACGTCCCGCAAAGCTTTGATGCGCCGGACGCCCTGCCCCTGTACGCACAAATCGTACTCGAAACCTTGTCGCGCCAATCCATCCCGAACGGAGGATGAACGCAGGCTGACGCCGACAACGTCCCATCCGCCCGCTTGATCGGTGTAGTCTAGCAAATGCGCCCGGGCGAAGTTTCCAAGGCCGAAGTGAAGAATAGTACCCATCTAGCTTTGCAATCCGTAAACCTGTTTCGCCAGATCGACCGCAAGCAACCGTGCAAGATGCTCGGCACTGTCCCGACCGAAGTAACCACGCCCAACCTGCTCGGCCAAATGAATCGCAACACCTCGTCGCCACAGATCGTGCCGCGCAGGAATGGACAGAAAAGCCCGCGTGTCGTCATTGAACCCGGCCAGATTGTAGTATCCGGCCGTTTCAACCACCTGGTCGAAATACCGCGCAATCCCGGCTGGGCTGTCGTGGAACCACCAGGGCGGACCGATCCGAAGGCACGGCCAATGTCCCGCCATGGGGGCCAGTTCACGGGCATAGGTGCTTTCGTCCAATGTGAAGAGTATGATCCGCAGTTCCGGCGAGTTTCCGACCCGGTTCAACAGCGCCTCAAGGCCCGTGACCCAATCCATCGCGACTGGAATGTCGGCCCCCTTGTCCCGTCCGAAGTCCCGCATTACTGCGTCGTTCGTGTTGCGCTTGCTGCCCGCATGTATCTGCATGGTCAGACCATCATCGACAGACATCTGCGCCATTTCGATCAGCATATGACCGTAGAACCGGCGAGCATCCTGTTCAGTCCCGTCCTGCCGTCTCAGCCGTTGGTACAGCGCATCCGGGTCGTCCAGCCACTCAGTCTGCACGCGTTCGATACCGTGGTCGGTAGCCGTACAGCCCAGCTGGATGAAGTAAGCCCGTCGCATTCGGAGCGCATTGAGGTAGCCATCATAGCTGCCCAGATCGCAGCCTGTCAGCTCGGCCAACTTGTTCAGGTTCTGTACAAACTCCGGGTCCGCCCCATCCAAAACCCCGTCTGGGCGGAACGTCGGAACAACCCGCCCGCCCCAACCGCTTGTACTAATCTCCCTATGCTCCGCAAGGCCGTCGAGAGCGGAGTCTGTGGTGGCCAGAACCTCGATCCCAAACCTGTCGAACAAAGCCCTCGGACGAAATTCGGGTCGCGCCAGCTTTTCTGAGATCTTATCGTAAATCAGGTCTGCCGTGCGCAAAGACAACTCCTCAGACACGCCCAACGTTTCATGCAACACATAGTTCATCCAGATCCGGGATGGCGTTCCCAGAAACAGATGCCAGTGCTCGGCAAAGGTGCAAAAAACGGCGTGAGGATCCTTCTTTCGCCCCTCTTCTCCAACGCCAAGTTCGGACAAGGGAACGCCCTGCGAATAGAGCATACGGAACACGTAATGGTCGGGAACCACCAGCAGCTCTGCCGGGTTGGGAAACGGCGCATCGGCTGCAAACCACCGCGGATCGCAGTGACCATGCGGAGACACGATCGGCAGGTCCTTGATACCTAGGTACAGATCTTCTGCCATCCCATTCAAATTACCAGTCAATTCTGCCTCCGATGCTGCTGCCCGCAATTGTTAACACAGTTTTTAATGGTTGCATCTTTCCCGTTCGAACCCGCAGACTGAGAGGGTGATCCGGGGGAATGAATGAATATTGCGCTGATTGGTTTGGGGATGGTTTCGGGCACGCATGTCGCTGCCATTCAGGCATCGGAGCAAGGCCTCAATCTTGCTGGCGTCCTCGGGCGCAATCCTGAAAAAGCAGCTGAGTTCGCGCAGCGAAACGACACTCGCGCGTTCAGCTCGGTCGAGGAAATCGCAAACGACTCAAACGTCGACTTTGCGATCATCGCAACCCCGCCTGATCAGCGTACAGAGTTGGTTCGGGTTCTTTCGACTGCTTCGAAACCGATCCTGATGGAAAAGCCTATCGAAAGAACGCTGGACGCCGCGACAGCCATTGTCGAGCAGTGCGAGGTGTTAGGTGCGCCGCTGGGCATCGTCTTTCAGCACCGCGCCCGCGCCGCCTCGCAGGCACTGAAATCAGCCATTGAACAGGGTGAGTTGGGCACGATCGCCACAGTGGAGATCCGTGTCCCCTGGTGGCGCGATCAGAGCTACTATAACGAGCCGGGTCGAGGCACTTATGCACGCGACGGAGGCGGTGTCATGATCTCGCAGGCGATCCACACGCTTGACCTCACGATGTGGCTGCTGGGGCCGATCTCGGACATTCAGGCTGTAATGAGAAAAACTCCACTACACGATCTCGAGGCCGAGGATTGGGCAGGTGCAGTCTTTGAAATGGATAGCGGCGCGGTGGGAACTTTGATGGCGACTACTGCCGAATACCCTGGGGCCGCTGAAGCTATCACGATCCAGGGCACCCGCGCCAAAGCGCATCTGGAGTCAGGTGTCCTGACCTTGACCGCTTTCAATGGTCAGAAGTCCACGGTTGGCGAAATGTCCGCTACAGGCGGAGGGGCCGATCCCATGGCGTTCACCCATGATTGGCATCAGGCGGTTATCGAGGATTTCGCCGAGGCCATCGCCGGTGGAACGCGGCCCATGGCCACCGGACGCAGTGCCCTTTTGACCCACGCCGTCATCGACGCGATGCAGATCGCCAATCGAACCGGCCAGAAAACACGAGTCATCTCATGAGCCTGACCTGCGTCGCCCTTGGCCTTGACCACCGACATATCTATGGCATGACGGAAAACATGCGTAAAATCGGCGTGGACTGCGTTGGCTACTGGACACAAGGCGATCCGGAAACGCTGCCGGGCTACGTCAAAAGGTTTCCCGATATTCCGCGGCTGGCCCGACTGGAAGACGCCCTAACCAGTGGGGCGGATCTAGCGCTGATTTCCGCAATCCCGGCAGATAGAGCTGCCTTGACGATCCGGGCCATGCAAAACGGCATGGATGTCATGACCGACAAGCCAGGCTGCACGACGTTCGAACAACTCGACCAGATCAAGCGAACAGTCACGGACACCGGCCGCATCTGGTCGGTGAATTTTTCCGAACGGTTTGAAACGCCCGTCAGCACCCGAGCGGCCGAGTTGGTCGAGGCCGGTGCCATCGGGCGCGTGATCCAGACGGTCGGACTTGGCCCCCACCGATTGAACCGGGCAACCCGGCCCGAATGGTTTTTTCAGCGTGAACGCTATGGCGGCATTCTGACCGACATCGCCTCGCATCAGATCGATCAGTTCTTGCACTACACAGGTTCGGAAACCGCTGAAATCACAAACGCTTATGTGGCGAACTACGCAAACCCCAACGATCCCGGATTGCAGGATTTTGGCGAGGTCAATCTACGAAGCGAGAATGGCACCGGTTACATCCGGGTTGACTGGTTTACGCCGGATGCCCTTCCGAACTGGGGGGATGGTCGTCTGACGATCCTAGGAACCGAAGGCTATATCGAGTTGCGAAAATATGTTGATGTGGGTGGGGCCTCAGGGACGGACCATCTGATCCTCGTCAATGGTGAAACCTGCCAAAAGATCGACGCATCTAACGCCGGCCTTCCCTACTTTTCGCGCCTCGCCGATGACATCCGCAACCGGACGGAAACCGCGATGACGCAGACCCACTGCTTTACGGTCATGGAACTGGCACTGCACGCGCAGGAAATGGCGGAACGCGGATGATCAACGTTGCGATCCTTGGCGCAGGTATCGGTGCGCAACATCTGAGCGCACTGGAACGGCTTGACCGCACTTTCCGCGTAACCGCCGTTGTCGACCAGAATACGGACCGGATCGAACAGATTCGACAGAACGCGAATTTTCGAGCACTTACCAACATTCAAGACGCGCTGGATGATCCGGCGATTGATGTCATCGACATCTGCCTGCCGCCCCATCTGCATGTACCGACCACCCTTGCCGCACTGGCCGCAGGAAAACACGTTGTCTGCGAAAAGCCTCTTGCGACCTCGATGCAGGATGTGGATCGGATCACGGCAGCCGCAAGCAGCGCGGGCAAGCATGTGTTTCCAGTTTTTCAATACCGGTGGGGTCCGTCACTGGCCCAATTGCGCCACCTGCAACGCGCAGGCCTGACCGGAGCGGTTCAAACTGCCGCGCTTGAAACCCATTGGTCCCGAGGGGCAGACTATTACGCGGTTCCGTGGCGGGGAACATGGGCCGGTGAACGCGGCGGCGCAGTGCTGGGCCATGCCATCCACAACCATGATCTACTGACTCATATCGCGGGTGATATCGCTTGGGTGTCCGCAATGGCTACAACGCGGGTCAACCCGATCGAGACCGAAGATTGCGTAGCGATCTGCTTTGGCATGACTTCCGGAGCATTGTGCACAAGCAATATCACACTAGGCGCCGCCACGGACGAAACCCGCCTGCGGTTCGTCTTTGAAAAGGTGACCGCCACCTCAGGTACGGAACCCTATGCCCCAGGTCAATCGCCCTGGACATTCGTCGCGCGGGACCCGGTGGATCAAGCCGCTATCGACGAGGCTCTTGCGGCCGTCGCCGCCGAGCCAATTGGGTTCGAAGGCTTCTTTGCCGAAGTCGGCAAGGCACTGCGGTCCGAGGCAAATTCGGCCGTTACGCTGCAGGACGGCGCTGCGTCCATCGGCCTTGTGACGGCGATTTATCACGCGGCGCGCACCGGGCAGCGTGTTGCCCTTCCCATCAGGCCCGATCACCCGCTGTATGAAGGATGGCTGCCATGAAACAATGCTGGCGTTGGTTCGGACCCGATGATCCGATCGCCCTGGCCGATCTCCATCAAGTCGGGGTTCAGGGCATCGTCACCGCACTGCATCACATCCCCCCGGGACAACCCTGGGACGAACCGAGCATCGCCGATCGGCAGGCAGTTCTGGCTACTGCCGGGTACAGTTGGGACGTTGTCGAAAGCCTGCCCGTCTCCGAGGCGATCAAAACACAGTCCGCAGACATGGCTGAACATCTGCAGGCGTATAAGTCCAGCCTCAGGTCCCTGTCCGCCCGTGGCATCAAAGTCGTTTGCTACAACTTCATGCCAATCCTGGACTGGACGCGCACCGCCCTTCGCGCCCCGCAGCCGCACGGCGGAACGGCCATGCTGTTCGACCTGACCGATTTTGCTGTTTTCGACATACATATTCTCAAGCGACCGGGCGCGTCCGAAGACTATTCCAGCGTCGTCCAGCAAACGGCCAAGGATCGCTTCTTGCGCATGTCGGATGAATCCAAGGCCCAGTTGCAACACAATGTCACTGCGGGGCTGCCCGGCGCCAACGATCAGTGGAGCGTGCAGGACGTGCGCGCTTTGTTGCAGACCTATGCTCATATAGACCGTGACCGGCTTCGCGCAAACCTGATCGACTTCCTGTCAGAAGTCGCACCAGTCGCCCAAGAACTGGAACTACGCTTGTGCTGTCATCCGGATGATCCGCCGTTCTCCTTGCTTGGTCTGCCGCGGATCATGTCCAGCACCGATGACTACGGCACCGTTCTAGATGCGGTTGATTTGCAGGCGAACGGCGCAACCTTGTGTACCGGATCGCTGGGAGTGTCCCCCGAATTCGATGGGCCGGACTTCGTGCGCAGGCATGGCGACCGGATTCACTTTGTTCACTTGCGGAATACCCAACGCATCGCAGGATCAGACAGTCAGAAGCCGGACTTTTTTGAGGCTCCGCATTTGGAGGGCGACACCGACATGGTCGGCACCATTCGCGAGTTGATGAACGAACAGCGCCGCCGCAAATCCCAGAGGCGGGACGACTGGCAAATTCCGATGCGGCCCGACCACGGACAAGAACTGCTGAGCGATCTTGGTGGACACAGCACTCCTGGCTATCCGCTGATCGGACGAATGCGCGGGCTGGCGGAATTGCGCGGAATAATGGCGGCATTCTCGTAACGCGTCTGATCAGACAGTTTCTTTCCGCCCGCAACACTTCTTTGCTTGCCTGAGCGCCGCATTCTTCGTTTACTTACGGTACGTAAACGGGCAGCGGGGTGTCTTCCGGACTCGCCCGACGTCTGTTCAAGACGCGTGAAACTCCCGCGAAAACCGATGCGATTGGGCATCATTTTTCGAAACGTCTGCCATACGGAAATGGCAGAAAACGGGAGGATTCAAAATGAAAACAGCAGGCGTAATCGGTCTTGGCGACATGGGCAGCGGCCTTGCCAAGAACCTGATCAAGAATGGCTTTGAAACATCCGGTTTCGACCTGAGCGAGACACGCATGACGGCATTTACCGACATGGGCGGCCTGGCCAAGGACAGCGTGGGACAGGTTGGCCGTCACGCGGCCAGTGTGTTCGTCATGGTGATGAACGGAGATCAGGCCCGCGATGTCATATTGGGTGAAGATGGCCTGATTGCGAACATGGCCAAAGGCGGAACGGTCATCCTGTCGGCGACCATTACCCCGGCCGAAGCAAGCGCGATCGGGCAAGACATGGAAGGTTCGGGCATCCACCTGATTGACACCCCGGTTTCGGGTGGGTTTCCCGGCGCGCAGAACGGCACATTGACGATGATGGCTGCGGGTGCTGCGGATGTGCTGGATCGAAATGCCGAAGTAATGCAGGCAGTGTCAGCTACCATTCATCGGGTCGGAGAAAACGCCGGCGACGGGCAAACCGTGAAAGCTTGCCTCCAATCCCTTATCGGATCAATCTTTTCCGCCACGTTCGAGGCTGCAGCCCTGGCGGCCAAAGCCGGTGTCAGCGGTCAGGCCTTGCTTGATGTGTTCTCCTCGTCCAGCGCAGGGTGTGGAGTCGTGAATACCGCCCTTGAAAACATCATTGATCGCAAGTTCGAAGCTACCGGCAGCCATATCGCAACCATGCACAAGGATCTGACGATCTCTCTCGCACTGGCCAGTGCGTTAGGCGTTCCCATGCACACAGCGTCATCCGCAATGCAGATCTTTCACGCCGGAAAAACCAAATACCCGAACGGCGACAACTGGGTATGTACCCGCGTCATCGAAGAGATCGTTGGCGCTGAATTGCATCGCTGAGGGGACCGAACATGAAATTAGGTGTAATTTGCGACGGCATTTCCCGCGATCTGCGGCATGCCGTGGACGTAATGGACGAATTCGGTCTGGACTATGCAGAGCTTCAATTCGTTGGCGATACGGAGGTCGGAGACCATTCCCCGCAGGAAATTGCCGAGATCAACGCGCTCTTGCGCGACCGGGGCAAACCTGTGTCGTGTCTGTCGCGCCATATCTTTGCAGGGATGACAGCTGCCAACAGACCCGGCGACGACCTGCACACTCGGCACATGGACGCTTTGAAACGCGTGATCGACATGGCTCATGTTGTTGGGTCTCCTCTTGTTCGGATCATGACCCAACGAAAGGAGCAGATACTCTGGGGAAAAAACGGCGCCGAGAAGTGGAACGTGGCGCATGGGGTATGGGACACGATGCCGCCTCTGATCGCGCCGGCAGTTGAACTGGCAAGAGTTGAGGGTGTGACTCTCGTTGTGGAAACCGGAAACGGCACGCTGGTCAATTCCAACTTTACAGCCCGCAGGCTGATTGACGAGTTGGACGCAAAAGACAGTTTGAAAGTGCTGTGGGACCCCGGAAACAACTGCTGGTGCCACGAATTGGCGTACCCGGACGGCTATGAAGAACTGCGCGGAGGCTACTTGGGTCACATTCACATCAAGGACGTAAAGGTCGACACGCCGAAGGCGACGCTGGAAGTGCGCCGTATGGGGGAAGGTCAGCTTGCGCCTCTGTTCCAACCCATCGCGGACGCGCTCAGATCCGACGGCTATGATGGCGTCATTTCCTTCGAGAGTGTTTATCACCCCGGCAACGGAAACTTCGAAGATGGATTTCGTCTGTGTGTGGACAAGTTCAAAAGTCTGTTTGCATGAACGTGCAGTCAATATGCGTTCAAAATCAGAAGCTTGATCCCCAATGCTGAATGCCAAATGGGGTGTAGAAAGCTGAGCGCCTTCGCGTAAAATTAATGAAAGGGCCTGCTGGATGAAGCAAGATTTTTTTGATCTGTCCATTGAAACGCCCGGCAAATCCCTCACCGACATCAGCGGGATCGTTCAGCGAGCGGTGTCCGAACATGAATTTGTGTCGGGCCTGCTGACCCTTTGGTGCGTCCACACGGGGGCTGCGTTGTTGGTGCAGGCCAATGCCGATCCCGAAGTGCTCAGGGATATCGAGACGTTCTTCGAGAAACTCGTACCAAAGTCACCAGGCAAGTATCACCACCGCCCGACCGAGGACGACAACGCTCCATCGCATCTGCGGGCGCTGTTGACGCAAACTCAGATATCCATTCCGGTCGAACAGGGGCAGCTTCCGCTGGGTCGCGTACAAAGCCTGTACCTGTTCGAACATCGAGAGGCGCCAAAAACTCGCCGATTGAAGGCGCACTATATCGGGACTTGATGCTTTGGGTCACATAGAGCGTTGACGTTGCTACCGCCCCATCCAGCCCCCGTCGACGACAAGGATTTCACCGTTGACGAAGTCCGACGCGGCAGAGGCCAGAAAGACCACCGGTCCGGCAAAGTCATCAGGCGTACCCCAACGGCCTTGGGGTGTTCGTTCGAGGATCGACTTCGACCGGACCGGATCATCCCGCAGCGCTTGGGTGTTGTCGGTCGCGATGTAGCCAGGCGCAATCGCATTCACGTTCACGCCCTGCCCGGCCCATTCGTTGGCCAAAGCCTTGGTCAGCTGTCCAATCCCACCTTTCGAGGCCGCATATCCCGGCACAGTAATGCCGCCCTGAAATGTCAGCAGCGATGCAGTGAAGATGATCTTCCCAGAGCCGCGCACCAGCATGTCCTTGCCAATCTCGCGAGACAGAACGAACTGCGAGGACAGATTCACCTCAATCACTTCGTCCCACCAGTCGTCCGGGTGTTCGGCGGCGGGTTTGCGTTTGATCGTGCCGGCATTGTTGACAAGGATATCAGGGGTTTGTCCGTCGGCCCTCAACGTATCAACGAACCCATGCAGCGCGGCGCGATCCGAGAAGTCGCACTGGTACGCCCGGAACTTGCGCCCCATCGCCGTCACAGCTTTTTCGACATCCGACCCGGACAGCTCGAGCGAGGCGGACACTCCGATGATATCGGCTCCGGCCGATGCCAATGCCTCGGCCATGCCGCGCCCGATACCGCGTTTGCACCCAGTAACAAGGGCCGTCTTTCCCGTCAGGTCGAAACTTTGCAAAACACTCATGAACGCGGTCCTACTTCGATCAGGCTTTTCATTGCGGTTGGACTGCGATCCAGCGCTTCAAACGCGGCCTGAATGTCTGCTAGAGGGCTGACGTCAGTAATCACGACATCCGCGTCCACTCCGCCCGAGGCGACAACTGCAATGGCTTTCTCGTAATCCTCTGGCTCATAGACCCTAGCACCGATCAGTTGCAGCTCTCGCCAGAAGAACTGGAACAGGTCAATCTGGGGCTTTTGAGCATGGATCGCGACCATAACGATCCGAGCCCGCGTCGCGGCAACGGCGGCCATCGCATCAACACCGGGCTGCGTTCCCGACACCTCGAAAACCACATCTGCCCCTTTGTCGCCTGTGCGCGCGTTGATTTTGGACACCAGATCGGTTTCGGTTGGGTTGATCGTGTCAAAGCCAAGTTTTTCAGCTATCGCCAGACGGTTCGGATTCACTTCGGAAATCACGACATTTCCGCCCGCATCCCGGGCAACCATGGCAACCAGGATGCCGATCGGGCCGCCGCCGATGACGACAACGTCCTCTCCAGGTTGCAGGCCAGACAAGCGCACATCGTGGCAGGCAACGGCGACTGGCTCGATCAGCGCCGCGTGATCCATGCGCAAGTCGTCCGGAAGAACGTGCAACGTGTGGGCCGGAACGGTCCAGATCTCTTGCATGGCACCATCGGTATCGAGGCCGAGAAACTTGAGGTTCTGACAGATATGCTGATGCCCCCGTTTGCAAGCGGGGCATTCTCCGCAGTGATCAAGCGGTCGGACAACGACCTTCTGGCCGGGTTCGACCGTATCGACGCCCTCGCCCACCGCTTCGACGACACCTGACATCTCGTGCCCAATCACCCGGTTCAGGCCGACACGGGCATCCATGTTGCCGTGGTAGACGTGCATATCCGTCCCGCAAATCCCACAATAGGCAACGCGAATGGCAGCTTCGCCGGGGCCTGGATCCGTCGCTTGGGCTTGCTCTACAGCAAAGCTCTTTTTTCCCCTGTAGTATGCCGCAGAGATCGTCTGGGTCGTCATGTATGCATCTCCCTGTGTTCCGCATTCAGTTTGTCCCAGTCGAATTCCACTCCGGTTCCCGGGGTATCCGGGGCGACGGCCAGACAGTCTTCCACAACCAGCGGACGGGTCGTGTATTGGTCTATCGGGAATGAGTGTACTTCTAGCCAGCCAGCGTTGGGTTGCGCAGAAACAAGGCTGACGTGCAGCTCCTGCATCCCATGGCTGCAAACCGGAATGCCGTGCTGTGCGCTCAGCGCGGCCACGCGCAGCCAGCCGGTTACCCCACCGCAGTTTGAGGCATCGGGTTGGATGAAACTCAGCTTCGCGTCATCAAAGGCGAATTCGAATTCGTGAATGGTGTGCAGGTTTTCACCCATGGCGAGGGGAACGCCCGTCGCTTCGACAATTCGGCCATAACCTTTGTAGTCGTCTGGAACAATCGGTTCCTCGAACCACAAAATATCGCAGTCGGCAAACCCTCTGGCAGCCACGATGGCCTGTTCGACGGTCATAGAGTAATTCGCATCGACCATGAAGAAACGGTCCGGGCCCAGCATCTCGCGCACTGCCCGGGCACGCGCAAGATCGTCGGCCAGGTCTGGTTGACCGACCTTGATCTTGACTGCGTTGAACCCTCGCGCAAGGTACCCTTCGGTCTGGCGCAGCAGTTTCTCTAACGAGAAATTCAGGTCGATCCCACCGGCGTAGGCCTTGCACCGTTTGGACGCTCCGCCGGCCATCTGCCACAATGGCGCATTTTGTGTTCTGCCCCGAATGTCCCACAATGCAATATCCACGGCCGAGATGGCAAAGGAGGCGATCCCGCCCCGCGCGACGTAGTGTACATGCCACTGCATGGCGTCGTACAGGCTTTCGATCTGTTCAGCGTCTTGTCCTACAAGGAACGGTGCCAGATCATGCTGGATCATCGCCAGGATGGCATGACCACCCTTGCCCCCCGTATAAGTATATCCGACCCCCTCGACCCCATCCGAGGTTTGAATAGTAACTGTGATCAGTTGAAAAAACGTGTGATCCCCATGTTTAGCATCGACGAGGACCTCTGCGAGCGGAACGTTGAACAGCCGCGCTGAAACACTTTCTATGCGATTCATGAACCCAAGACCTTCTGCTGCCTGGCAATAACCCGAGACTGTAAAAGGATCACCGCAAATAGAAAGCCTCCAAGTATGACCATCTGCCAATAGGCACTGAAACTGATGGTGCCTTGACCGTTTTCAAAGTTCAAAACGTTGAAGACCAGCCCAAGCAACAGCGCACCGGCCACCGTCGCAAGGATCGAACCCATCCCGCCCGTCAACAAAGTGCCGCCCACCAGCACGGACGCGATGGCCGACAATTCCCATCCAATGTCTTCGAGGGGTTGCCCAGATCCAAAACCCGAGGCCTAAAAGGGTCAGGCCAGCCCCCGGCAACGCAACCTGAATTCCGCTTGGGCCGAAATAGGCCGCTACAGATCCGACCCACAAATCACTCTCGCAAGTCATGACACGCGCCCAGCGCGATCGCAATGAACATCGCATTGTAATTCAGGAAAGACGAGAAATTGTAGGCGCTGCAAAAGTTTACATCGCGCATCAGCCCAAACAAGATCAAAGCCATCAGTGCGATCCAAACCGTCACCGAGGACGAATTGCGACGAAGGTACTTTCGGGTGCAGTTTGAGTGCCATCGCCCTCACTCCCAAAGTGCCTAACTGATATCGAAACACCGCAGCTTTGTACGGTGAATTTGCCGACAGCGGGATTTCACAATGGTAGAAGCAAGTGTCGGCAACGAGCCGGAAGGTCCATTCACAAAAAGCTATTACCCATAGGCATAACTATTCAAATTCCCTGTGCTTCTTCAATGGTTTTGTGATCTGGCATTTCTGATGCATAATTAGTCAATTGCGTATCCGATCAATACTGTCGGGAGCGATTGCATGACTGCCGAAACTTCAGATTTCGTGAAAGCCGCAGATAACGCAAATGCAACCTCTACCAATTCGCACAGCGGGTTTCACATAAAGATAAGAACCAAGTTGCTGGTCGCGCTACTTGGAATTGTCGGGTTAATGCTAATACTGGCGTTCACCGGGCTATCTGAGTTGCGCAAAGCGAACCTTCGAACTGCTGAGTTGCTTCAAGATCAGGTACGGCTATCAAATCTAAAGGTGTTTGAAAGCAGTCTGCAAGAAATCTGGTTGAATGGAACAGCAATTTTTGCAGAAACTGGAGGCAACACCATGCTTGGCGACAGTGCAGGGTTCTTTGAAGCTAAGCTGCATGTTATTCAGTCGCTTGGTCATCTCATTGAGACAAGAGATCAACCGGATCTCAGCCTTTTTTCCGACGATGAAATCGCGGATGTGTCGCGAAAGACTCAAGAAATAAAACGAATAGGACTTGATATCGTTGAGCGATATGAAGCTGGGCAGATTGTAGCTGCCAAATCAATATTCGAGTTGCAGCTGGTCCCAATAATTAAGTCTTTGGATAATCTGATTGAGAAACGATACCTGCTTTTGCGCGATGGTATGCGCTCGAAAGCTTTGATTAACCAAAACGCGTTTGATCAATCGTGGCGAATGGTGCTTGCTTCAGCTGGGATTGCAGTCGTTATTGCGATTTTGCTTGGCTTCCTACTCAGCAAGTCTTTGATCCGCACGATTGAGCAAATCCGGGTCACGCTAAGAAAAGTTGCTCAAGGCGACTTTACCGCCCGAGCTAATATCAAGAGCACCGACGAGCTTGGAGATCTCGCCCGCAGCGCCAATCGTATGACAGAGCGTTTGGGTACGTTGTACGATGAGCTTGAGACTGCAAACCTACACAAGTCGCAATTTCTCGCCAATATGAGCCATGAATTGCGAACTCCGATGAATTCGATCCTCGGATACACCGAAATGATCCGGGATGGAATTTATGGTCCGGTGCCCAAAAAAATCGACGATCCGCTGCATCGGGTTCAAGTGAACGGCAAAATGCTACTGTCATTGATCAACGATGTTTTGGATATTTCGAAGATTGAAGCTGGAGCACTCGAACTGACACTGGACACATATTCGATGTCTGAGATCCTCAACGACGTTGTTTCCACGGTTGAGCCTATAGCAGCGAGCAAGGGACTGGAAATCCGCACCAAAGTAGAAGGCGGACTCCCCACTGGGCGTGGCGACGCGGGTCGTATTAGACAGGTCTTACTTAACATCGTCGGAAATGCGGTAAAGTTCACTGACAAGGGTTACGTCGAAATAAACTTGGCGCGTCGTGATCAACGGTTTGTAGTAACCGTAACTGATACGGGAGTTGGAATTTCCTCAGAGCAAATTGACGAGGTTTTCCTGGAATTCAAACAGGCTGACGCCTCGTCTACGCGTGCCGCCGGGGGTACTGGTCTCGGTCTATCTATCTCTCAAAAGATCGCAGAAATGCACGGTGGGCGAATTGAAGTCGCCAGCAGCCTTGGCAACGGTTCGACATTCACTGTTGTACTCCCCGTTCAGGCTACGAGGAGCTGAGCATGTCTAAAAGAATACTTGTCATAGAAGATCAGGCCGACAACAGACGAATACTTCGAGACCTTCTAGGCAGTCACGGCTTCGAAGTGCTGGAGGCCGAAAACGGAGCGCAAGGAGTAGACCGAGCGATTGCTGAAAAGCCCGATCTAATCTTGATGGATATCCAGATGCCAGAATTAGACGGTTACGATGCCACCCGCCAGATAAAGAAGCATCCAATAGGCGCGAACATACCAATCATCGCGGTAACATCCTTTGCTTTGTCTGGCGACGAAACAAAAGCACGGGAAGCCGGATGTGATGACTATGTTACCAAGCCTTACAGTCCGCGTGCTCTGTTGGCCAAAGTCATTACCTTTGTTGGACAGGTCTGAATGAAAAAATGAAAGACCCACCACTCATTTTGATTGTCGATGACAAGCAGGACAATCGCAACCTGCTGACAATGCGACTTAGCGCGCATGGTTATAGTACTGCCGAGGCCGTAGATGGCGAAGACGCTATAGAAAAAGCTACTGATTTGTCGCCCGACTTGATCTTGTTAGACGTAATGATGCCTAAGCTGGACGGTTTCGAAGTCTGTCGAAGATTGAGAATGGATCCCATACTCCCCTTTATTCCGGTGGTTCTGGTAACAGCTCGTTCGAACACTGAAGATATGGTGCAAGGGCTTGAGGCTGGTGCAAATGACTATCTTACCAAACCAGTTGACACAGTCGCACTCCTTGCTCGTGTACGTTCCATGCTCCGAACAAAAGCTTTGCATGACGAAGTGCAGAGCTGGAACAAGGAACTCGAAAAACGAGTAAATCAACAGATTGGTCAGATTGAGCGGTTCAATCGTTTGCGCCGTTTTCTACCAAGGCAAGTGGCAGAAGAAATTATTTCGGTTGGTGATGACAGCGCTATTCTTAAGAACCGAAGAGCGGACATCGTCGTTTTGTTTGCGGATCTAAGGGGATTCTCGACCTTTACGGAAGCCTCTGATCCTCAAGTAGTACTCGAAGCCCTCAACGTATTTCACAATTGCGCAGGTCCACTGATTGAACGACACCAGGGCACACTTGAACGTTTCTTGGGCGATGGCATCGTTGTGCTGTTTAATGCCCCGCTCCGGGCACGCGATCCTACGGGTCAGGCTGTCACCTTTGCGAGCGAGCTGCATGCTGCGGTCGCAAACGCGCTTGGACCCTTTCAAAAGGAGGGATCGCGCTTGGGTCTCGGGATCGGTATCGCCAAGGGTGAAACCACTATTGGCTGTATCGGATTTGAAGGCCGGTTTGACTATGCGGCCATTGGAGAAGTGCCAAATCTTGCAGCTCGCCTATGTGAACACGCGCGAGCTGCCGAAACACTAGTCGATGCGTCGGTTGTCGAAGCGTTAGGAACATCCAAGAAAACGCGATTTTTACGGGATCAAGAATTCAAAGGACTGACCGGAACGGTTCCTGTGTTTCAGCTTCTCAGCTAAGGTACTGTCAACTAATTTGAACCAGCCTCAGCTAGGCTGATAAAGCTGCCGTCTATTCCAATCAACGAGGAACACTCGAAGGTGCCGTCAGACAAATTCTAACTAGTCTCAGCTAGGCCAGTAGCGCTGCCCTTTATGCCGCACTGAGTTCGCGCCACTCTGCGAGAGCGGCGGCTCGAGTCAGCTTGAAGGTGTCTCGGCTGGCTAGCGATCTTTCTTGGTTGAAATGGTTGTAGACCGAGGAATGGACGGAGGCGAGCTTCTGCAAACTTCGCATACGCTTAAAACGCTGCATCGCGCGTTCTCTTCGTCGGAATGGCAGGTGCGAGTTCTCAACGCGATTGTTGAGCCACCTACCCGTCCTTTCTTTTTCGGTAGCGCCAAGCTCTCTGAGAGCGGCCCGGTACGATGCGAAGCGATCCGTGACGACGGTTTCCGACTTACCGTGTCGCTTCGTCAGTGTCTTGAGGAATTTCAGCGCTGCAGCTTTGTTTCGGCGTTTGGTGACAACGGCTTCCACCACCTCACCTTCTTGATCAACAGCACGCCAAAGATAGTGCCGCTTGCCATTCACCTTCACAAAAACCTCATCCACGTGCCACTTCCATTTGAAGTATGCTCTCATTTACCGAACACGCTTTCTTCGGATTTCAGCAGTAAACATCGGGCCAAACCTGTTCCACCAATATCGGACAGTTTCGTGCCTCACGTCGATGCCTCGCTCGTGCAACAAGTCTTCGAAATTCCGAAGCGAAAGCGGGAAACGGATGTATGGTATCACTGCAAGGCGGATCATCTCGGGACTGGTTTTGAAATACTTGAAAGGCGATAATCTTTTCAAAATCGGAGGCTACGCAACACCCCTGCCCCGCTCAACCCAAGTTCCTCTGACAAGGCCATGGCAGCCTTTCTAAGAAATCAAGTTGAAACCTATTGGAGGACTAAATCTCTGAGAACAAAAAAACCGAATTTGCGTGTTCGTCAATTAGGCCTCATAGTTTGCTACACATCCCCAATATTTGAGGGCACGGTGACAGCAGGGCTCGATTTGCTAGTGTGAGTTTGCAACGGCCCCGAGGTACTCACCAATGTAAAGTCAAATTCAAGACTGGTTTCCCAATTCAGCTCGGCCAATTCAGGTCGTGAGCGCGTTGGGCGGATGTTAGGCCGTTCTGGAAATAAGCGTCGTAGTATTCGTTCTCGACCCGATGCGTTTGAAGCCAAACACCAGGTGCGTGAACTGCTTCGCAATGAGCCGGGAATCGCCCGTGTGTTTCGTAAACGTACGTACAGATATCGCGGGCGCATTCGATTATGTCCTGCTCGTATTCACCCGCTTCTTCCAGATACTTGGCACCAAAATCGCCCTTGTAGATTTGGCTGAACAGCGCGTCGTTCTTGTAAATACCGTCGGAACCGAACTTGCCTTCAACAACTGCATCAACTGCCTCGGACATAGACGAATAATAAGGCGGACATTTACCCTTGATCAGGTGCTCTCCATGATGGCGCAATCCCACCGCATGGGCACGGACATGCTTCATCGCCGCAACCGGCAAAGTATGCCAGCGTAGCAGATCCATCAGTCGCCATTTGGGTGTGACATAGTCAAACCCCAACATCGTACCGAATCTGTCGCTGAACTTCGGATCGCCCATCAGAACCGGTGGAGATATCGCGGCGTGAATCCAGCCGCCCAGACCCAGAGCCTCGGTCACAAGAAACAAGTTTTGCACCAGTAGATCAGCCTCGATCTGTGTGCGCATTTGGCCCAAGATCCCCAGCGGAATCTTGATATCCGGGTTCAGAAAACCCCTGTCGATCCACTTTTTGACACCAGCGGGCCGATAAAAATTTCGGTCATCCACGATGACTGGCCGCGCCTTGTCAGGCTGCGTTAGAATGTACATCAACGCGTTGATGTATTGGTGAGATAGATCCACAACCGGGAAGAAAATGGTCGAACCCGGAGTGTTTGACAAAAAGCGATTCGAATCGAGGTAAGCCGGAAAATCACGCATCCCTTCGGGCACGTCAACACGCCGGTCCAGAATTTGCACTTTTGCCTGTTCTGCACGCAGGATCAATACCTCGGGCGTCCAGCTTTCGGTCCCACCTTCAAGAGGTTCAAGCCTGCGCAGAAAGTAGGTACCACTGTCATTAATCATAAAGAAATGCGTACCTTGTGCATTGTCCGGGCTACCAGCGGTGCGCCCCTCCATCACAAGGTTCGGCTTCGACATGATCGGATCGCCGCTTTCGTCGTCGAAAAACGGCCGGTCAGGCATGGTCAGGCCCGTAACGCCGGTTGCGGCAATCAGGATCGCCTCTTGCAGCGGTGAAAGTGGCGAGCGCTCATTCTGAGATTCCCAACTGAGCGAACCGGCGACTACATTCGAACCGCGGCTGACACGCTTGGTTCTGCGGTTCCACAACGTCTGCGCCAGCGGGGCATTCAGAAAGGCGTTCAGCCCATTTTGAACTTTGTCCTTCGGCATTTCATTCCCCCTCAACCACATTCCAGGGCGCAAAGGCCGTCGCATTCTTTGGCAGAACTGTTGCAAACTCGGGGAAATGCCGCAGCAAAACGGATTTCATACCGTTTTTCGCCACCCACTCCATCCCAAGCGGCGTATAGATTTCCGGTCGAAAGTCTGTGGTCAAAAAGCGGTCCGACTGCAACCTGCGCGACGCCATTAGGATAAAGACACGAAACGCCGTGTCCGAGAATCCGAATCCGTCAGGCGGGGTTTCTCCCAACAGGCCAATCACCGTATCGACCTTGTCGATATCGCCATAGAGATCCTTTAGTATTTGATTAGTCTCGGGGTTGGCCGTCAGGTCATCCCAGTTGGTAACACGAGGCATGTGCAGCCCTTCGCGGAACGCGTTGTATCGCGGTACGTGACGGGCGCGCGTGCGGACGATGTCTACCACCGATAAATCGATCAGCTCATCAAAACGTTCGAGGTGTTGTAGGGATTTCGGAAAGTTGTGCAATGTGATCGCACCGGGATGGGCAATACCCTGAGAATAAAGACAATCGCGCAGGCCAAGCTCTCGCAATTGCTGGTCAGTCTCTTCGCCCTGAATCTCCAGAAAGCCACGGCGCGCTTTTTCCTTGCCGGATTGAAAATCATAGAAAATGTAATCGTCCGGGATTAATGGATGCATTCGGTAAACCGTCGCAAATTCTTCCGTCAGGGCGTAGCGCCCGGTGTGGTGATCAGGCTCAGTTTCCGGGATACCTTTAAGCGCGTGAACGTCAGTCAACCAGATGCCCAGGCGCGTCAACCACGACTTAGGCGGGCCGTACCAGTTGGTGTTCATTCCAATATCCAGCGCTTCGGTGCCGAGTATGGCTGGCGTCCATTCGACCGTGTGGATCTTCGCGATCAGGGCCGACACGATGAGGCGGGCGGTTTGATACACCCGTTCTTCGTCCATGTTAGGGTATTCGCGCTGCAACTCGTCGCAAAGAACATTGTGCTCTCGGGCAAACAACGTGTGCAGGGTCGACAGCCCCAGCCACCAGCTTTCGTTAAAGCCGGTCAGCTCAAATCCCTTCACATTCAAAGGGAGGTAGCCGTCTTTGGTCAGCTTTAGCTTGGGTCCGTTACGAAGTTTTTTCGCGGCCTCGGAGTTGACGCCATAAACTTGCGAGCCATCCCACCAATGAGAGTTCTCGTTTGCAAACAGGATCGGATCATCTGCCCCCTCTTTCGGGATGTTTCCGGCGATGCGCATACTACGTTCCGGCTCTCCGTCCGGGCGGTTCTTCCAATCAGGGTAGCCATCTGGGACAGGAACGACGTCATCATCTTCGCCCAGTTTACGCCGCTCGTGCGATACCCAGTCATGGACTTGAAACTGAATCCACGAGGCCGCCAGGATGTTCAGGATTTTGGCAGGGATAAAGGCCTGTCTGTCCATCAACTTCCGGGCTACCTCAATTGGGTTGGGGCTGCCGTCTGGCTGGGCCTGCGATGGCATGTTTCTGCCAAAGGTTGCGCCCGCCGCACCCATCGTCGGATCCGACAGATCGTTATATGTGCCGTCATGAGTACGGTAAACGCGATGTTCGGGGGCAGGTTCAGGCGGCACCGCGCGCGCGCTTGGCACGGTTTCTTCCGGATCGGTGTCAATGAGATTCTTTTGCCTCAGATCATACCTGAGCGCGTCGAGATTGAGCAGCTGAACCAAAAGAAACGGAATTTTGTGCCACGGAATCCTGCGGTTAACGGCGCGCAGTACGGATCGCGCGGCCGTTCCGAAGATTCTATTCTGAACCGGAGGCGGTGCGGCCTTGAACCGTTTGCCCTGCCGGTGCGAGGCGGATGCGTCATAAGCCGCTTTGCGCGCGCGGTTCAAGTTTCCCAAAGGACGGAACTCTTCCGCTGTATTCCACGGATTGAACCCTAGTTGCTCGATTTTCAGCGCCTCGGCTAGGGCCTGCGGTGACGACAGATCGCGCTGAGGCATTACCAATTCCGCCACCTTTATAGGCGGGCTGACCCGTTCGTCCCATTCATGCGCCGCGTCTTCGATAGGTGTTTGATCCTCTGAAACAAACCGCTGAACGAACAGGTCAAACACCACATCACCATTTGCCTGACGTGTGGCGTATTCTGAAGACAGACGCGACGCGCCAGAGTGGGTACCCTTCACCGCCGGCGCATCCGGTGCCGGTTTGAAAACGTACCGCGCCGCTTCGTTTCCCCAGGCAATGGCCCCGCGGCTCCAGTAGCTTTCCATCGCTACGCTGTCACATTCCCTGAGTGCTGTCCGCACGTTGTCAAGCATCCGGCGTGTTTCAGAGAAGCCCAGAACAAAGCACAGGCGCATCAACCCCACTAGCTTTGACAACCTCCCACCGGACACCGCATGTGCGAAGACCACGAACTGGCGGGCATTGCGCGCGTGGGGAACAGGAAAATTCGTGGCCAGTAAGTCATGGTCAACGCCGTCAGCATCGCGAACGCGTACTGCCAATCCACGCAGGTCTTTTTCTTCATCGGATTGGGTTTGCGACGATGCGTTGGAAATCCGCACCATCGCTGGATACCGTTTGCCGGGTATCGCGAACCCCACCTCAAGGTCCTCTGGCAGGTCGTCGACAAACCTCAATTCAGCGCCTTCAAATGCGGCGATTGCCTTTTTATGAAAGGCGCGCTCGACCTTGGGCGCTTTGCCAGCCTTTGCAGACTTCTGCTGTGCTGCCATCATCAGTTCGGCAAGCTGTTTTGTCTCTTTCAACTCTGCCTCGGGCGAGCCTCCGACATACACTTCGCGCCATTTTCGCAGGGAATCCGAGCTACCGTCCATGGTGGCCTCCTGTCTACAACCCGAACCTTGAACGAATGCCTTGCCAGATCGCGGCAAGCACACCTTCGGGATGGGGTGAATAATTCGGCAACGCCAGACGTGTAATCCGCGCGTCAATGAGGGTCGGTTTGCCGCTTGCCAGAGCCGCCGCAAACGCCTTCTCGAACTCGTCGAGCTTGTTGACCACGTATCCATCTGCGCCACAGGCTCGGGCGTAGGCGGCGTAGTCTGGATTGTCGAATTCGACGAGCCCTGTTTTGAAGAAAGCAGACAGCTGATACAGCTTGATCAGCTTGAATTCGCAGTCGTTGAAAATGACCCAAACCACTGGAATGTTGTATTGCACGGCCGTCATCAATTCGAACCCGGTCATCAGGTAAGAACCATCACCAACAGCAGCTACGACCGAACGATTCATCTCGGCATACTTTACACCGATCGCTCCGCACACCCCGATCCCCATCGGACCATAGGTTCCGGGTTTTCTAAAATTCTGGCCTTCTTTCAACTCAAGATAGTAGCCGGCCCAGGCCGCATGTGCGCCAGCGTCTGCCAACACAACACCGCCCGGCGGCAGCATTTGCGAAATCTTTTGAACCATTTCCCCCGGATGCAGTTGCTTTTGCGGGGAAATGATGAAGCGTTCATCGTAATCCTTGGGCCGGTAATCCCGTTCCGGCACGGGTCCTACCGAGGCGTCTAAACGATCATACAGACCTTGCAAGGTCTGTTTCGCATCCCCCAAAACGACGTGATCAGCTTTGTAGAACTTGTCAAACTCACCTGCGTCAATGTTGACGTGAAGCAGGGTCTTGTTTTCGAACAATCTGTCGAAAAAATCGAATGTCGCATGTTGCGCAAATGAGTTGCCGACCGCCAGCACCACATCCGCGTCGTCGAAAAGATCCCACGCTGCCTTGTGCCCTGAATCACAATAGAGCCCTATAGCCAATGGGTTTTCCTCGGCTACGATCCCTTTTCCATCCATTGTGGTCAGCAACGGTATCTGAAACCGCTCGATGAACGCCTTGGTGACATCATTGGCTCCGGCCAGGATCGCCCCAAATCCGGCAAGCATCACGACTTTTTTCTCAGCTTTGATCGCCTTTTCCAACACGCTTGCAGCACGATCCAGCGAAGCCGGATCAGGCGTCACACCAGTCTGCGGCATGCGCAGAGGCCTGAAGTTGGACACTTCGATCTTGGGGTCGGTTATGTCCTCTGCGACGGCAACATGTACTGGGCCAGGGCGACCTTCAAATGCGATTTCGATGGCTTTTTGCAACGTATCGATCAAGTCATCGGGGTCGGTTACAAGAAAATCTGCCGGTTCGCCGGACTGCGGGTCTTTTTTTGTGGCAGCACGAAACATCATCCGCGAATCCGGAGTGCGGGCAAGGCCAGAGGTTTCGTTCAATCCCCCCCTTCCCTGCCATGCCACCGTCGAATACCCGCTGATCGCCAACAAAGGATAGCTGTCGGTCAAAGCCACGCACATTCCTGAAATAAGGTTGAACGCACCCGGACCGGCAGTGGCAAAACACACGCCTAGATTTCCGGTAAACATCGCGTGACCGCAGGCCATGAACGACGCTCCCTGTTCATTTTTGGCTATAATGGGCCTGATCTTTTCCGATGCGTCGAGCGCAAGCATCAAACCGGCTGCATTTTCGCCGGCACCGCCATAAGCGGCGTCTACCCCAATGGTTTCAAGCGCGGCGACAACCGCTTCGTAGACACGCATTCAATACCACCCAATAAACTTTCAACAATATGCTGCGATCATAGCAGAAATTGTCTTTTTAAGAAACAGAGCGCCCGTAAACTCGTGCATAGGTGGCAGGCAAGATACTAATTCTGGCAGCGCAATCGAAAAGCCGGGGTGAATTTAGGTCCCCTTCGCGTCCTAGCGCTGTCCTTTTGACATCAGGTCCGGATTCTGGTCAGCGACCTTTCGAACCACGTCCAGGGCTGTTGGCAAATTGGTCGTATCAATCCCATCCGGCTTTTGATTTGTTTCGTTCAGGTACTCCAGGAAGCGAAGCAAATTGCTCAGCGACTCTCCGTTTTCCGGGTTTACGGACAGGGCATCTGCGAACCATCTTGCGGGATCTCGGTAAGGAGGTGAGACATCGTGTGAACAGCAGAGCATGGCATCCGTCACGCCCAGTGCGTTGCGGTAGTGGGTATCGGTCGGGGACAACGTCGCCGCCTCAAGAAAGGATACGCGCGCAGCCATCCAGTCTTTTTCTTCCGAAGCCTGAATGAACCCTATCAACGCATGGGCCAATGCCCTGAGTTCCGGTTCATTGAGGGTCAACTCACTTTCCAGATAACGCTTTAGCGCGGCCTGTGCCATTTGCACTGTCCCGTCGGACACAGGCGGAAACTCATCGGACAACCGGTTTTGCCGCAGCCTTAGAAACCCGAGCGCACCATTCAGAAAATCAAGTTCGGGCAAGCTACTATGGAACAGATGCGAGGCTTCGGGGTTGATGCGAATGTATCCCTGGTTGGGATGGCCGCCGAACATGTCATCCACCTTGATCCAACCAGGTTCGGCCCCAATTTCAACACTGAACGCTCTTCGCTCGTTCGGCTCAAAGAGCAGCTCGTCGCTGGAGGCCTCAAGATCAGGACTACTGTAGACTTTGCTGGCCTCGATAAACGTAGTGTCGATGCGTTGGAACAACTCTTCGGAAACCACGCGCGGTGCAAAAGTCACGTCGAGCGCAGGTATCGAAATCGACATCGGCTCGCCGGACTGGCCAAGGTAAGCATGCAGAAATTCTTCGGCGAAGTTATTAGAAACAGGTTGCACGGCTTCGTATTGATCCGTGAGACGGCGAAACCCCCGGAGTCTGGACTGAACGAAAATCTGGTCCTCTTCCAAAAAAATGCGACCCTGCAAGAAAACCAGAATTTGCCCCTCACGCAATGGCTGCGACGCCCCGCCTGACAATAACAGGCCCAGAACAACGTCAGGATCGCAAACACCATCTAGGAACATATGTGCGACGACTCCAAGACTACCATAGGTCGGCTGATGCCAGCTATCCAGTTTGAAAAGCCAGCTGAACCGTCGTGCCGTTTTCTGTAGTTTCGCCAGTCGGTCCCCGTCACCTGATGACACATCGGCCGAGGTCGCCAGATACTCCAAAGGAACGATATTTGCTGCAGAGTCCTCAAAAACAAACGGATACTCGCAGGCGGTAAATCCACCAGCCTGAACGGCTCGTGAATCCGACACAACGCCCGCCAGAGACAACAGGGTAGCGGAAACGGCCAACCCTGCACGCGTCATGAATGACCTGATTGCGTGTTCCATTATTGACCTCCTCCATCGGTTTGAGATGGAAGCGGATCAACACAGAGTCCCTTGTCGTCAGCGTCACTTCCGCGAATTTCTCGAAGAATTGGAAGCGTACTCTGGTCACCAAAACTGTCCAGCGTCTGTCGATAAACACGATCCGCCCCTTCGCGAGCGAAATTGCCCAGCGCCTGCCATTCGTCCGGCTCCAATCCAAGGTAGTCAGGCCTTGGTTTTGCTGCGTCAAGCGTTCCGATCGCGTCACAATAAAACGCACGAGAACGTAACAACATTGTCTTTTTCTCTTGGGTTTGAACCACAGAGTCAGCCGCCCTTTCGTGCCGCAATCCCAGCGCCAAAGCAGAGAACAGACGCAACTCGGCATTGCCCCGAAACAGTTTATCCAGCCCTGCATCGATCTGGGCCTGCTCGTAGAGGGCCTCGTGGTAACCCTGCATACGGGGCGGCTCGACGTTATGGAAACCGTAGTGGCGCAGAGGAATGACCACATAGGCCACGATGATGTCACCCCCGCTGACTCTGGCACCGACTTCTAGCAATACCCGTTCGTCGTTCAGAACTCCTGTGACGTCGGCATCATAGGTATTTCGATCCCGCAACTGACGCTGCGGGCAGTAGATCACCTTTGCAAGAGACCCAAGCGAGGCGTCGGCCTTGTCAAAGTGCATTTCGAATGCAGCAAGCAAGGCGCGCCGTCTGCGTTCGCTGATCGGGCTGACCATATCCATCGAACCTATAAGCAATTTGTCGTTTCTTGCCGTGTCATCCGGGCAACCCTGGAGCCCCGCATGCGCGTCCTCACCCAAAAGAAAGATTACGATCAAGCCCACCACAACTCCCCTGCACATCTGCGAGAAGCTCTGTTTAGAAGGTTTGCAATTCACCAGAACATCCACCATTTCTGCGCCCTTTGGTTTGCTCTTTCGATTTGCGCCAAAGCCGCCTGAATTGCCTTTTGAAATTCCGGCTGCGCATCAGCGGGCACCCCTGCATCTGTCAAATCCGCGCCGAGGCGTTCGAGCGGTTCCACAGCGTCGAGGCAACCTACGCTGCCAGCGATTTCGGAAACAGCCTTACGCGTCCCCCACTTGAAAGTTTGGGTCGGATCATCAATCACGCGGATGATGACCTCGCAGGTTTCGTCGTTAGTTGTCAGTCCCGCCTGTTCCAATCCCAACTTTCCCCAGCTGACCTGAAACTCATTTCCATGGTCGATGAATTGGACCAGCGGAAATGCTGCAACACTGCCGAAGCCCCCTAGCGCGAGCGCGGTCGCCTTGGATTTTTCAGCGCTATTCGCGAACTCATCACTGTTTAGGTCTAGAATGTAGGTCTTGAGCTTATCCGCCGTGTCCGCAGTAAATTGCGCTCGCTTAAGATCCAGTTCAACGCTCTGAACCAACAGGTATGCTAGAAAAAATGCGGCCGAGGTTTTGATGAGCGAAGATAAAAGTTCTGCGAACCAGGCCCCGGTCCGTCTGCTTCTGGGTTCGGGCGACGCTGGTCGCTCTGCGTTCCCACCGCTGCGGGCGTAAAGGAGTAGAGCCTCTGATTTTTCAGAAGCGTTTTCCTGGTTATTTGCTCCGTCAACACCCATGGTTTTGTCAGAACTTGCGATCCTGGGACTTGGCCAATCTTATCACAACAAATCAAAATTCAGAAGAATTCCTCCTGAACTCAACTCATGCCAAGCATCTGGGCGCTGTACTTAAAACGGGTCGTCTGGTCCTTCAAAACGGCGACTTCCAACATGGTCGACCGTCAAGCGGTGATTGACTTCAGAAATTGTGTTAAGGATTTCAGAGGGGTTTTCGGCAATTCATGAGGTTGAACATGTCTAACCGCCGGGTGAAACCGCGATATTTTTCGATTGTTTTGCTTCCAGTTCTGATATTCGGTGTTCACAAGCTGATCCAAGATCACATGATCGCATCGGAGCTGGATATCCCGCTTAAGATCCTGAGCGATCAGAACACATGGCTTGAAGCGGTAGGCCGGCTCAGATTTCTTGCAGCATCTTGGTTCTTTGCGGCGCTTGCCGTTCTCGCCGTTGCCGTGCTGGCCCGCAGTTTGGCGCGACCGATGGAACAGCAAACCAGGGTGGCCGCCATAGTAACGACTTTGGCTGTCTTTTTGTTGGCACTGACGCCAACAATCCAGCAGTTTACAACATCCACCGCGCCCCGGATTTACTATCAGGTCGGCAAAACGGTTTTTGAAACGACCTTGGCCAATGGTTCGCTACCCGGTTGCATGAACGCGAATGACACCTGGCTGTTGGGCACTTGCGGTGAAAGCCCTGTATTTTCAATGTTCAACCGGGTTTTGGACATCGTCAATGCACTTGCTGGTCTTTCCGTTGGGGCACTGATTGCCGGTATGATCCTATGTCTGGCCTCCAGAGACAGCCCTGATATCGAAGAGAGAGCCGAAGAACTGGCCGCCAACATGCATCAGATGCGGCAGCAATTGTACCTGTCCAGCCTCATTCTGACTTTCGGCATGTTTTTTGCTTCAAGCTGGATGTACTGGCCCATGCCCCTTATAGAGGACAGCGGAAAGGCCGCCTACGGGTCGCTGGTCAAAGCGTCTGCATTGTTTACCGGAACCTATTTTTGCCTGTTGCTGCTCAGCTTCTATCTTCCGGTTGCTTTGGTTCTGGACAGCCGCGTAAAAAGACTTGCCCTGCGGGCCCGCGGGCGCTCGCGAACCGAAGAAACCTTTGATATCGCCGGTTGGAAAGCCACTCATGGGCTTAAGGAAGGTACGGGCGAAATCCTGCGTGCCGGATTTGCACTTGTCGCTCCGATTCTGGCTTCATTTGCCGGGGGCATAACACCGTTGGCAGTTTGATTGCGCCATGCGCAACCATTTGACTTGGCGCCAAAATTTGTGAACAGTCCACCAAACTGCAACCAACTGTTTTGAGGCGGGAAACTGCCTATTTTTCATGGTCAACTTTCAGTTGTACCGATTTTCTGCTAGTATTTACTCGGACCGAGAGAACCTAGTTCGGTCTGTTTTCATATAAGGAAGTCGTTCGGTTTAACTAGTTTCGTCACAAACACCAATTTCTATTTTGAGATGAAATCTCTTAAGCAATCGGATGGCTTCGCCGCTAAGCGAGGTATCCTGAAATGCTTTTCACGCTCGGTCACGGTCAAAAGATTATCCTATCCACACAAGCCGCCCCCGGGGCTATGGCAGGTCTGGCGCCGTCGGTGCGCACCGATGCCGTATCCTATGCCCAGGCTACGGCAAACTCGCCGGTCGCGGCTCCTGCCGGGGCTATGGCCATGCCGCAGGATGGTTCAACGCCGGGCGGACCTTTTGGTTACTTCTTCCCCGACGCGCCCGAAATTTCGACTGACGATACGACGATTGGAAAGCTGGACGCGTTGGCGGATGCGATGGTCGAAGCCGACAATGATCCACCTCATGCAGACAGCCATATTCCCCCTGTATTCACCTACCTCGGCCAGTTTATCGATCATGATATAACGGCTAACATGGATCCCTCGGGGGATCAGTCAGTAATCGAACCACCCGCCGGAGGAACCCTGGACCCATTGCCCAGAAGTACCGTGACGGCGTCCCTGCTGAACCTTCGAAAAGGATCGCTGGGACTGGACAGCCTTTATGGTGACGGACCAGACAATGGACCTGCCGCAGTCAAACTGAAAGACGCCATGCGGTCGCCCGGATTTCCAGCTATGATGCGTCTCGACGTACCCACTGACGTTGGTGGTCGTCCCCCGCTGCCTGCGGATGACGCCTGCGACCTGCTTCGGCTCGGCACCTTATTGGATCAAGGAACTTTGCATGAAAGCGATATTCTGGGAACTCCAATCGAAAACGCGTTTGCCTCGAATGGCGTGATCAACCGGCGCGCAGCAGTTATCGGAGACGCACGCAACGATGAGAATCTTCTGGTTGCCCAACTCCACGCCGCGTTCCTGCGGTTCCATAACCGCGTTGTCGTCTGGCTTAGGGGACAGGCGGGTGCCCCCACCGGAGAAGAGGCCGTATTCGAAGAAGCCAAGAAGCTGACGCGCTGGCATTATCAGTGGCTTGTGATGAACATCTACCTGAACAAGGTATGCGACCCCGCCATGGTGGCTGAAGTCATCGCAAACGGTGCAGCAAGTTATGCGGCTTTCTTCGAGCGAGTGAAAACAGCCAGTGGAGGCTCTCTGCCTGCGGAAAACCTTCCATTGCCATTCGAGTTTTCTGTTGCTGCCTTCCGCTTTGGCCACTCGATGGTGAGGGGCGCGTATGACCACAACCGGTTCTTTGGCCGCGGACCATCGCCAATATTGCCGCAAGCGGGCTTCGATCTGCTATTCGCCTTTACCGGAGGCGGAGGGCTTGGCAATAACCCCACGCTACCAACGAACTGGATCATCGAGTGGGATCGGTTTACACTCGACAACCCGAGCGAGCCCGACCACTTTGCGCGCAAGATCGACACCCAGTTGGCACCGCCACTTGCCGATATGCGCAACGAACCATCCGGTGTCTTCAAGCACCTTGCCCGCCGAAATCTTCGTCGCGGCCATCGGTTGAACCTACCTTCAGCTCAGGCCTGTATCGTGGAATTCAACACCGACAGCTATGGCGGCATCACCGCGCTGACCACCGCAGAGCTGACTTCGGGCGATACCGGGCAGGCCGTTTCGGACGGAGGTTTCGAAAACGAAACTCCGCTTTGGTTCTATGTCCTTCGCGAGGCCGAGGTTCAGGCTGACGGAACCCATCTGGGACAACTGGGCAGCCGCATTGTCGCCGAAACGCTGGTTGGTCTGACCCTATGTGATCCTTCATCTTACTGGCATCAACCCGGGTCCGACAAAGGGCGTTGGCATCCACAGGACGGCGCCAAACCGGACGGCATCGTCGTGGATGATATCCCCGCGATGATCCGCGCCGCACTCTGGATGTAAGGAGAGCCCTATGGTCGACAACGCCCTGCCCGACCCTATTCAAACAGACGAACTGCGCCGAAAGTTGTTTGATCCTTCCGTTTCAGAGGAAGATCTGGCGGCCTATATGGTGCTCGATCCATCAGCCAGTCGGCCATTCGCCCCGGTCGTGCGGGTAAACCCTGCGTTGATTCAGCCCCCGCCCAGCGGTAGCGGCCTGAACAGCGCTTTGCAGGGTGCATTGGCTCTCGGAGGGTTGAATGACGTTTCCCGAGCACGCAGACGCCAAGCCTACCAGGCAAAAATTGCAGCTGGTTGGAACAGGCTGAAAATCGTGTCCGAGGGCGACAGCTGGTTTCAATACCCTTTCCTGTTGCAGGACGTCATCGACCATCTATCTCGAAAACACGCCATTCTGAGCCTTGGCGCAGCAGGAGATAAGTTGGACGATATTTCTGCACAAAACGAGTTGGTCACGGCGGTGTTGGCGGAGCGCCCGCATGTCGTGCTTCTTAGCGGTGGTGGCAATGATCTCGTCGGCGGCGGCAACCTAGCCGCCATTGTTCGCCCCTTTACTCCCGGTCTGGATGCTGAGGGTCACATAACGGACATGTTCGACCGCATTCTGGCCGACGTGAAACAGCATATGCGCAACATCACAAACCACGTAGCCGCAGCCGCGCCCGGTACACCGATCGTGACACATACCTATGATCACGCCATCCCCGATAACGGTCGTTGGCTTGGCCGCCCGCTTAACTCACGCGGCATCACTGACAAAGGCCTGCAACGCGAAATTGTGCGAATCCTGATCGACCGTTGGGCCGCAGCTTTGTTCAGCCTCGCCAAAGAACCGGGTCTGGCCGGGAAGCTCCACATTGTGGATTGCCGCGGCACCGTAGCCGATACTGGTTGGGAAGATGAGCTTCATCCCGATTCCAAATCATTCGGCAAAGTGGCTCAGAAATTCCAGACAGTCATCAAACGGGTAACCTCTGACGCGCAACCCGCACAGGCACTTGGCGCGATGGGCACACTGCGACGTCCCGCACCCGAGGAAAACGCTCTCGGCGATACAGTTCTTTCGCTCGCCTACCATTTCGATGACACTATCTTGTTGTCCGAGATCGGACGCCGTGCGTCGCTGGAACGGGCCGTACCTGCGGGTGCGGCAATGGCTATGCAGCACGACGTCGAAAATGTACCTGAATCCAGCCTAGCCGGCGGGTACCCAGCGCTTCGCCAACTGGGTGCCAGAATCCTCGGGCGGGCACACCGAGAGTTACACAGTCTGCTGTGTGGAACCGACGATGCCGACAAGGAAGACCGCAAAGCCCTGCGGGATGCCTTCAACATCGGACAAGGCGCGCTGGCCGCGGCGATTGCGGGCCTGCTTGCTAGCGGCCCCTTGGGCCTGACAGCCTTTGTCGCAGCCCCGGTCGCGGCAATCATCGTGCGTCGCTTCTTGGCACCCAGTTGGGAAGAAACTTGCACGCTGTGGGGCGAGAAACTGAATGGCGGAGGTACGGCGCAAGCCAGCCTCAACGTCGCTCAGCACGGTATCCAGACTGTAAAAGCCAACCCAGACCGGTTCTGCGCGGCCTTTATGAAAAACGTGGATCCAAGCGAAGTTGAAACGTTAGAAGGATCAAGAGCGGCCTTGCTGAACAGCGCGAAATGGCCCTTTAACTCAAAGATCAAAGTGCGGTTCCTTGAAGGGACGGATCACCTGAAAGCCCGGGTTGAACATTACGCTCAGCTTTGGGTTGCTGGCGATATGGCCGCACTGACATTCGAATTCGTCACTGACGGCGACGCGGATATCAGGATTTCGTTCATTCAGGGCGCAGGCTCGTGGTCGCTGGTGGGGACCGAGTGCTTTTCAGAGCCTGATCAGACAAAACCCACTATGAATTTCGGCTGGTTGACAGATCAGTCCAACGAGGAAGAAATTCGCGAGGTGGTGTTGCATGAATTCGGTCATGCCCTTGGGCTGATCCACGAGCATCAAAACCCCGATGGCGGTATTGAATGGAACGAAGCGGTTGTTTTGCAGGAACTGTCCGGCGCACCGAATTTCTGGGACGAGGCCACGATCCGGCGCAACGTTCTGGATCACTACGATCCAACTATCCTGACCCTGACAGAAATCGACCCGCATTCAATCATGATGTACCCAATACCAAATAAATGGACGATTGGGGACTTTGAAACCGGGTTCAATTCGGACTTCAGCCCGTCAGATCGCGAACTGATCCGACGTGCCTATCCGTCAATCTGAGGCCAACGGAAGATGCCGCAAAATGCCATGGCTCTGGTAATTGCGATCAAGCGTTATCCCAGTTTTGGAGGCAATGCTTCTTCGGGTTCGCGGGATCTCAAAGGCCCCGTCAATGATGCCACAACATTTATCCAGTGGCTGAAATCTCAGGGGATACCGGATGCTCACATCTTTGACGTAACATCAGACGATTTCCCGGCCGCTGGTCCAATTGGCCCCGCTCTGGCGGACCTTACCAATAAGCTTGACGACCTGATAAAGGTCGCCAAGGAAGCGCCCGCGAAAGAAAGGCTGTATATTTATGTTAGCGGTCATGGATATGGCAGACGACGGACCGAAGGCGGGCTCTACCTCGCCGACGCGACGCCGGACAACCTCACCAACTTGTTTGTCACCGACTATTTTCACTGGTTCATGGATGCCGCCCGGTTCAAGGAATGCATCCTGTTTTATGACGCGTGTATGGATCAAGGGCGGCTAGCCTCGCCGGCGCCGATACATTGGCGGCGTGAGGTAGACCGGGCCAGCCACAATATCCAGGCATTAGGGATTTATGCGGCGCGTTTTGCAGGACGCGCTGTTGAACGCAAAATGGAAAACGGCAAGGACCACGGTGCTTTTTCCTATGCTTTGAAGATGGCGCTGGACGGTGCTGCAGCGGTGGACGACGGGCAGGGCAACCGGGTTATCACCAGTGAAAGCCTGCGCGACTATCTGATTGCAACGATGCAAAAACTGATGACAGACGATCAACGTCAGCACCCTCTGGTTTCGACAGAGCCCGATTTTGGTCCGTTTGACTCGGTCATACTGGTCAAAAACGCCCCGCCTTTTCAGAAATTCGTCCAGATCTTACTGCCCGGCCCGGTGGTCGGCAAAACACTGATTCTGGAAAATGCCAAACTTAAAGAAGAGGCGCAGATAGATGCCATTGAAGATAGCATCACTCTGGATCTTTCACCGGGTTTGTACGTGCTTTCCGACGGCACCGGGTGGGAACGCGCATTTGAATTTACCGGCGCAGAAACCGAGATTGATTTGCAGAGAGCAGAGTAAGAGCAATGCCCAAACTGAGTGTACGCGCTGCAGATGAAACCACCGAAATCTTCGTGATTGCTGCGGATTTCGCCTTGCGCGGACGCGGGGCCCGACGGCTGGATCAGGATCTGCTGGCCGGCATTTACAAGGTGCGCGCAGTTTCAGGCAGGAGTGAATGGCAACGAGTCATTGTTCTGCGTGAGGATACCATTCTCGACGTACCAAAGATCGAATTTGGATCTGCGGCCCCATTGGCCAGCACGAACCGGACACACGAAACTCATATGTATGCAGCCGAACAGGCTGCGCCGCCGGAACAGGGCATTGTTGACGCAGCCCCTGCCATTGCCCTGTCTTTGGGTCGGCGGCGCGCGCCTGTCCACAGCGGATCTTTTGTCTTCATGGCCCGTTGGTGGACACCTTGGAGCGATTTTGGGCCAATGAATCTGGACAATCCGGCTGAAGGGGCAAGCCTACGTACCGGTGGTGGCCGGGGCCTACTGCCTCTGGACCTGTCCACAGAAGAGGGCGACCAAACGGGTCCCACCCATGCAGGACCCCGAATAGCACCCGAAGCGACTTGGTTCTCGGGTGATTTGTCATCGGACCGATATTCCGGTGCATCTTTGAACGCGGCACCCGGTATGTATTCCCTGTCTTTGTCCGATGGCGAAAGCAAAATCGAGCAGATGATTACCATCCTGCCCGGCTGGCGCACCCATGTATTCGCCCTTTATGAGCCGCCGATCGAAAATATCGAAGGCACCGTTACGAACGTAAATAAACGACTTGTGGATATTTCGATTCACCTCTCTCGCGACCGGATGTTTATGGGTGACGAAATGGCCCGACTGACGGATGCGGCACGGCTCGCGCTGGCGGATGAAAGGTCGACGGCGACAAACGAATTGCTGCGATACGTGGGCGGAAAGTTTGAAAACCCGATGCTCGGCCTGTATGGGGCCCATCTGTTGTTACTTCTCAAAGAAAAGAGTTCGGCCGCCAGCATACCGCGCCCGGTTGACTATAACGACAGTCTGTATCGCGAAGTTGTCGAAAACATCGCACGTATTTTCGGCGACCAGCACCCAGACATTGTCGCTCTGCGCGGTCTGGGCAGAGGAATGAACACGATAAAATTTCCGCCAATGCTGTCACACAGTTGGTTGAAGCTTCTGGCGAGCTCCGTCGAACATCCGAACCTGATACCGCCAAGTCTTTGGCGCCGCACAGCCCTACGTTCACGGACGCAACCCTTCTTCGCATGGCGCATCCCACAATATGGTGGTGATCGGATCATGCAGCGCGAGATCGAATTGACCCGCGCGATTCTTGAAGCCGCCGAAGAACGTGAGCGCTATGACGAAGCAGCGGCCGGTTTGAGGAGCGGCCGCGCCGACGCCTCGGCGCGCGAAGCGTTCGTGCGCGAATGCGTTTCGCTATTTGAAGCTCCGCGCTCGGTCATCGATCTGATCCTCAGGTAACGAGCATTCAACTGTTCTAGAAAACCGATTTAGGGCGGCGGAGCCGGAACTGCGTAGATATCCCTGATTTCAGCCGACCACAGCCTTTCTCCGGTCTCAAGATCGTATGCACGCAATTGCATCGGTTCTTCCGAAAGTTCGCCATCCTGCAAACGTGCGTATGGCTGCAGTTCAACAAACAGCTTGCCATCGGATACGACAAAGGGTGAAAAACTAACCGGTAGGTCAACCGACCCAAGAACTTCGGTGCGGCCAGTGTTGTGCAGGTTCCAGCGATAAACTGTCCAGATACCTTCGCCTTCCAAAGGTGCGCTTTCCAACCAGGTCATTCCGTCAGCAGACTGGAACTGCAGAGGGTTGGGTGCTGTGCTTTCTTCCGCTGGCTGTCCAGCCGCACCAGGACGGCGGATCGAAAACTGAGGTACGGTGGGAAGCGCACGTTCGACGGTCGGTTCGACCATCGGGCGCACTGTTCCGTCCTGCGGCGACAACCGGACCTGCCCCCGGATTACAGTCTCTTCATCTTGCGCCTCGGCAGGGGTTGCGCCTGGAAATGCTCCCAGCGCTCCGGTCGGAGGACCCATTCCGGGCAGAATTTCGTCGGGCAGCATTTCGTCATGGCCGCTCGCAAGCCCGCGCAGGGGCCGCTCACGGTATTCCCAGCGCAATACGGCTTCGCCGTCCATGGGCTCTGCCGAAACGCTGAAACCGCGGTCGGTCGTCGCGGCGAGACTTGATTGTACGCCGGCAGGCAGTGGCACCGTGCTTTCGCTTTGCACGGCCCCTTTGTCATCGATCCGCAACATGCGGATCGCGACACCGTTGCCCGTATCTTTCGGCAATGCCTGGCTGAGAAGAAGGTTCTCTTTCAACAGCAACGGCTTATCTGCGTTTTCGGAATGCCAGATTTTGGCCCCGTCCTGCAGTGATATTGCTGTCACGCCGCCTTGGGGGGCCATGACATAGGCCCGTCCGCCCTCGGTATCGATGACAATGCCAGAGCTGAGTTCGATGCTTGTAGTCATAATCCTCTTCGCCTCCTCTCAGCTGGGTTGCACGGTGTTGGCCGCGGGGTTCAGGGCGATCAGCGGTTGCGACAGATCGAGGGTCCAAGCCCCTCTACCAAGTGTCGCGGCAAGCAGCACTTGATTGGCGTCATCATATTGCAGTTGCATGACCGGCACCGCAGGCAAATCGGCCGCCAAACGAAACCACCCGGTTAAATTCGGAGCCTCGGCAGCATAGATGCCTGCATTAGTCCCCACGACCAGATGGCCATTTCCAAAGTTTCCGCACCAGACAACCGATCGAATGGTACGACCGCCGGCGGCCAGCAGGTTGTCGGTTATGTCCACCCAAGTCTGGCCCGAATCGACTGTCTGATGAACGCTGTTGAACAGAGTCGCGAATGCAGTGGTTGGCGTGCCTGCGTCCAATGCCACAGCGGTCACGTCCTCTCCGTTACTGAACCTGGTCGTTTGCTGCAGTTGTGCTGGCGCAGGACCGGTCCGGACGAAGACATCCAAACCTGCGCCGACATACAGCACATCCGCGTCGTTTATACCTCCATAAGCCACTGACGCCGCCGCATTCGCCTGAACTCCGATCGGCCCGACCAGACGCAAAGTATCACCCCGGTCAAAAGATTCCCAAACGGCATTAGCTCCGCAAATGACCAGACGCAAAGGGTCGCCCGGGTTCGTTTGGATCGGAGAATAGAACTGAGGCGAAAGCGACATCGTCGTTCCAACCTCAAACAGCTGAAGCCGCTGGAACCCCAGCGAAACCCCGTTTGCATCAAAGAACTGCCTATGCGCATTTCCCAAAAACTGAAAACTGAAATAGCGGACCGATCCGCCGTTCGTGGTGTCAGGTGCAATTGCCACGACACCGCCATCTCCACCCATCACAGTCGGCCATCTTTCGGTTCCAGAACCGGGTTGGCGCAGCGTTCCGTTGTCCTGTGCGCCGCCCAACGCGACCTGTGTCGCCGGATCCCAGGCGGCGGAATGAAATTCCGTGTTCTGCAGCGACCCTATCATCGTTACCCAGTCACCAAGGTTCGAATGCGGATCTGTGCGGCGGTAAACACCACCGTCATCGCCTTCGATCAGATCGCCGTTGCTCGCTATGGCCATGGTTCGGGAATCCGCATGCGGCGCGCTGTTTGCATTGGTGTTCTGATGCGTGATCGGGCTGGCTTGTGCTCCGGTCGGCTGGCTCGCATCGACACGGAACAGACGGCCCGAAAAGGTTTGTGCGCCAATCGAGTTGGGAAACTGCGGCAAGGCAAGCCCCGGTGGTGCGTTCTCATCAAACGAAGGTTGCCGGTCACCTCCGATATACACAATGTTGGCATCCTGCAGGTCAGCTGCCATCGAAAAGTGGATACCTGCCTGTCCGCCCGGATGCAGGCCAAAGGTATTGCCGCCGCCTTCGGTTGTCGTAGGTAGATCCAGATTGGACCAGTTAGCTCCCCGGTCAGCCGAGTGGAACAATGCTGCAAGCCGGCCATTCACCGCAATCGCAACAAAGACCGTATCGCCTGGCCCAGGTGCTATGCGCACACTGGTTGGACTGAATAGGAACGACTCCATGACGCTGGAACTGATTTTTGCCCACGACACGCCACCGTCAGATGTCACAAAGATCGCCCTGCCAGCGTGCACATAGACCAAATCCGCATCAACCGGAGATGCCGCGACCGCGAATGACGGACCTGTTTGCAGAGAGGCGGGCGACAGATGAGTGAAGCTCTGACCCTTGTCATCCGAACGGTAAACTCCATCCGCCAAAGAAGCCCGCCCACCGTTTCCCGCAAGAATAATCACATCTCCGGCGGCGTGAATTGCCCTGATATGTAGGGCGCGAAACAGCCCGCCATTGTCCAGAATGCTCCAGCTGGCACCATCATCTTCAGACAGCATAACGCCCAACAACGCCCCGCCGACACGGCGCATGCTACTGAAGCGCCCGGTGCCGGCGACGAGTGTCTGCACTGTCGGATCGTTGCGATCCAGACAAAGGGCTCCGATCGAAAGAGAGTCTTCGTTTGGCATCAGACTAACCCAGTCTGGCTGTGCGTCCAGCGCGTTCCGTGTACGCCATACGCCTCCGTTCACGGCACCAATATAGAGGATGTCGCTGTCAGCCGGATGTGGAGCCACGGCATTTACGGCCCCTACGATTTCGTTGTCGGCAACAGCTTCAGACTGGCCATCCGTAGCGGGTCGCGGTCCTTGTGGTATCCAATTCATCACGCTCCCCTCTTTTGTTCAGTACAAATGTTCAAGCGCCCGAAACTAGGGCTTGCCTTGCTGTCGACGAAAAACAAACAGCGGTCGTTTCAATATCTCTACTGGTTTCCCGGCTTGCTGACCGGTCAACCCCAAAGTCTTTGATACTATATATTCTTCGCGGCCCCGCGCAGGCTTAGGATCTGTTCTCTGGCTGCAACCGTGTCAGCAATTGTGAGATCAAGAAGCTCACCACAAACCAGGTCGGAAGAAAGGCCAGAAGTTCCAGAAGAAAAGAACCAAACTTGTAAAACGTGTTTGCGATGGCAACCGAAATTATCAGCGACGGGCCCTCAACAACAAGGAGCTTCCGGATGCTCTGGGACTTGACTGCATGGTACATGTCACAATCCTTATTTTGTAAACCAAATGCGTTTACTTTAACGGTCTTAGGTTCTCTCAAACTGCCGATTTAGTCAAGTTTTTAACGCGCCGCGACGGTCCGGAGACCGCCAAACAAACGTGGTTTGCCGAAGCAACAGCTGCACCGACAAACTTGCAGGCGCTGCCCTAATCACCCGCTTAACTACGGCTGACTAACCGCCGAGCCTCATAGATGATCTCAATTGGTTGCTGTCCGACAAACTCGAACCAGTCTCAGTGTGCCGCGGAAACCGCGAACCTATCCGGAACAAATTTGACGCCACTCGGCAAGAGCGGCAGTGCGTGTCGGCTTGAAGGTGTCCCGGCGGGTGAGCGATCTTTCCTGGTTGAAGTGATTGTAGACCCAGGAATGGACGGAGGCGAACTTCTACAAACTTGGCATGCGCCTGAACCGTTGTATGGCGCGTTCATGCCGTCGAAACGGGAGGTGTGAATTCTCGACTCGGTTGTTGAGCCACCTGCCCGTCTGTTGTTTTTCCGTAGCACCAAGCTCTCTGAGCGCGGCCTGGTATGACGCGAAGCGATCCGTGACGACGGTTTTCGCTTTACCGTATCGCTTCACAAACTTCTTGAGGAATTTCAGTGCTGCAGCCTTGTTTCGGTGTTTGGTAACAACAGCTTCCAGCACCTCGCATTCATGATCAACAGCCCGCCAAAGATAGTGCCGCTTGCCATTCACCTTCACGAAAACCTCGTCTACGTGCCACTTCCATTTGGATAGTGCGCGTAGCTGCTGAAAAAGCTTCTGTCTGATCCCAGCAGCAAACATTGGGCCAAACCTGTTCCACCAATACCGGACAGCTTCATGACTCACGTCGATGCCTCGCTCGTGCAACAAGTCCTAAATACTCCGAAACGAGAGCGGGAAACGGATGTACAGCATCACCGCCAGGCGGATGATCTCGGGGCTGGTTTGGAAGTACTTGAAGGAGGCCGGTTTAGTCATTCCTAAATGCTATGCAACCGCCCTGCACTGCTCAAGCAAAGTTCTTCTGACAAGACCTTCTGGATTACCGAAAGCTATGAAGAGCCACTATAGGTCAGGGGCTTACGCCCCTCGTCGTGCAACAGCCAACACTTCGATCCTTCGAAAACCGCAGCCGTCAGCGATTTGCCATATCCCGCCCCGGTATCGATGTTCACACGGTTTCCATGGTGTTCAGGACTGGCGACGTGGGTATGGCCGTGAACAACCAGCCATGGGTGAGGGTCCGGATAGTCCAGAAACTCTTCGCGGATCCAGATCAGGTCGTCGGGGTCCTGACGTTGCAAGGGAATACCGGGCCGTATGCCTGCATGGACCAACAAAACGTCGTTGCACAGGTAGTAGGGCAACAGACCTGCCAGAAAATCGATATGGGCCTGCGGCACGGCGACTTTGGCCTGAGCATGGACCTGATATATTCGATCCCCTTCGCTAACCTTAACGCCGTAGGAGTTCAACGTTTCAACACCTCCTATCCGGGGATGCAGCCAATGATACCCGACCAATAGACGCGCGTCGTTTCGCGGGTAGTCCTCAAGAAACATTGCGCACATCTGATCGTGGTTGCCGCGCAGGAATGTCCAGTTTCTGCCTTCGGACTGTCCTTTCACCAAAAGGTCAAGAACCTGTCGACTGTGGGCGCCGCGATCCGTGTAATCACCGATAAAGACGATTTGCGCATCAGGCCCACCGTCCTTTTCGATGCGGGCCAGCGCGTCCTCTAGCATGTGCAACTGACCGTGGATGTCACCAATGGCATAGATAGGTTCTGGCATTTTTTGGCGCTCTTACTCAGACCATTCGATGCGGAGCTCTTCCCGAAAGGCAAAACGCACCAGATGGGCTTCGATCACGCCTTTCCACTGCCCCAAGTCCCCGCGCGGGCCGGTCGCAGCGTTAATTGTCAGCCTGTCGTCATTCGCTTCAAGGGTCACGCTGTCACCATCCGCGAAGGCCACGCTTCCCTTCGTTTCGTCAAAAAACACCTCGGCCTTGTGCGACCAGTGTTTACACAGTTGCTGCAGATACTTGCTGGCAGAAGCGGTTTCCGCAACGCCCGAGGCAGTCTGATCCGGCAACAGGCCCAGCCCGACATCGGCGGCGTTGCGCATTGCTGTTGCAAATAGGGTCACGTCGATATTGGTGGCCAAAAAAGTGGCCCCCAGATCCAGGCATTTGCGTTGCATTGTCGGATCAAGGGTCAGGATACCCGCCGCCTTACCAGCCGCCACGATGCGAGCCAGCGCGTCCAAAACGGCTGCAACAACGTCGGGGTGACCGGCATTACCGAGATGGCCCATATCGGCGGCCAGATCGGATGGGCCGATGAACACCCCATCCACATCGGTGGACAGAATATCGTCCAGCGCAGCCATACCTTTTTGGCTTTCGACCTGAACCAGCAGGCAAATCTGTTCGTCCGCCGTTTTCAGGTAGTCCGGGATGGCTGAAAACCGCGAGGCCCGCGCCAGTGCCGATCCCACGCCCCGCACGCCATGCGGTGGGTATTGCACTGCCCGAACCAGCTCACGCGCGTGATCCCCGCTTTCGACCATGGGCACCAGAAGGTTCTGCACGCCCGCGTCCAAATACTGCTTAATCATCCAGGTTTCGCCTATCGGCAGGCGCGCGACCGGAGTGCTACCTGATCCTTCGATCACCTGCACCTGTTCGAGGATCGAGCGCAGATCATTCGGCGCGTGTTCACCGTCAACCAGCAGCCAGTCGAACTGCGCGGTTGCTGCGATCTCGGCCGTATAGGCGTTGGCCATCCCGATCCAGCAGCCGATCTGCGGCTGCCCCGCCTTGAGAGCGGCTTTGAACGTATTCTTTGGCGCAGGCATATGCGGCTTTCCTTTCAGGCGAAATTGATACCGACCGAGCCAAATGGCCCGAAATCGGCATGGATTTCAGTACCCGACGGGCACTCGACCGGGCGGATAAAGCTGCCGGACAGGATGATTTGACCGGGTTCGATGTATTGTCCGTATTGCGCCATGCGGCGGGCCAGCCAGATAACGCTTTCGACCGGATCGTTCAGAACGCCCGCACCTAGGCCGGTTTCCTCGATTTCACCATTGCGGAAGGTCAGCGCACCGACCCAGCGGAGATCAAAAGCATCCACGGCGTGCCGGTCCGCGCCCAGCACGATACCTGCATTGGCGGCATTGTCGCTGATCGTGTCGAATACTGTGCGAGCTTTGCCGGACGCGGGATCCACACGGTGAATACGTGTGTCGAGGATTTCAATGGAGGGCGCTACATAGTCTGTGGCAGCGATGATATCCTCGCGCGTGACGTTCTCCCCTCCGACGGCCGACTTCATCACAAAGGCGATCTCGGCCTCGATCCGTGGTTGGATGAAACGACCCGCCGGAACCGTTCCGCCGTGTTCAAAGGTCATGTCGTCAAACAGGATGCCACTGTCCGGAATGTCGATGTTCAGCGCATATTGCATCGCTTTCGAGGTCAAACCGATCTTCCAGCCAATCACCTTGCGCCCCTCGGCTAGTTTCTGGCGATAGATGGCGTTTTGCACCTCGTAGGCGTCGTCCATGCCCATCTCGGGGTGGCGCAGTGTTAGCAGGCCAATCTGCTCTCCAGTCCGTTCCGCGCTCAGCAGATCAGCAGCTGCGCGGGCATGATCTTCGGGCGTCATTGCTGTTCGTCCTCGACTGTGTTGCGCAGCGTACCTATGCCCTCGACGGACACCTCAACCACGTCACCCGGAGCCAGGTATTTCGGTGGATCAAACCGCGCCCCTGCCCCGGTCGGCGTGCCGGTGACGATGATGTCGCCCGGCTGCAGGGTCATGAAGGTCGAGATGTATTCGATCTCGCGCCGGATCGGGAACATCATGCGGTTCAGGGTATCATCCTGGCGCAACTCGCCGTTCACGTGGGTCTGAATACGGGCATCATCCAGTTGCGCGGCGTTGGTGAACGGCACCAGCCACGGGCCGATAGCACCCGTATTATCCCAATTCTTGCCTTGCGTGACGTTGAACTTGGCGTGGCGCACCCAGTCACGGATCGTACCCTCATTACACAGCGTCAGGGCTGCGATATGGTCGTAGGCGTCCTCTTGTGAAATCCGACGTCCAGTCTTGCCGATGACAATCGCCACTTCGCCTTCGTAGTCCAATGTGTGGTTTTCCGGCGGACGGATCAGAGGGCGGTCATGGCCGGTGAAGCCGCTTGCGAAACGTGGGAACAGCGACATGTATTTAGGCTGCGCGCTGCCGTCATTGTACTCGGCGTTGCGGTCCGGGAAGTTAACGCCGACGCACAGGATGCGGCGGACATCGGGCATCACCATCTCGTAGGTGAAATCCGTGTGGGTCACGTCCTTTCCTTCGGCGACTGATGCCAGTTGATCAAACACACCAGCAGCGATCACCTCAAAAAGGCTCGCGTGATCTGGGAAAGCATCATTCAACGCAATTGCGCCGACATCCGTGATCGCACCAAAGTAAGTCTGCCCATCGGCGGAGAAGGTTGCGAATTTCATTTAAGTGTCTCCCAAACCTCACGAATAACGTCTGCTGCCATCAGCACATCGTCGCGTGTTGTATCGAATTGTCCGACCTGAAAACGAATGATCTTGCGACCATCAAACATGCCCTGGGTCAGATAAATCCGGCCGTCATCATTCAGCGCATCAACCAGACGCTGCTGCATCGCATCGTCACCCGGGCAGCGGAAGGAAAACAGGCTGAGTATCGGCCCGGTCGTGATCTCGAACCCCTCCATCGCGCCAATTTTCTCTGCAACCTCATTGGCCCAAACGACGTGATTTCGGATTCGTTTACGCAGACCGTCCAACCCGTAAGAGCGCAACAGGAACCAAATCTTCAGCGCACGGAACCGACGTCCCAACGGGATCGTCCATTCCGAATAATTGGTCACCTCGGCACCGGTTGTCTTGAGGTATTCAGGTTCGATCTTCAGCGTGTTGAGCTGCGGTGTGGCGTCACGCAGAAACTGGATGGCGCAATCGAATTGAGCGCCCATCCATTTGTGTGGGTTGAAAACGATGCTGTCATACCACCCCGCCCCAGGCCAAAGCTCTTTGCGGAACTCCGGGCAAATCATTGCCGACCCGGCCCAAGCCGCATCCAGATGGGTGTAAAGGTCGTATTTCTGCGCGATGTTTGCCACAACTTCCAAATCATCACAGGCCCCAACGCCTGTACCGCCTGTGATCGCAATGATCCCGGCTGGCACATGACCGACTTTGATGTCATCGCGGATAGCGGCCTCAAGCGCGACGGCGTCAATCGCGTAGGTCGGTCCCTGTGTTGGCAGCTTGATCAAGTTATCCTGGCCGATTCCAGCAACCCAACAAGAACGGTCAATCGAGGAATGTACCTGGTCTGAGCAATAAATCCGCAGCGCCCCTTTGCTGTTCAGCCCCTGGCGATTACCTGTGTACCCAGTAGCGCGTTCGCGCATCGTCAGTACCGCAGACAAAGTCGCCGAAGACGCGCTGTCCTGAATGACACCGGTCATACCATTTGGCAGACCGAGGGCTTGTCGCAACCAGTCCACCATAACGCCTTCGACCTCAGTCGCTGCGGGTGCGGTTTGCCAGAGCATGCATTGCGCAGCGATAGTGGTCACCAGCATCTCAGCCAGCATCGAAGGCGGGGCGGCATTCGCCGGGAAATACGCAAAGAACCGAGGGTGCTGCCAGTGAGTGATCCCGGGCATCACGATACGTTCGAAATCGGCCATGATGGCCTCCATCGGCTCACCAGATTCCGGGGGTGAGATCTCAAGCTGCGCAGCAATTTCCCCCGGCGCTGTCTGCGCCCGAACAGGACGATCCGCCAGAGTCTTGTGGTAGTCAGCAGCCCAGTTGGAGATTTGCTGCCCCCAGTGAGAAAATTCGTCCCAATTCATACACTAAGCCTCCTCAAAAGGGGAAATCCCGCCCATGCAGATGTACTTCAACTCCATGAAATCATCGAGGCCATATCGAGATCCCTCGCGTCCAAGACCCGACATTTTGACACCGCCGAACGGAGCCTCTGCCGTTGAGATCAGACCTGTGTTCACACCGACCATCCCGTATTCCAACGCCTCGGATACGCGCCAGACACGCGCCATGTCACGGGAATAGAAATATGAAGCCAAGCCGAATTCGGTATCATTGGAAGCGGCGACAACCTCGCTTTCGCTTTCGAATTTGAACAAGGGAGCGACGGGGCCAAAGGTTTCTTCGGTCGCCACCGCCATATCCGAGGTCACATCGGTCAGAATGGTGGGTTCAAAGAAGGTGCCGCCAAGTGTGTGGGGTCTACCCCCGAGTGCGATCCTAGCCCCCTTCGAAGTCGCGTCACCGATATGTTCGACGACCTTGTCCACGGCAGCCTGATCGATCAGCGGGCCAAAGATGATACCTTCATCAAACCCATTGCCGGTTGGCAGGGTCGCTACTTTTGCAGCCAGCTTTTCAGCAAAGGCGTCGTAGACCCCGGCCTGCACATAGATGCGGTTTGCACATACGCAGGTCTGTCCATTGTTGCGGAATTTCGCGATCACAGCGCCTTCGACGGCGGCATCCAGATCGGCATCGTCGAACACAATGAACGGCGCATTGCCACCCAACTCCAACCCTAGCTTCTTGATCGTTGGCGCGCATTGCGCATAGAGCATCGCGCCGATCTCAGTCGACCCAGTGAAGGTCAGCTTTTGCACGATCGGGCTTGAGGTCATCTCTCCACCAATCTCCCGCGCTGAGCCGGTGATGACCGAGAACAAACCAGCGGGCAGCCCCGCTCGTTCGGCGAGCACGGCCAGAGCGATGGCCGAGAACGGCGTTTGGCTGGCGGGTTTCAACACCATCGAACAGCCCGCCGCAAAGGCCGGTCCAGCCTTCCGGGTGATCATGGCGTTGGGAAAGTTCCACGGCGTAATCGCGGCCACAACGCCTATGGGTTGCTTGACAGTAATGATCCGCTTGTCCGGCGCATGGCTAGGTGTGACATCCCCGTAGACCCGGCGGGCCTCTTCGGCGAACCACTCGATGAAGCTGGCGCCATAGGCGATCTCGCCCTTCGATTCGGCCAAAGGCTTACCCTGTTCGGCGGTTAGAATGGCACCCAGATCATCCTGGTTTTCCATCATCAGATCATACCAGCGACGTAAGATTTGGCTGCGCTCTTTCGCGGTACGTTTGGCCCAGTCTTTCTGCGCGCGCTGCGCATCGGCAATCGCCTCGACCGTCTCGGCAGCACCCAGATTGGGCACACGCCCGATCAACTCACCCGTCGCCGGGTTTATCACGTCAATCGCGCGCTCAACGTCTGAAGCATAAATCCATCTGGACCCGACCCGCGCCTTTTCGGCAAGCAACGTGGGATCGTTAAGACGCAGTTCCGTCATTCGAATTTCCCTGTGTTTCCGGTTCTAGACCGAGAAGCTGACATTGGCTTGCCCGGTCCCGGAGCTACCGAAATACGGGGTATATATGTCGATCTTGCCCTTGTAGCTGCCCCATCCAAGGGCACCGAACAGCAAGGCGGTATCGTTCATGGCGCACTCGCCCGCGCATTTCTTGGCGTAGTCGGGCAGAAGTTCGAGGAACTCCTCAAAGCGCCCCTGTTCCCAAAGGTCCAGCACGCGCATGTCCATCTGGCGATTGAACTCGCCGTTTACCGAGTTCAGTCCATCGACCGAGCGTTCATTGGGCGTGAAGTCGTGGCTCAACGACCCCGAGGCCAGGATCGACACGTTACGGTCCGAGCGTCGGATGCCTTCGGCGATGGCTTCACCCCAGACGCGATTTTCAGCAATCGACGAGAACTGGTTGACCGCCACGGGCAAAACCCGCGCATTCACACCCTCGTTGATGAAGTGCATCGGCAGCAAAGTGCCGTACTCCATACCCATATCGGGGTGCGAATGCCCCAAGGCCCGTTCGCCACGTTCACGCAGAACATCAAGGATGGTTTCCCCAAGCTCGTGATCGCCGCGATAGTCGAACTCCATATCCGCCAACATGTGCGGCAGTTCATGACTGATGAAACGGCCCTTGTGGTGCTCTTTCGTGTTCAGATGGAATCCCTGATTGGTGATCCAGTGCGTGTCAAAAATGACAAATGTATCGACTTTGCGGTCGATCGCATCCTGACGAAGACGCGCATAGCCGTCGATGGCAGGTTGGCGGATGCCTTTGTATTTCGGCATTGTGTGGGACATCCAGATGCTTGGCACATGCGTTATCTTCGCGGCCTGTACAATCTTTCCCATGGCAGTTCCTCCTCGCATTTGTGACGCCTGGCAACCGAAGTTGAAGCTACCTGACATCGTTCGGTCCTTCAGCAGTAAGCGGAAAGTGCCGGACCAGTTTGTGCGCGTTTTGTCTATCCTAGCTTTGTCCCCGCCCAATGGGGACAGTGCCGCTAGTTTACTTCCCCAATTGCATGATCTTGTGTTGACCGGTTGCAAAGCCAATGTGCTTTTGTTCCATATAAAACTCGAACGACCAGTCGCCGCCGTCGCGCCCGATGCCGGACGCTTTGACGCCACCAAAGGGCGTCGGCAGGTGGCGCACATTTCCCGAGTTCACCCAGATCATTCCGGCCTCAAGCTTGTCGGTAAAGCGCAGCGCCCGCGTCAGGTCGTTGGTCCAGACATAGCCGGTCAGACCATAAGGCGTGTCATTGGCCATCTGCAGTGCCTCTTCTTCAGTCGAGAACGGGATCGAGGTCAGGACGGGGCCAAAGATCTCCTCACGGGCGATGCGCATCTGGTTGGTGGCATTGGTGAACAGGGTCGGACGGATGAAGTACCCTTCATCGCCCAGCTTCACACCACCGGCTGCGACGGTCGCGCCGTCCTCTTTGGCGATGTCGAAATAGCTGGTGACCTTGTTGTAGTGCTCCTCTGTGACCAGCGGGCCGATTTCGGTCGCCGGGTCCAGCGGATGGCCGACCTTGATGTTGTTGACGCGTTCGATCAGCTTGGCTTCGAACTCTTCCTTGATGCTGTCCTGCACCAGCAGTCGCGAGGATGACGTACAACGCTCGCCATTGATCGAGTAGATCATGAAGATCACGGCATCCAAAGCGCGGTCCAGATCGGCGTCGTCGAACACGATGACCGGGTTCTTGCCGCCAAGTTCCAGATGCATCCGCTTCAGCGTGTCCGCGCCCTGTTTGGTGATGATGCTACCTGTGCGGCTTTCACCGACAAAGGCGATGGCCTTAATAAAAGGGTGCTCGGTCAGCGCCTTACCCGCGTCGGGGCCAAAGCCGTTCACAGTGTTCAGCACACCTTTGGGCAGTCCGGCCTCTTCGGCGATTTCGACCAGCAAGCGGGCTGACAGGGGCGAATCCTCGGCGGGTTTGTGAACCACGGTGCAGCCTGCAGCCAGAGCGGGCGCGATCTTCCAGGTCGACAGCATGAACGGCGTGTTCCAAGGGGTGATCACGCCAACCGGACCAATCGGCACGCGGGTGGTGACATTCATCAGGGTCGGCGATTTCAGATGTTGACCGTCGCGCGCCTGCACAACCTGATCTGCAAAATAGCGAAAGTTCTCGGCTCCGCGCAGAGCCGCCTTGGACATAAATCGCAGGGTCTGACCCGTGTCCCAGCATTCGCACAGCGCGATTTCCTCGGCGCGTGCTTCGATGGCATCGGCCACGTTAAGCAAAATGCGGCGGCGTTCGGTGGCAGGCATGTCGCGCCAGTCTGCAAAGGCCGCATGAGCCGCTTTCGCAGCGATGTCAATGTCTTCATCGGTACCGTGGGCAACATCGCAAATCACAGACTTGTCGACCGGGGACGTGGATTGAAAAACACCGGCGGAACCAGCAACATCCTCGCCCGCGATACGGTTTTTGATGCCCGTCTCTTTGAACCGCGCCAGAAATCCCGCCAGTTTTTCGATGTTGGTGTCCAGTGCGCTCATGGGTCAGGTCTCCTGCGTAGTGGCGCCAAGGTGATCGCGGATCGTACCAGTCTTGGGCGAAAGCTTCGCGTCGATGTCGCGCATCTCAAGCGAGAGCGCGATCGAATGATGTTTGAAGGCAGGTGCCAGATACGCTTTGACCGCCTCAAAAATACGCTGCGTGGCATCCTGTTTTACGTCGTCGGACCGACCGGCGCGCAGGCGGATCGAGATATCGATAAAGCCATGCGCCGGATTACCGTCTGCAATTGCAAAATGATCGACCCGCACAGCGCGGACACGAATTCCCGGCATCGGAAAGGTATCAATCTCAGCAGCCCTTGCTCGGATGCACTCACACAAGCCATCCATGTCGACCTTGTCCTCTAGGTTCCCGGAATACTCGACTTGAAAATGCGGCATGTGCCCTCCCTTATTGGTTAACATGTTTACTTTTTTACAATCATGCTGTCAAGAACTTGCCTTGTTAATCTTTGCAATTTCGGAATCGGCAATTTAGAAAGCCGCATGACCACGCAAAGCCATACAAAAAGTACCGCCCGATCTCTTCCGATTGCGCTGTTGCGCGCACGGGAAACCGTCATGGCACCGATCCGGGACATGCTTCATGACATTCAGCTCACCGAACAGAAGTGGCGCATCCTGAGGGTTTTGGACGAGCTGGGCGAGGTTGAGCAAAGCGCAATTGCCCACGAGGCCTGCCTGCTTCTGCCCAGTCTCACTCGCATTCTGCGCACCATGGAGACCGATGGCCAGATCACCCGTCGCCAGGACAAACAAGACAAGCGCCGCACCATGGTTCGGATCACCGATGCCGGCCGCGCGGTTCTGGAAGACAACCTTGCCACGTCGCTGGCGATCTCAAACAATATCGAGTCGCAGATGGGCCGCGAGAAGCTGAACCAACTGCTGGACCTGCTTGAAGAGTTGCAGGCGGTTAAAGTCTGACCCCGCCCTAGGGCGGGCGAGGTCACGTAAGTGTTGGTTAAAGAGACGCCAGACCGGTATCCAGCGCAGACAGGATCTTGGCCACGTCCTCTGATGTGATGATCAGCGGCGGAGACAGGATGATATTGTTGCCGGACACACGCACCATCACACCATCTTCATAAGCCGCTTTCTGAACCTGCAGCGGCAGGTGTTTCGCGATGGGTGCCTTGGTCGAGCGATCCGAGACCAGTTCCAGCGCACACATCAGCCCTTCGCCGCCGCGCACATCTCCGATCACGTCGTATTTCTCGGCCAGTTTTTGCAGCCCGGCAAACAGCTCATCCCCGCGCGAGGCGGCGTTTTCCCAGACGCGCAGGCGCTTGATCTCGGACAACGCGGCCAGCGCCGCTGCAGCCCCAACCGGGTGACCGGAATAGGTATAGCCCTGATCCACCGACGCCTTGCCGGTGGTGTCGTTTTCAAACACCTCGGCAACAGCCCCCGAAATCATCGCCGCCCCAAACGGGAAGTACCCATTGGTGATGGCCTTGGCCGTCGTCATGATGTCGGGCTGCACCCCCCAATGCCGCGCACCGCTTTCACTGCCGGTACGCCCAAAAGCGGTGATGATCTCGTCCGAGATCAACAAAATTCCGTGTTTCGAGCAGACCTCTCGCACCATCGGCATGAAACTCTTATGCGGCGGGATTACGCCCCCTGCCCCAAGAACCGGTTCCATGATGAAAGCCGCAACCGTGCTCGCGCCCTGGAATGAAATCTCGGCCTCAAGCGCTTTGACGCAAAGCTGCGCCAGACGCTCAGGGTCGGTCTCGTCGAACGGGTTGCGATAGGTCCATGGCGCGGGCACATGGAAACAGCCCGGCATCATCGGCTCATAGACCGCGCGGAACTTCTGATTGCCATTGACCGATGCAGCGGCGAAATGTGTGCCGTGATAGCCCTGTTTCAGGCTGATGAATTTAGTGCGCCCGGCCTCGCCACGCACCTTGTGGTACTGCCGCGCCATTTTCAGCGCGATCTCAACCGAATCCGAGCCGCCCGAGGTAAAGAAAGCGCGGGTCAGGCCGTCGGGCTCAAAAAACTGCGCCAGTTCATAAGACAGCTCGATTGCCTTGTCGTTGCTGGTGCCACGGAAGGTCGAATAGTAGGGCAGCGCATTCAGCTGATCAGCGATGGCCTGCTTAACCGGCTCGCAGGAATAGCCCAGATTGACGTTCCAAAGCCCCCCGACCGCGTCCAGCGCCTTGTGACCATCGACATCGACAATACTGACACCCTCGCCGCCGTTCAGAATCGTGGGCGGATTCTTCTGACTTTCGGCGGGGTGCGCCATCGGGTGCCAGAAGTAACGCGCGTTGTTTTCTTTGAGAAAGTTCGAGTCTTTCATTTCTCTGGTCTCCGGGTTTTGCGTCCACCCGCTCAAGGATGGAATTCGATTGGAAAAGTGTCGGGAAGCTGACCACCAAAACTTGCGGTCAGGTCATTTGAGAGGGCGTGCAGGACGGTCAGGATTTCAGGAAGCCGGTCGTCTCCGGCGCGGCCTTCGGGAACGGCAATCGCAATGGTTCCCAGCGCCACTTGATCAATCCCAAATATGGGTGCCGCATAGCCATAGACGCCATCTTCGTAGCTTCCACTGCTATTCGCCCAACCGGCCTGACTGATTGCCGCGACCCGCTCTTTGATCTTGGCCGGGTCGGTCAGCGTGGCGTCCGTGTATCGTACTTGTTCATTCTGATCGAGACGGTCCAGCAAGAAGGATGGCCCAAAGCTGAGCATACAAAGACCGGATGCTGTCGCATTGATTGGAAGAATCTCGCTAGGGTCGAGGCTGACGCGCACGCTGTGGCGGTTCGTTTCGACCACCAGCGCGGTTTGAAGCCACTCCTTTTCAAGCAGGGAAAGATGCAGGCTTTCACCAACGTCCTGCATCGCGACCTGCATTCTCTGGCGGGCGCTCTCGATACCGGGACGGGCAATCTGCCGCAACGCTGCCAGTCGCAAAGCAGCAGGTCCGACCGCATAGGATTTGGTCATGGGGTTCTGCTCGATCAGCCCGTATTCCTCAAGCGCCCGAAGGTGTCGCAGCGCCGTGGCTTTGTTCAATCCGGACAGGCGCGCAAACTGACTCAACCCAATTTCTGGCCGAGCGTTTGAAAAGTAGTTGAGCATTTTCAGGGCGTTCAGGGCAGTACCCATGCGATTCACATCCTCCTGTTAAGGTAATACTTGACAGAACAAGCTTAACAAAGCAACATTATTATTGTTAACGCGGATCATATAATGAACCACTGACGGGAGGTGTCAATGAAGAAAGTTCTAACAGCCGCCGCTTTTGTTGCTTCTGCAACCGCCGCACTGGCCGAGTATCCAGAGAAACCGGTTTCCTTTGTCGTTCCATGGCCTCCGGGTGACTTGGAAGACGTTCTCACACGGATGATCGCCGACGAATTTCAGGCCATGTATGGTGTTCCTGCCGCCGTCGTGAACAAGCCCGGTGGCGGCGGTGGTCCGTTCCCCGGAGCGGTGGAAGTTGCGACCGCTCCGGCAGATGGCTACACCGTTGGCTCGTTCGTCATAGGCGTACCGGTCATCGGCCCGGACATTGGCATTCCCGAGCTAAATCCCAACCCGTTCGAACCGATTGGCATTTTTCTGACCTATCCCTTCGTCATTGCCTCCAGCAAGGATGCCCCGTTCGCGACATGGGAAGAACTGGTGGAACACGGCAAAGAAAACGATGTCGCGCTTGGTCACTTCGGCTCGGTTCTGCCGCCCACACAAGTCACCTTTGCGGCCGCAGTCAGCAGTGGGTTTGACTTCGCCAGCGAAGCCGCCTTCGACGCGTTGGACTGCAACACCCTGGCTTCGGGCGACGTAGACGTGATCAACACGACGCTTCAACTTGTTCTTCCTTGTCTGGACCAAGTGAATGTCCTGGCCAGCATCGGTGGCGAACGGATCTCATTGGTCCCGGATACGCCCACGGTTACCGAGCTGCACCCCGAACTGCCATTGGCGCTGTGGAATGGTCTGTTCGTCCACAAGGACACTCCGGCCGAAGCACGCGAAAAGATCACTGCCGCCGCGCAGAAAGCGCTGGGATCTGACAAGGCCAAGCAACTTGCCGAAGAAACTGGAGCACTGATCTACTGGCAGGATCCGGATGCCTCGAATGCACAGATCGAACAGGACAAAGCCTCGTTCTCTAAAATCGAAGAGATTCTAGGCGAATAACGCGAAACCGGCCCGGCGTATTGCAATACTGTCGGGCCTTTTTCTATCCAGCAGGAGGCCATAATGATCGCAAAGACATTGCAAGACATGTTCAAACGATACCGCCGACCCGGCGATGTCGTTTTTGCTTTGGCCTTCCTGGTATTTTCGGTTTTTCTACTGAGCCAACTGGGCACGCAGACCGAGGTTGTCAAACGCACTAAGTGGTTTGCGCAACCAAGCTTCTGGCCAATGGTCTCGCTCTGGGCAATGGCCGCCTTTGCTTTTCTGCACTGGCTCAGCTCCGCCATGTCGGACCGCATTCCGGGTCGCTGGCCCGAAGTCGCGTTCTGGCTGCGGTCCCTTGAATACGTCGCCTATTTTCTGATCTACGTCGCCGTTGTCCCGCTTCTTGGATACCTGCCTTCGACCGTTCTGTTCGCGGTATTCCTTGCAGTCCGAACCGGGTTCCGAAGCGCTGGGGCAATTGGCCTTGCGGCGGCTTTCGGTGTGGCGGTGACCATCATTTTCCGAGCCTTCCTGCAAGTGAAAATCCCGGCCGGTGCCGCCTATGAATACCTGCCCGATTCCGTGCGCGCCTTTGCGCTGACTTATCTCTGAGGTTCGCAAATGGAAACGCTTATGTCCGGTCTTTCGATCCTGACACAATGGCAGGTGATCGTTGCCCTTCTGATTGGCTCGATCGGTGGGGTCATCATTGGCGCGGTGCCCGGTGTTGGCGCTGCGGTTGCCATCGCCATCCTTTTGCCTGCCACCTTCGCGTTTGAACCCATTGTCGGCCTGACGCTGTTACTGGGTATCTATGGCTCGTCAATGTATGGAGGCGCCATACCCGCTATTCTGATCAACACGCCTGGTACGGCGGTGAACGCGCTGACCACCTATGACGGCTATCCCATGACCAAACGCGGTCAGGGGCATCGCGCGCTGTCACTGGCCTATTCCGCTTCGTTTTTCGGTGGTGTCTTCGCCATCATCTGCCTGATGATCCTGTCGCCCGTTCTGGCGTTGATCGCACCGCATTTCGGCAGCCGAGAGATATTTTTGGCCGCCCTTCTGGGGATCATTATGGTGATCCTCGCTCACCGAGGGCAGATTTTTGCTGCCGGTATGTTGGCCGCTTTCGGGATTTTCCTGAACACGGTCGGGCTTGAGCCAGTGAAATACACCCGCCGCTTTACCTTTGAACAAAGCTGGCTGGCTTCGGGCGTAGATCTGATCGTGGTTGTTCTGGGCCTGTTTGCCATCAGTCAGGCCCTGCTTTTGCTGCTTGAAAAGAACCACGCACCGGGCGAAACGCATGTCAGCGGCAACATCTTCGCCGGCCTCAAGGAACTACTGGGCATCAAGCGCGTCGCAACCGCGTCCTCGAGCATCGGGGTCTTCATGGGTATGGTGCCGGGCACAGGTGAGTTCACCTCGCAATTCCTGTCCTACACCTATGCACAAAAAACCTCGAAAGACCCCGACAAATTCGGGGATGGCTCGCCAGAAGGGCTGGTGGCGTCTGAAGCCGCCAATAATGCAGTGCCCGGCGCGGCCATGATCCCACTTTTGGCGCTGGGTATCCCGGGCGAAGCGCTGACCGCGATGATGTTGTCGGTGTTCTATGTGCACAATGTCATCCCCGGCCCGCAGCTGTTTGAAAACCAGATGGACTTTGTGATGGCGCTCTATATGGCGCTGATCCTGCTGAACGTCATCGTTCTAGTTTTCCTGCTCTTCTCGACCAACCTGCTGCTGAAGATCATCCAGATCCCAACGCGGTTTCTGGGCATTATGATCCTGATCCTGGCCTTCGTCGGCGTCTACAGTTTGCGTAACTCGATTACCGACTGCGCCATTGCCGCTGGTTTTGGTGTGTTCGGCCTGATCCTCAAACGGCTGGACCTCCCGATTGTGCCGATCATTCTGGGCATGGTTCTGGGCGGGATCATGGAGGTCAAGCTGCGCAGTGCCATGGCGCGGGTCAAATCACCGCTCGATTTCGTCGACCGCCCGATTGCGGCGATCCTGACGGCGCTGATCGTGCTGATCCTGCTGCTGCATTTCCGAACGTTGTACTACGAGTTCCGCAACAAGCTGAAACCCGAGCCGACCGCGCAACCGGTCGACTCCGATCACCCCAATCAGCAAGGGTAACTCTGCCATGAACCAGTCCGATATTGACGCCCTTCGCTCTCAGGTTCTATCCACCCGATCTCACTTCATCGGCGGGCGCTGGGTCGCCGCTTCGGAAGGTGGACATCGGGAGGTGCTATCGCCTGTCGATGGCGCAGTACTGACCCAAATTGCCGAAGGCACCCCGGCAGATATGGAGGCTGCGATTAGCGCTGCGCGGGCTGCGTTCGAGGATGGCCGCTGGTCGCGCCGATCCCCTGCCGAGCGAAAGAAGGTCCTGCTGAAGCTGGCCGACCTGATCGAAAAACACGCTCTTGAGTTGGCTGTTCTGGGGGTGCGCGACAATGGCACCGAAATCACCATGGCCATGAAGGCCGAGCCTATGTCGGCAGCTGGCACATTCCGCTACTACGCCGAGGCGATTGACAAGGTCTACGGTCAGATCGCCCCCACGGCAGAAAACGTACTGGGCTTGATCCATCACGCATCGGTTGGCGTCGTCGGAGCGATTGTGCCGTGGAACATGCCGCTGATGATCGGCAGCTGGAAACTGGCCCCTGCGCTGGCCACCGGCAACTCGGTCGTGTTGAAACCCGCTGAAAGCGCTTCCTTGTCGCTGCTGAAACTGGCCGAACTGGCAGCCGAGGCCGGAATACCCGACGGCGTGCTGAACGTCGTCACCGGGTCAGGCCGGGTGGTGGGCGAAACGCTGGCGCTGTCGATGGATGTGGACATCATGGTGTTCACAGGCTCAGGGGCTACAGGCCGTCGACTGCTGGAGTATTCGGCGCGGTCGAACATGAAACGCTGCTATCTGGAACTGGGCGGCAAGTCCCCCAACATCGTCTTCAACGACGCCCCGGACCTAAGCGAGGCCGCCAAAGTGTCCGCAGGTGGTATCTTCCGCAACGCAGGTCAGATCTGCATCGCCGGATCGCGTTTGTTGATCCAAGAGGACATCCACGACGACTTTGTTGCCGAACTCGTCAAACATGCCGAAGCGATGCGGGTCGGCAATCCGCTCGATCTGGACACACAAATTGGCGCAGTTCATTCGCTGCCCGAGTTGGAATCCAATCTGGACTTCGTAGCCAAAGCCGAGGCCGAAGGCGCCGAGCGTCGCACTGGCGGCGGGCGCATCCTTGAGGAAACCGGTGGCTACTATATGGCCCCGACGGTGATGACCGGGGTCAAATCCACTGACAATCTGTTCCAGAACGAGGTGTTCGGTCCGGTTCTGGCCGTGACCCCCTTCAAGGACGAGGACGAAGCGATCAGGCTGGCCAATGACTCGGTCTATGGTCTCTCCTCGGGCGTGTGGACATCGAACCTGTGCCGCGCGCACCGCATGATCGCTGGCATCCGCGCTGGTGTCGTGCATGTGAACACCTATGGCGGCTCTGACCTGACCGTGCCGCTGGGTGGTGTGCGCCAGTCAGGCAACGGGCACGACAAGTCCCTGCATGCGTTCGAGAAATATCTCGACCTGAAAACCGCCTGGATAAAACTCTGACCAAAGGTCTGCTGCATGACACTTCCTGCGAAATCCGCCGAGCTTGTTGAACGCCGGACCAAGCTGCTGGGCCCGAATGTCTCGACCTTTTATGACGAACCGCTTCATATCGTGAAGGGCGAAGGGGTCTGGTTGTGGGATGCGGACGGGCGCAAATATCTGGATTGCTACAACAATGTCCCGCATGTCGGCCATTGCAACCCCCGCGTGGTCGACGCGATCTGCCGCCAGGCGTCAACGCTCAACACCCACACGCGTTATTTGCATGACGGCATTCTTGACTATGTTGAGAAGCTGACGGGCACGATGGATGCCTCGCTGGACACCGCCATTCTGACCTGCACCGGGTCCGAGGCCAATGACATCGCCCTGCGCATGGCCGAAGGCATGACCGGCAAACGCGGTATCATTGGTACGGATGCAACCTATCACGGCAACACTTCTCTGGTCAGCCAGTTGAGCAAATCAAACTTGCCGACCGTTGGCTTTGGTCTGGATCAGTATTTCCGGTTTGTGGAAGCACCCGACAGCTATCGAAACCCAGACCCAGACGGCAGCAAGTTTGCCGATGCTGTGGCCGAACAGATTGCTGAGCATGAAAAGACCGGCATCGGCTTTAGCGCTTTGGTCATCTGCCCCTATTTCCTGAATGAAGGCTTCCCCGACCATCCCGACGGCTGGCTGAAATCCGTGGCCGAAGTGGTGCGCGAGGCCGGTGGCCTGCTGATCTGCGACGAGGTTCAATCGGGTTTTGGCCGAACAGGCACCCATATGTGGGCGCATCAGAAGATGGGCGTGGTGCCGGACATCATGACCATGGGCAAACCCATGGCCAACGGCCATCCGGTGGGCGGTGTCGTGACGCGCAACGAAATCCTTGCCACCTTTCGCAAGGGCTATCGCTACTTCAACACGTTCGGTGGCAACCCAGTGTCCTGCGCAGCAGCGATGGCGGTATTGGAAGAGATTGAGGCTAAAAACCTCGTCGCCAATGCCAAAACTGTGGGCGATCACGCCCACGCACTTATGACGGCTTTGCAGCAGAAATATGAGTTCATCGGCGATGTGCGCGGCTCGGGCCTGATTTTCGGGGCCGAGATGGTGCTGGATCGTCAGACCAAGGAACCGGCCAGCGAATTCACCGATCGGATCATCAACGCGATGCGGCACCGGGGCATCATCCATTCGAAACTCGGCCGCCACAAGAACACGCTCAAGATCCGGCCACCGATGCCGTTCTCGAAAGAGAATGCCGATCTGTTGTTTGACACATTGGACGAGGTTTTGGCCGAAACCCCGCTGACCCTATGATCCCGGTTGTCGAGCAAGCCCTGACCCTTTGGGGCATGGACGGTGCCGAATGGTCGCTGATCGCGGCCCGCGAAAACCATGTCTACCGGGTTCAGATCGGCGCGAAAAGCTATGCGCTGCGCCTGCACCGCAAAGGCTTGCATTCGGATACCGCCTTGAGGTCCGAGCTGCAGTGGATCGCCGAGCTGGGCGCAAAGAGCGTCGGTGTACCCACACCGGTACCGGCCACGGATGGCCGCTATTTGCAACTGCTGGACGGGGTCCAGGTCGATATGCTTGACTGGTTGCCCGGTCGCCCGCTGGGATCGACCGAAACCGGGATCGACCATAGTGATCGTACCGGGCTGTTTCGGGCCCTCGGGCATGAGATGGCGAAGCTGCACGAAGTCAGCGATGCCTGGACGCGTCCCGATGACTTTGAGCGCTGGTCCTGGGATCGTGCTGGACTGCTGGGCAATGCCCCATTGTGGGATCGGTTTTGGGAAAACCCCACGCTTTCTGGCGAGGATCGTGCCCTGTTCACTGCGTTCCGCGAGAAAGCCAACAATCACTTACTGCAGATCGAAAACCAACTGGACTACGGCCTGATCCACGCCGATCTGGTACGTGAAAACGTGATGGTTCGAGGCGACAAGCTCTGGCTGATTGATTTCGACGACGCCGGGTTCGGGTTCCGTCTGATCGATATCGCCACGACACTGCTGAAAAACCTATGCGAGCCGGATTACGACGCCCTGCAGGCGGCCCTGCTAGAGGGATACTGGTCGGAACGTGCGCTAGACACCGAGTATCTCGATCTGTTCATGGCCCTGCGCGCGGTCACTTATGTCGGCTGGATTTCGTCCCGCATGGGCGAAGATGGATCAGAGGCACGAAACATGCGGTTCAAAGATACCGCCCGAGAGTTGCTGACGCACTACCTCGGATAAACCGAACGCACGGGAGGAAACCATGACCAATAAAACGATCCTGCTGATCGGGACATACGACACTAAAGACCCCGAGATGCGGTTCATCGAAGAAACCGTAAAGGCGCAGGGAGCAGATGTGCTAACAATGGACGTCTCCGTTCTTGGCGATCCTGAAACACCGACCGACATCTCAAAACATGACGTCGCAGATGCCGAAGGCAGAACCATCGACGAGGTGATTGCGCTGGGGGATGAGAACAAGGCCTTCCGCGTCATGTCCGCCGGGGCTGCCAAGGTAGTGGCAAGAGCCTATGCCGAAGGCCGGTTTGACGGGATGCTGGCCACTGGTGGAACCATGGGTACCGACCTTGCGCTGGACTGTGCACAGGCCCTGCCCATGGGGGTCCCGAAATACATCGTTTCAACAGTCAGTTTCTCATCGTTAATCCCCCCACATCGGTTGGCCCCGGACATACAGATGATCCTGTGGGCCGGTGGGTTGTACGGTATGAACTCGATCTGCAGGTCTTCGTTGGCACAGGCTGCAGGGGCCGTGGTCGGTGCTGCCAAAGCCGCCATCGCGCCGGATCGTGGCAAACCCCTGATTGGCATGACCAGCCTTGGGTCCTCCTGCCTGCGTTACATGAAAACTCTGAAACCTGCGCTGGAAGAGCGAGGCTTTGAGGTTGCAGTATTCCACTCGACAGGCATGGGCGGCATGGCCTTTGAAAAACTGGCCGCCGAAAACGCCTTTGTCTGCGTGATGGATTTCTGCATGCAGGAGTTCGGCAATCTGCTGGCCGGCTCGGTTGTTTCAAGCGGAGAGGATCGCGTTACCAATGCCGGGCGCGTTGGCACGCCGCAGATGGTTGCACCGGGCGCTCTGGACCTGCTGGACTTCGCGGGCTGGCAAGAGATCCCGGACCAATATGCAGATCGCCCGTTTCACGAACATAACCGCCTGATCAAAAGCTCGGTCTTCAATGGCGAGGAACGCCGCGCCTGGATCAGGGAACTTGCAAACCGGCTGGAAGCAGCAACCGGGCCGGTTCATTTCTTCCTGCCGTTGCAAGGCGTTGAAGCATGGGACAAGGAAGGCGAAGAGGCACATGACCCCGCGGCCCTTGCTGACATGGTCGATGAGGCCCGCAAGGTCATGCCGGACCAGGTGCCGATGACTGAGCTGGACGCCCATATCAACGACGCCGCATTTTGCAATGCCGTTCTGGCCAAATTTGACGAATGGGTTGAAAGCGGGATTGTCAGCCGTGGTTAGCTGGCTTCCTATTGCGTGTCAGAGTTTTCGTAAAGCTAATCGCACGTAGCTACGAAGGTAAACGAGTTGCACAACAAGGGAGTGTCAACCACCCTTTAAACCACTCTTTTTCGCAGAAGGCGGCCAAGATATCACGCCCGGACGAGCGGGCGTGACAGGTGTGCTGTCAGACATATTCGAACCAGCCTCAGCTAGACCGGTATGGTGCTGTCAGACGAATTCCAACCAGTCTCTAGTGGGCCAGTGACGCTGTCTTTTATCCCGCACCAAGTTCGCGCCACTCGGCAAGAGCGGCGGATCATGTCAGTTCGAAGGTGTCTCGGCTGGTGAGCGATCGTCCCTTGTTGAAGTGGTTGTAGGCAGGGGAATGGACAGAGACAAATTTCTGCAAACTTCGCATACGCCTAAAACGTTGCATGGCGCATTCACGCCGTCGGAAAAGATGGTGCGAATTCCTGGAGCGGTTATTGAGCCACCTGCCCGTCTGCTGTTTTTCGGTAGCGCCAATCTCTGAGAGAAGCCCGAAAAGAGGCGCAGCTATCGGTGACTACTTCTTCAGCTTTACCGCGCGCTTCATCAATTTCCCGAGAAATTTCAATGCCGCCAGCTTGTTTCAACTTTTGGTAGCGATTGCTTCCAGCACCTCGCCCTCGTGATCGGCGGCCCGCCAGAGGTGGTGTTTCTTGCCAATCACCTTCACGAAAACCTCGTCTACGTGCCACTTTCATTTCGAAAATGTCCACAGTTTCTGGACTCGCTTTCGTCTGATCTCAGAGGCAAACACCAGGCCAAATTGTTCCACCAATATTTGACAATTTCCTGGCTCATGTCGATGCCTCGCCCGTGCAGCAAATCTTCGACATTGCAAAGCGAAAGCGGGACAAGGATGTACAGCATCACCGTCAATCGGATGAACTCGGGGCTGCTCTTGAAATACATGAAAGAGGCAGGCCTGATCATGAGCAAAAGCTACCGAACCGCCCAGCCCCGCTCAAGCAAGGTTCTTCTGAAAAGACTGTAGCGATGTTGTCTGGCTCCTTTGTTGAGAGCACTTGGACGAATGCTTCAAACGCATTGAGCATGTTGCAGGTGCTGCAATGTTGGCTTTCGAAGTCTTCGTGGCAAATGCCACGGTCGTTTGAGATGCTCAACCCTCCGGCACTGCAGTCGCGTCAAAAAACTTAAATGGCCCGGGAAAAATCGTAGCTCATCAGACGACAAAAGAGTTTAGTCGACATGTTTGGGCGAAATAGATTTGGCAGCCGTCCCAGACGCCGCCCTAAAAACCTAAGAACTGACCGCGATGTGTTTTCGGCAGCGCATTGGAAATTTCGCTTTTGCATCAAAAATGTTACGACGTTGCAGGCGATGCAGTTGAGCAATGTCCGCATCGGGCTCTGAGCCGTCAGTAAGCCCGGATTGTGCGAACGACAGCTTCCGAAAGCTGAATGTCTGCACATTGGGCTAAACCCGTGAAAACGCCACGTCATCTCGATTTTCGCAATTTCTGCTTTCAGGACTGATTTCAATCACGAAACGCTGCATCACCGCAAGTCCGCTTAGAGCCCTGAGCGGAAGTGTCGAAATCTAACTCCCACGTTCGCTGCACGAAAAATACTCTCCTGTCGAAGAGGTCTTGTTCGCATCGTGACAGAGGTCATATCCACTCATTCGAATTTCGCCAAATCCGAAGCCGCAATTCAGAAAACGCCACGGCTCTTGTGTCATTGGGCATGCATACGTGGTACAGTGCCTTGGCAGCCTGCCCATCATTCTGGAGCAATAGGAAGCGATATTTCTAAGATTCTTTTTGGGAGGTGATTTGATGGCTTTTGCTACAAACAGGACCGGTTCTATCTGGCCCGACGGCGTCGTACCTTATGTCATCAGCAGCGATTTCAGCAGCGATCAACGGGACGAAGTCGAAGCCGCAATAGAGCACTGGAATATGCGTACCATTATGCGGCTACGGCCTATGACGACAGGTGATGTAGACTTTGTGCGCTTCGAGCCGGCCGAGGGATCTTGCCGCTCACCCGTAGGGCGCCAGCCCGGCGGGCAATCAGTGAGATGTGATGTTCTGGATGGTTTCCATCGCGGAAATATAATTCATGAGATCGGGCACGCGGTAGGATTCTGGCACGAACACACCCGGCCCGACCGCGATATGTTTGTTACAGTTCACGAAGACAACATCGAACCTGATGCCATCGGCAATTTTGATATTGGTATGGGCCGTGTGCTTACAGGCTATGACTATGGGTCCATCATGCACTACGGACGGCGCGGGTTTGCCATAGATGATGACGAGGATACGATAACACCAATCGATCCTGATGCCGACATCGGTCAACGTGAAGGCCTCAGCGCGTTGGATCTGCTTGGGATTTGTCTCATCTACGGCGCTCCCCATTTTTCGGTCGCCTGGCAGGACGACAATGATAATGACGGTGAAGCGGATATCTGGTTAGCAGGGCTTTCGGCTTGGGGTAGCTATTGCGGTGGTCAGCAACGCAGGTTGCACAACACCGGTGGCCACCAATCGCGCCCTACGCTAGGGCTGGACGGGCAGCGAAATGCGATGGTCGCCTGGGAAAGTACGTCGAGCGGCGTGCGCCACATTTCCCGGCGCGCGTTCCGGGCTGATGGCTCCCAGCTTTTTGGCGGCCATAGGGCAAGTTCAAATGCGTCATCGAACAATCGCGACCCAGAAATAGCGGTTGCTCCAGACGGGCGTTTCTTGCTGGCTTGGCAAGAGACAAGAGACGACGTCATACGTATTATGGCGAGGGGCTACAATGCAGACGGGTCAACGCGTATCCCTCTTCAAGCACTTGCGACTTCGGACACCGGAACACCGGCGGCCCCAACGCTTGGCCTAGTGGGCACTGGTGGATTTGTTTGTGCCTGGGCCGAGTTGTCCGCTGATGAGAGCATTTCGATCCGGTGTCGTCGCTTCGATGATGATGGCATCGCGAACGGGCCTGAAACAGTTGTGGCGACGGGACTTGGAGATCAGGAGGCGCATCCGCGAATCGCCGTTGATGGCTTGGGGCGTTCCTATATTGTTTACGAGCGCGGCGCGCGGGATGTGATGATCATGGGTTTGGAGGCGGACGGGAGTGAACGCTTCTCTGAGCGCCCGGTTCCGCAGGATACGCGTGGCGACCAAGTCCGGCCCGATATCGCGCTGCTGAACGATGGAACGCTCATCGTGGTCTGGACCGATGACAGAAACCAGAATGGACTTGGTCAAATCAGGGCACGTGCTTTTGCGACTGACGGCAACCCGGTTTCGGGCGACTTCACTGTAAATCAGCGAGGTGGTGGTGATCAAAGAAATGCGCGTGTCGTTGCGCTTGTCGAGGGTGGTTTTGTTGCCACTTGGCAGGATGACGAGCAGCGCGATCGTCTTTATCAGATACATGCTCAGACATTTACGGCCGAGCGCGAGCCGCGCTTCGCCAACAAGACCGTCAACCAAGTTCAGAAGGGAACGCAAACCAATCCGGCAACCGGTGCCTAGGTGAGATACGTTCCTGGTCGGTGCAGCCCCATAAGACCACGCGTCATCGTATCAGCGCTGTCAGACGAATTCGAACCGGCTTCTGTTAGGCTAGTGAAGTTGACCTTTATCCCACGCCAAGTTCGCGCCACTCGGCAAGAGCGGCGCTGCGTGTCAGCTTTAAGGTGTCTCGGCTGGTGAGCGCTCGTTCCTGATTGAAGCGGTTGCAAACGGAGGAATGAACGGCGACATACTTCTTTAAACTTCGCGTACGCCTGAAACGCTTTGTCGCGCGTTCGCTTCGTCGAAACGGCAAGTGTGAATTCTCGACGCGGTTGTTTAGCCACCTGCCTGTCATTACGTTTTTGAGCGCGCCCATTTGTCTAAGCGCAACCTTGTAGGAAGCGATCTGTGACGACCTCCTCAGCGCAACCGTGCCGCTTCATCAATTTCTTAAGGAATTTCAGTGCTGCAGCCTTGTTTCGGCGTTTGGTGACAACGGCTTCCAGTACCTCGCCTTGGTGATCGACCGCCCGCCAAAGATAGTGCCGCTTGCCATTCACCTTCACGAAAACCTCGTTCACGTGCCACTCCCATTTGGAGAATGCGCGCAACTGCTGAACACGCTTCCGTCTGATCTCAGCAGCAAACATCGGGCCAACCCCGTTGCAACATTAGCAGACAGTCTCGCGGCTCACGTCGATGCCTCGCTCGTGCAGAAAATTGTCGACGTTCCGAAGCGAGAGCGGGAAACGGATGTACAGCATCACCGCAAGGCGGATGATCTCGGGACTGGTTTTGAAGTACTTGAAAAGAGACGGTCTTTTCATAATCGGAGGCTACGCAAGCCCCCTGCCCGAATCAATCAAAGCTCTTCTGACAAGACCATCATTTTCGCTACGGCCCGACGCATTACTCGGTTTTCTGGATAGCGAAACCCGATCCCGCGGTCCTGTAAGCTTCGCGGGGTGGCGCGAACACGTCGAGCACTTTCGCACCATCGGGACCAGCACGAAACCCGTGTGCAACGCCGCCCGGAGTGCGCCAGAAGTCACCGCTTCCCACAGCTACTTCGATATCGTCTTGAATACGGATGCCACCGCCTTCAAGCAGAACTCCCCATTGCTCTTCTGGATGAGAGTGGATGGAGCCCTCGCTGCCAGGCTCAAAACTGACCACAGAGAACATTGCCTTTTCGCCAGCGAAGACCCGAGTTTCGATCCCGGTTGTCAGCGTACGGGCGATGCCCTCGCTTAGGTCGGCAAGATTGAAAAAGTTTTCTGGTCTAGACATAAATTGAACCCTTTTGTTTAGGTGCTTTAGCTGCGGTCGAGTTCGAAAATCTCATAGGTGGTCGTACCGGCCAGGATTCGAGCTCGGATGACCTCTTCCCGCTCGGCGACATGAGAGACTTTCTCCAGGATTTCCGCGGCGAAACTCGAAGGCAGAACCACCACGCCATCGTCGTCGCCAACAATGATGTCTCCGGGCGAGACAGAGACCCCGCCTGCGACCACCGGAACATCAATTTCGCCCGGTTCGGTTTTTGCCGTCGCTTCGGGATGAAAGCCCCGGCAGAATACCTGGAAACCCAATGCTGCGATGTCTGCGCTATCCCGAATTGTACAATCGAAGACAGCGCCCAATATGCCCTTGGACTTGCATCCATCGGCCAATAAATCGCCGAACGGGCCAAACCGATCCGAACCGCCGCCATCCACGACCAAAACGTCTCCCGGCTGGGCCACATGCACCGCACGGTGAATGGCGCCGTTCTGCCCTGGCGTGATGCGCACAGTGCGCGCCGGCCCCGCAATCCGGGTTCCACGTATCAGCGGCTTGATCCGCGCGCTCATAGCTCGAACTCTGGTATCTGCGTTGCAAAAGTTGCCAGTTGGAAAAGTAACAAACGGAGTCATGAAGCTTTCTCTTGTTCGGCAATAAATTCTGCAAGCGCCGACCAAAGTGCAGGTGGATTTGAATACATGGGAAAGTGCGCAGAATGTGGAATTTCGATGACTTGAACACCGATATCAGGCAGGTGTTTCAGATAGGAAAGATGGCGGTTTTGTTCACCATAAACAAAGACCTTCGGACATGAGAGCCCCTTGAAGATGTCCATCAGAGGAGTGTTGTCAGACAAGTCGACCATCGACCTGAACACAGGCTCAATCGTTGAGGGTCTGACCTTGCTGTCCAGCGCTGCAACGTAGAGCGCCGATGAAAATTCCATTCGTTCACGCACACGTTCTTTAAAGCCTTCAAGAAAAACAACCGCATTGGCGGTTGGGAAGTCGACAATCTGGCGCGAAAGAAAGCAGTCTTCCGGCGCGACATTGCCTTCGATGTCAAAAAAGCTCAGGACCCTGTCCGGAAGTGCGCTGGCCAGCATTAGCCCGGTCAACCCGCCCATGGAGTGACCGGATAGATGGAACCGATCTAATCCCAGTGCATCAACCGCGGCAGTCGCGACTTCGACAAGGAACGGAATAGATAGCTCATCAGGCCTGCTGATATCCGACGCGCCACAGCCAGGTGCGTCCCAAAACACAAGATCCCGATCCAAGAAGTCTTGGCGAAAGGCAAGATCGGCGTAATCCTCTTTGGTCGACCCAAATCCATGAAGGCATACAATTGCCGGCTTTATGCCGTTTCGGCGGAGGCATGACAAACGAAGAGAAACTCCGCTGATCGTCAGCTCCAAAATATGAGAGTTCATGACGATGACCTTTGAGAAGAGCTTTCGTCTTTGATTCTCGAATTTTGTAGACGAAAAATCACCAAAAGTATAGTAATGTCGCATGATTGACGCAAAAGACCGTGAAATACTGTCCATCCTTCTTGAAAGCTCGGCCATACCAAAAGCTGAGATCGCGCGTCGTGTGGGTCTTGCACCCTCTGCGATCTCCGAAAGGGTTCGCCGTCTGGAATCCATGAACATCATTCAAGGCTACGAGGTCAGGATTGATCCGCGGGCGCTGGGAAAGCCGCTCTTGGCCTTTGTCTTTGTAACCGACGCCAAGCCGAGCCAGGGTTTTGACACAGCCGCTGCCCTGTCGCAGGTGACTGGACTGGAAGAGCTGCACAAAATCGCCGGAGACGATTGCTATCTACTAAAGATACGCGCTTCTGGCACCGATGAATTGAACGATATTATTGAACAGCAGATCAATCCGGTTCAATCCGTCACACGAGTTCGTACCACAATTGCACTGAACTCAGTTGCTGAAAAACCATGTCTTTCTGGACACGATATACGCGCGTGAAGTTCCAGTCGAACTCAGCCAGTTGCCGAAATAAAACTACATTACTGCAAGAATGAATGGCGGCTTGAGACTCTGAGCGGTCAATCGCTGCGAGGCGACATGATTTGCGTCCACGAACGACTGGAATGCGGACGAAGCCAATTTTTGGTCCGGTCCAAGAAACTTGAGGTTCCGGCCCCAAAGCTAACATTCGTATACTTGTCGCAAGTCGATCTAAGTCGACATTCCCTCCGATCAGTTTTCTGTTTTAAAACAATGCTATTCAGCTTTGCTCGCTTCCTGTTTCATCTATCCCAGTTGCATGAGGGTTGGCATTCACCCCTGCCAACATCTTTATAACTTCGGCTTTCCAGCCCGCCTTGATCTTTAAAGCCAGTTGAGACGGTGGTCGGTGGTCTGGCTCAAGGAGCGCATATTCATATCTGAGCGGTTTTTTGAAGGGCACGAACGCGACTTTTCCGTTGGACAGGTTTAGTTCTCGTTCAGTCGCTACGGTCAAAGGATCCACGATCGAATAGCACTGACCTGAGCTCACAAAGGGTATAAGGGGTAGAAAGTACTGACAGGTCACTGTTGGGTTGTAGTCAGCTGAAACATCTTGAAATTCTTGCCGAATTTTACGCTGGAACGGGTGCGTGGCATGCAATCCACCCATAGGCGCTCCGTCGAGATCGGAAATGGATATGGTCCCACGTGAAGCAAGTGGGCTGTCACGATCGACTGCACAAAAACAATCTGCCCGGATCAGTTCTGTTGAATACTGAGGCTCTTTCCCGGTTGAATGATCGAAGTCTGCAAAGCCGAAATCAATATTCTGCGTGCCTGCAAGCTCAATAATCTGAGGCGAACTGCGTGTAGACAATGTGATACGTATCTCGGGGTTTTCGCCGACTGATTGGCTGATAAAACGCGGGAACAAGAAAGCGGATGGACCCGGCATTGTAGCGATATTCAGACTGCCGGAATGCCCTTTAATCAACCCTTCCATTGTACTGGAAATCGTCGCGAGGCGGTCCAGAATACCTGTTGTTTCGGCCAAAAGGTAATGCGCTTCGGGAACCGGGACCAATCGCCGTCCCTTACGCTCGAACAGTGTCAGGCCAAGGGTCTTTTCAAGGTTCTTCAAGGCCAGACTGATCGCAGGCTGGGTGCGGTTCAGTTTCTTGGCGGTCTGAGAGATAGAGCCGGTCTCCATCACCTCGCGAAAAACGGTCAACTGCATAAGGTTCATGGTTAATCTATAAGCTAAACCTTAGTTTTATGAAATATAACAAATTTGTATTTATGAAAATTGCTACTACGCTTGCATGATCGAAATTCGGCCAAACCGAATCCGACGATCCAACAAGGGAGATGATGATGAAATTTGTGAAATGTTTGACGGGACTGGCCCTGGCAAGCGCACTTGCCGCCCCGGCACTGGCGCAGGACCCAACTTTTTTCCGCATTGGCACTGGCGGCGCAGGCGGAACTTACTTCCCCATTGGCGGCACCATCGCAAACGGAATCTCCGCCCCTCCGGGTTCGCGCCCCTGCGAAGAAGGCGGCCAGTGCGGTGTACCGGGGCTGATTGCTATCGCTCAATCCACCACTGCGTCGGTGTTCAACAACGCCGCCGTTCAGAACGGAGAGCTTGAGGCCGGTCTCGCCGCAGCCGATGTCACCCGCTCAATGTATCTAGGTGAGGGCAAGTTCGAGGGCAAACCTCACCCCAATCTTCGCATCGTGGCCAACCTGTTCCCCGAAGACCTGCACTTGGTTCTGCCTGCCAGTGAGACAATCAACGATCTGAGCGATCTGGAAGGCAAGCGCGTCGGCATCGCGCAAGCCGGTTCCGGTACACAGGTTGCCGTGCTGCAGATGCTGGATGCCTGGGGCGTCAACCGTGACAACATGGATGAGGCCGAGTTGAACAACAGCCAAAGCGCCGAGCGTCTGGCTGACGGTCAGCTTGACGCCTATTTCTACGCTGCAGGCTGGCCTGTTGCCGCGATGGTGCAGCTGTCGTCAACCAAGGGCATGAACCTGCATTCCTTCAGCGACGAAGACATGGCGAAGATCAACGAGATCATACCGGCGTACATCCCCTCGGCGATCCCGGGTGGCGTCTATGAAGGTATCGACGGCGAAACGAAGACCCCCGCGGTCAGCGCGATGCTGGTGGTGTCGTCGGAACTATCCGACGAACTGGTATATGGCCTGACCAAGGCGCTGTGGAACGACAACACCCGCAAGCTGCTGGACAATGGTCACGCCAAAGGCAAGCAGATCACTCCCGATACGGCGCTGGATGGTGTCGAGGCGCTGGGTGTACCTCTGCATCCGGGGGCCGAGAAATTCTATAAAGAAGCCGGTCTGCTTCAGTAATCGTACCTTACTGAGACCTGTCGTCGGTGCCCCTGTGCGGGGCACCGCACTCTGGAATTATGCGAAATCGGGGGGCCATCATGTCCGAGACCCAGAAACTTGATGACCACGAATTGACGGCCGAGGAACTGGCCGCCATCGAAGAACAGTACGACGAAGGCGCCGCCGTCCGGCAGGTCACGCCCACCGCGGGCAAGGTGCTGCGCGTTGTTGCCCTGATCCTTGCGTTTTACGAATTCTTCACAGCCGGTTTTGGCCTGCCCGCCGACCATTGGCACATGGGTATCTATCTGGCGCTGCTGTTTATTCTGGTCTACGCGACAATTCCGATAATCGGCTCCAAAAACCTCTATGCGCTCAAGGTCAGCCGGTTCCGTATCGGCAACATCCCTCTGTACGACTTGGTCTTTATGGCGCTGGGGATCATCGCAGCGCTGTATGTTGGGATCGCATGGCGCGGCATTCCGTTTCTGGGGATCGAGGAACAGACGTTCCGAATGGGCAACCCGAACACCTATGACGTGGTTTTGGGCGTAGTCATCATCCTGCTGGTTCTGGACATCGCACGCCGCACGCTGGGTTGGGTGCTGCCACTGATCATCTGTTTATTTATCTCATACGCCCTGTTGGGACCGTATTTCCCCGGCTTGCTGCAGCATCCCGGCGTGAATTTCAAAACTTTCGTATCGTCTATGTATTTCCCGCAGGAAGGCATCTATGGCGTCACACTCTGGGTCGTCTCGACCATCGTATTCCATTTCGTCCTGTTCGGCGTGATCGCGCAGCGCACCGGATTGGGGCAACTCTTCATCGACAACGCAACCATTTTGGCGGGCCGCTATACCGGCGGGCCCGCAAAAGTGTCGGTGGTATCCTCGGCGTTCTTCGGCACGATCTCGGGCTCTTCGGTGGCCAACACCGTCTCGACCGGCGCGCTGACTATTCCCAACATGAAGCGCCTTGGGTACCCCGGCCATTTTGCGGGCGGCGTCGAAGCCGCATCGTCAGCCGGAGGGCAAATCACGCCGCCGATCATGGGGGCAGCGGCCTTCATCATGGCCGAGTTCCTTGAGGTGCCCTACACTACCATCGTCATCGCCGCGATCTTCCCCGCGATCCTTCACTATGTCGGCGTCTTTGCCGTGGTGCATCTGATGGCACGCAAGCTGAACCTGCAAGGCTTGGCGAAAGAGCAACTGCCGCAACTCAAGGCCGTCTGGGCCGAAGGTTGGGCCAACATTGTACCTCTGATCGGTCTGCTGGTCGTGCTGTTCACAGGATATACGCCGTTCATGTCCGCCTTCTGCGGAATTTCTCTGGCAGTGATCGCAGGCATGTCGCGCATCAAACAACCACCCACGCTGATCTATGCCGCGGCGTTTCTGGCCTTCGTGCTGTGGAAATTTTCAGATGGCGGTTTCGATCTGACGATGACGGCGATCCTGTGTGCCTTGTCGGTGATCGCCACGCTGAACCCGCAGAAACGCATCGAAGTACCCGAGATGCTGCAAGCGGTTGAGTTGGGAGTGAAATACTCGCTAGCCGTAGGCGCCGCGGCTGCCGCCGTCGGCATTGTCGTCGGTGTCATCAACACAACCGGCATTGGCTTCCGTATCGGGTTCATGGTCACTCAAGGCGCAGGCAATCTGGCCGCTGACCTGTACAATATGATCTCGTTCGGCAGCTGGCAGTTGTTTGCGATGGAAGACCTGCAACTGTTCATCTCGCTGGTTTTCATTGCTATCGTTTGCATCCTGATGGGCGCAGGCATCCCAACCACTGCGCTTTACATCATGCTGGTCTCAGTCGCACAGCCCGCGCTGGCGCAGCTGGGTGTCCCGCCGATCGCAAGCCACCTGTTCGTACTCTACTACGGTGTGGTATCCGAGATCACGCCGCCCGTTTGCACCTCGGCCTATGCGGCGGCGGCCATAGCGAACTCCAACCCGTTCCGAACTGGTCTCTCTGCCTTTACCCTTGGGTTGGGCAAGGTGATCGCACCAATGGCCTTCGTTTATGCGCCGGTCCTATTGTTCGTGTCCTCAACCGGTTTCAACCTGTGGGAATTCACCTACACCGCCACCAGTTGTATCGCCGGGGTCATCGCGCTGTCCGCAGCTGTGGTCGGATACTGGCTGAAACCGCTGAACATCGCGTCGCGCATCCTGATGGCCATCGCGGGGGTGATCTTTGTTGCGCCGAGCCTGACGGCTGACCTGATTGCGCTTGCTGTCGCCTCGCCTGTCATTGTCAGCCAACTGATCGCGCGCAATCGCAGCCATTCCCCGGCCTGATACGATGACAGAGCAAGTGACCATCATCGGCGCAGGGATCGTCGGCATTTGTTGCGCGCTGTCGCTGCAGGAACGCGGCATACCGGTCCGTTTAATCGACCGGAGCGACCCCGGGCAGGAAACCTCGTTCGGCAATGCGGGGGTTGTGTCGCCCTGGTCGATTATTCCGCAGGCCGTTCCGGGCATTTGGAAGAAGTTGCCGCAGATGCTGTTGGACCCGAAAAGCGCGCTTTCGGTCCGGGCGTCCTTCTGGCCGAAGATGATCCCGTGGGGGCTGCGTTTTCTGGGAAAGTCCGGCGAAAAGACGGTTCGCGAAATCTCAGATGCGATGGAGATTTTGTGTCGTCCGTCCATTGATCTGTACCGTCGGCACCTGCAGGGCACGGGCCACGAAGCGCTGATCGTGGACAGTTACTACATCCACGCGTTCCGCAACCCTGAACAAGCCAACCTTGATGATCTTGGCTATCTGATCCGCCAGGAAAAAGGCGGTGAATTGGAGCGGGTCGACGGCGCTGAATTGCGGCGCTTGGAACCAGCTCTGTCAAAAGACCTCAAGGCAGCGATTGTGATCAAAGGTCAGGCCCGCGCAACGTCTCCCGGGCGTTTGGGCGCTGTATTGGCCGAAAAAGCACGTGCGCAAGGTGCTGAGTTTGTGCGGTCCGAAGTCACCAAGCTGAGCCACACCGAAGACGGCATTTGGCAGCTTGCCACGTCACATGACACGCTGCACGCGCGCAATGTTGTCCTCGCGGCCGGAGTGTGGTCTGCCGGCCTGCTCAAACCCCTTGGCATAACTGTGCCGTTGGTGGCCGAACGGGGTTACCACGTTGAATTCCCGGCCCCTTCGGCAGTGCTGAACAACTCGGTCATGGATGTGGACGCAAAGGTCGTCGCAAGTTCGATGCAGGGCGGCCTCAGGGTTGCCGGTACGGCGGAGTTTGGCAGTGTTGATGCCCCAGCAGATCCGCGCAAGAAAAAAATACTCACCGATCAGGCAAAATCTTTGGTGCCGGACCTCGATACTGGCGCGGCAAAGTTCTGGATGGGCCGACGCCCCTCTTTTCCCGATAGCCTGCCAGCGATTGGGCCGCTGAACGGAAAGGACGGGCTTTTTACCGCGTTCGGCCATTCTCATTACGGGCTGATGATGGCGCCAAAGACCGGAGAGCTTGTGGCAGATCTGGTGTCCGGACGCAGCCCGAATATCAACCTGGACCCGTTCTCGCTGGCCCGTTTCTAAATCCCCTATTCGAAAGGACCTGAGCACCATGCCAATTTACGAAGGTGGCCAAAACATCTGCGGGGCTTCGATCGGGGTTTTGTGCCTTGAAAGCTATTTCCCCAAACCGCCCGGGCACATCAAGAATCCGTCCAGCCTTCCGTTTCCCGTTCTTTACGAAATGATCGAGGGCATCACCGTACCGACCCTGCTAAACAACCCGACACCCGAGCTATTGGCACCCTTTATCAAGGGCGCGCAACGGCTTGAGGCCGAGGGCGTTCGGGCAATCACGGGAAGCTGCGGATTTCTGGCTTTGTTTCAAAAGGAGCTGGCTGCGTCTGTTTCCGTACCCGTCTTTGCATCCAGCTTGATACAGGTGCCTTTGGCCTTTCACATGACCGGGGCGAATGCGCCGGTGGGCGTGTTGACCGCGGATGCGTCTGCTCTGACGCCGAAGCATTTCGAAGGTGTCGGCGCTGCGGGCATTCCCGTCGCGGTACAAGGGCTAGAGGACACCAGCGAATTCGCTGAGGTGATCCTGCGAAACACGCGCACCCGTATGGACACCGATCTCATTGAGGCTGAAGTCCTTGAGGCGGCGCGGCTACTTAAACGCCAAGCGCCGGACATGCGGTCGCTTGTGTTGGAGTGTACCGATCTGCCGCCTTATGCGGCGCGCCTTCAGGACGAGTTGCAACTTCCCGTCTTCGATTTGACGACACTGGCGCAGATGGCGCATACCGTTGCGACGCGCAATTCCTATGTTGGCATCATGCCTTGGACCTAAAGCAACAGCATTATCTCGCGGGACTTGGAGGATTTTAGTGTCCGTCGACCTAACCATCCTGATGGTTGCCATCGGCCTCGGCGCAATGCTGCAGGTCGGCGTCGGCATCGGGTTTAGCATCCTTGCCGGACCGCCTATGATGATCTTGCTTGGTACATCAACGGCTGTTCCAATGCTGCTGCTTTTGAATACGGTCGTTTCAGCGGTCGCGACAGACCGACAGGTGCTGAAGGCCGACCGACAGACCATTCGAACGGCAATCATCGGATGCCTCATCGGAGTGGTCGCGGGCCTTGTCGTATACCCTTGGCTGAGCGAGGCGTTTGTCCTTGCCCTAACCGCCAGCCTGTTGCTGATCGGGCTTGTGACAACCTTGCTGCCCTTACGTCGCTCAATTGGAACAGCAGGGTTTTCGACCGTTTCCGGCTTGTCTGGGCTGGCGACTGTTTGGGCAGCGACGCCCGGCCCGCTAATGGTTTTCGGATTGATTGCGAAAGGCCGCCCTGCCAAAGAAGTTGCCAAGTTGGTTCAACCCATTGCGCTGGTGGCATACGGCGTCGCATTCCTGTTGCATAGCCTGTCCGAGACTCAAGCCTTCGCTTATGGCCCGCAGCTATGGGGCTTCGTAGCGCTCACATTGCTCGGCAGTTTTTTTGGTCGTGCAATAGGGCCACATTTACCGCAGACCTTGGTCACAACCGCTATCCGCGTGGTATCTCTGATAGCCTGTGGCGTTCTCTTTCATCGCGCATTCGCGATCGCGTAAACTCGAAGGGCAGACGATGACACAAGACAACAAACTGGACAGATTTCCTCGCGCCCAATTCATGTCAGGCCCAACCCCATTGGAGCGGTTGGACAGGTTGTCTTCGGAATTGGGCATCGACCTCTGGCTGAAACGCGATGACCTAACCGGGCTTGGGTTTGGCGGAAACAAAACGAGGCAGCTTGAGTTCTATTTCGGTGATGCCCTTCAGAAAGGTGCGGATACCATTCTGATCACCGGCGCAGTTCAGTCAAACTTTGTTCGGTCTGCGGCAGCCGCCGCAGCAAAATTGGGCATGCAATCCGTTCTTCAACTGGAAGAGCGTGTGTCAGATATGGGCGAGGCGTATTACAGCTCTGGGAATGTGTTGTTGGCACAAATTCTGGGTGCCGAACGCATGACCTACCCCGAAGGCGAGGACGAAGCCGGAGCAGATGCTGCGTTACACGCGCGTGCCGACGAGTTGAAGGCGCAAGGGCGCAAACCTTATGTCATTCATCTGGGACTAAACCACCCGCCTTTGGGTGCTTTGGGCTACGTCGTCGCCGGACGAGAATTGTGTCACCAGATGCCTGATGTCGATGCGGTTGTCGTACCCTCAGGTAGTGGAGCCACACATGGAGGCTTGTTGACTGGAGTAGCCTTAGAAGAAAACACCGCTTCTGTGTTTGGCGTTTGCGTACGCCGGGATCGCGAAAAGCAAATGGCCCGCATGAAAACCGTTCTCCAGAAACTGGCGGATTTGTTGTATATCGACGCAGCACCGTTGCATGACAGGCTAAACGTCATGGACGAAGCGCTGCCTCCCGGCTACGGGAAACTCAGTGGAGGCACTCGGGCTGCATTGGACAAGATGGCTCGTACCGAAGGAATATTCCTTGATCCCGTCTATACTGCGAAAACCTTCGCAGGGTTGTTGCATTTGGTCAGCGAAGGAAAAATCCAAGCCGGCCAGAAAGTTGTCATGGTGCACACGGGTGGGTTGCCTGCACTCTTTGGGTACCAAAACGAGTTGGTAGACAACCTTTCCTAGCTCCACCCAAACCACCATGAAATTCACTAACAGGAACTACTCGAAACATGACCATTACCAGGATCGAAACCGGCCAACGCATGAGCCGGATCGTCAAACACAACGGCGTTGCCTATCTTTGCGGCCAGACATCGGACGCATCTACTGTGGCTGAGCAAACACGAGACATCTTAGCTAAGGTTGAAGACCTTTTGAAAAAAGCCGGTAGCGACAAGACCCGTATTCTGAAATGCGAAATATGGCTTGCTGACATGGCAGATTTTGCCGAGATGAATGCCGTTTGGGACGCTTGGGCACCAGAAAGTCACGCTCCGGCCCGCGCCTGCGGTGAGTCCAAACTTGCCCGCAGTGTTTTGAAGGTTGAAATGATTGTGACCGCAGCCTGTGACTGAACCGCTGTCGGGAGTTTTCGAAAAATCGGCGAAGCGGTATTCTAAGTATAGCAGGCATAGGTCCTCAGTTAATGCGCCGTTTCTCGCAAAAAAGTGCTACCTTTTCCTAGGTTGCGGTCCCATTGGCACCTCTAACGAGCGAGATACTCACGTTGAACTTGAAAAAAGAGCGGCCGTTCATTCTGCGCGCCTGATCTGCAATCTCGATCTTAAGCGGCGGCCCAAGTGAAAAACGAACCGGTCGGGAGCAAACGAAGCAGACCTCAGAATTACATTGCGCCACATTCCTTCAACACGATTTCGACTAGTTCTTGAACCGACGCCTTCGGTAACTCAATTCTGATGTAGCCGAGCGCGCAAGGCTCCCTCGATGCGGAGGTCTGGGGCGCGACACTTCGACTCAGATCGCGTTGGGCGACGAGTTCTAACCAAGTCGAGAAATGCAAACTCCCGCAATGGGGCAGAATATCGAGCTGACGGCATTCCTTCCCAAAAAAATTGGCTTCATGAGAAAAGTGGCGGAGATGAAGTCAGTGTAGCTAAATCTGCAAGATGCTGTTAAATATATATTAAATTTGGACGCAAATGAGTTATACGCCATAAATACCACACGAAGCTCGATTTCAAGCGAGGCATAGCGAACAGTGTCACATGACGGGCTGTTGGAAAGAACACTGTGGCAGTCAATCAAGCAGAGTGCACCAAACAACCGCTTTGAGCCCCTGTCGGCCATTGGTTGCACTTCGGCCTTTTGTTCACGCAACAGATCGCAAACATCGCATTTCAGACATTCACAGCCCGGCGCCTGATGACTTCGACGCAAGAGCCCCATAGTGCGATTGCTTGAAAGGTCTCATCACGACCAAACAGCTTCGCGGAAACTCTGACTTGTTTTCAACAAACTACTCGCGCAACATCTATGAACGTCCGGAACCAATTGGGAGGTTGGCATGGCGGAGCTACGCGAAATTGGTAAGACAGGGATACGGGTTCCTCGCGTCGGGTTTGGATCGACAGGGTTGGGAAGTATTCCGGAAATCTATGGGTATGAAGTTGAGGAAGACCGCGCGATTGATACAATTCGGGCAATTCTTTCGCAGCGAAATGCGTTCCTGGACACATCCCGTTGCTATGCCATGGGGCGAAGTGAAGAGCGCATAGGAAAAGTCATTCGTGAGCTTGGCGGTTGGCCGGAAGGGCGGGTGCTTTCCACCAAAGTCGACCGGGATATGGAAACCGGTGCCTTTGATGCTTCTCAGGCACGTAGGTCATTCGAGGAAAGTCTTTCGGCCCTAAGCGTCGACAGCGTGGACATACTCCACGTGCATGATGTCGAATATGCAAATGATCTATCCGAGGTAAAAGGACCAGGTGGCGCGATTGAAGAGTTGTTCCGTATCAAGGAGGAAGGTCTGGCAAAGGCGGTCGGAATCGCAGCGGGACGTATCGACTTGATTATGCCAATTTTAGAGGGTTGGGATTTTGACGTGGTCCTGACACACAACCGGTATACGCTGGTAAACGACAACGCGGCACCTCTGATAGAACTCGCGAAATCGCGAGGCGTTTCGATATTGAACGCAGCACCTTATTCCGGAGGTGCACTTGCCCGAGGAAGCGCGATCCATCGCTTTTTTGTCTATCGTCCTGCAGATGATGAAGTACTTGCGCCAATACGTGCTGTTGAAGAGGTATGCGGGCACTACGATGTCCCAGTCGGGGCGGTCGCGTTGCAACACTCTTTGAAAAATGACGACATCATTTCGACCGTTTGCGGAGTGACATGGCCTCAGCATGTTCAACAGGCGATGGAATGGGCAGAGTGGTCCATCCCTGATGGTGTTTGGGAAGAACTAGCCCAGCTCGGGATATCTTCGGAGGACCCAGAGGCATAAAGTGAAATCCCAAAGGGGCAGTATAGCAAACAATGCGGAAGATCATTCGAGACTTGATATGGTGCTTAGGCCGATTTTCGAAAAGGAAACAGTGTCCTAAGTACCTGCCAGTCTCGGCAAGGCTAAAAATCAAAGGGATCAATATGATTGCACTACTATTTGCGTTGTTCACATGCGCCTTGGGGCTTGCTTACTATAATCTCGTCCGACTTTCATACGCCCTCTTCGTTGTCACGCTTTTGGCGAGCGTTTATTGGCTTAAATTTCATGCAACAACGCCGCTTTCAATCCAACTGTGAGATCGTTCCATGTCACCTGAATTCGCTCGAAACATGAACGCGCTTGGTGCCCTGGCTGTCTCCCTAGTGTTGGTTCTTGCATTCTATTTTCAGCTTGTTCTCTACGAACTACCCTGTCCGCTATGTCTATTGCAGCGTGTCGGTTTCGTGGCCGTGGGGTTTGGGCTCGGGCTGAATCTCTTGTGGGGCACGCGTGCAAGAAACTACGGAATCGTCCTTGTGGCAGCAATATTTGGCATCAGCGTTTCGATCCGCCAAATCCTACTACACATAGTGCCCGGCACCGGGCACTATGGGTCTCCGGTTCTCGGTCTGCATTTTTACACTTGGGCCGGCATAGCCTTCGGATTGATAATACTCGGGACCGCAGTGATGCTTGTCTTTGAAAAGCAATATGATCTTGCTGCGGACGTTAGGGCATCGGAACGGTTCGGTGGAAGCAAGTTGGCCAAAACCGCGTTCATGTTGATCTTAGTTTTGGCAACTGCCAACGTAGGCTCAGCCCTACTGGAGTGTGGACCGGGTATTTGCGACGATCCGCCAACAGATTACAAGTTTTTGGATAGGCTTGAGGAAGCCGGTGAAACTTAGGCCGAGAAGAGATCTTGTGCGCAGTTTTTCCGGTATTTTGCCTCCTAAAATCAAATAGGAAATACAAAGGCGACCTCTCGCTAAAATTATGATCGCAAGCAATTACCAACAAGGAAGCTAAAAACTGTTAACCAACTAGATGGCCATGTTTAATGCAGTTGACTGCTTTGGGCTCGAAACAGACGCCCAACGGCATCGGTCGGATGGCTGGTGCTAGGTTTAATCGGGAACTCCTCAAACGGGTCTGAAACCTCGCGTGGGTTTCGTCCGACAAACTCGAACCAGTCTCAGTGTGCCGCGGAAACCGCGAACCTATCCGGAACAATTTTGACGCCACTCGGCAAGAGCGGCAGTGCGTGTCGGCTTGAAGGTGTCCCGGCTGGTGAGCGATCGTTCCTGGTTGAAGTGATTGTAGGCGGAGGAATGGACAGACGCGAATTTCTGTAAACTTCGCAAGCGCCTGGAACGATGCATCGCGCGTTCGCGTCGTCGAAAAGGAGGGTACGAATTCTCGACGCGGTTGTTGAGCCTCCTGCCCGTCTGTTGTTTTTCGAGCGCGCCCATTTCTCTGAGCGCTGCTTTGTAGGATGCAAAACGGTCGGTCACGATCCCATCGACACAACCATGGCGTTAATCAATTTCCTGAGGAATTTCAATGCCGCTTGCTTGTTTCGACGTTTGGCAACGATTGCTTCCAGCACTTCGCTCTCATGATCAACGGCCAGCCAGAGGTAGTGTCTCTTGCCATTCACCTTCACAAAAACCTCGTCCGCGTGCCACTTCCATTTGGAGAATGCGCGCAGCTGCTGAACACGCTTCCGTCTGATCTCGACAGCAAACATCGGGCCAAACCTGTTCCACCAATAGCGGACAGTTTCGTGACTCACGTCGATGCCTCGCTCATGCAGCAGATCTTCGACACTACGTAGCGAGAGCGGGAAACAGATGTACAGCTTCACAGCAAAGCGGATGATCTCGGGACTGATTTTGAAGTACTTGAATGGCGATTGTTTAATCATGCGCGAAGGCTACGAGAGCACCCTGCCCCGCTTAAGCAAAGTTCTTCTAACACGATCATCTTAAATACGAGCGTGCCGCAGCAGGATGATGACAGCGCTCAAAACGGTTGGCTGACCACCCGCACCCTGAACCTTTGGCAAGTTTATGTGGTCGCGCGTGGTACAAAAAACCACCCGAAGTTTGCTGATCAGACAAAAAAGTGTCCGCTTGGATCCAAGCGGACACTTCTTCAGTTCTTTTGGGACCTTACGCGATTGTGTCGTACGCGCTTGGGGCGAAAATGAAGTCGGTTTCATCCAGATCTAGGTTAAAGGCCTGCACGTAGATGCTCTGTTCTTCGCCAAGGTGAATTGTAGCACCGAACAGGGATGTTTCGATCATATCGGATAGTTCGTCGAAGCCCGATATCCCGGCACCGGACAGATCGATTGTGTCCTGTCCTTGCTGGAACCTGAGAATTTTGTCATGCCCATCGCCCAAGTTGAAGATGAACGTGTCTGCTCCAAGACCGCCAGCCAACAGGTCATTGTCGGCCCCGCCGGTGATCATGTCATCGCCCCTGCCGCCGCTTAGGTAGTCGGCTCCCTCGTCGCCGTAGAGGCTGTCATCGCCGCGCCCTCCAAAGACCTTGTCTTTCCCAAGACCCCCAAAGCCGACATCGTCACCGCGGCCCAGCAGGATCTTGTCATTTCCTCCATTTCCGTCGACGAAATCATTGTCACGTCCGGTCCGAACGTAGTCTGACTGATCGCCTTTGATCACGAAATCAACGTCATTTGAGCCGTCGGATTGCAGCAAGTCTGCAGGTAGAAGAACTCCGTCCAGCACATGTGCAACACCGTTGCTAGCCGGAACGTCCGTCGCGATCAGATTCGGATCCGCGATGTCGGGATCCGCATCCACCAGCGTCGTGCCATCGACGCCAAGCGTGGCGCCATCCAGCAAGGTCTGGATCGAGGTTGCGTTCAGCACCTCATCTGAGCCCAATTCGCCGGGGGCCACGTGGTATTGCAGAACACTCTGCAAGAGTCCGATGGGATCGCCTCCGTTCAGAAGTGCAAGAGCTTCTACCAGGTAGTCGAACGCGCCTGCTTCATCCCCTCCCTCAAAGCCCAACGCCTGACTTAGCGCGACGAAGGCGGCATCGTTCGGAGCGAAAACAGTGAGGCTGGCATCAGGATCGTCAAGAGCTTCGACCAGGCCTGCAGCCTGAACCGCATTGAACAGGATGTCGAAATCTGTCGCATCGTCGTCGAAGACACCGCCACTTGCCGCAACGATTCCAGCAAGGGTCGGATCGGTGGGCTCGACAGGCTCATTGCCCGGGATGTCGATGGGCAGCAGGACGCGGTCGATGACCTGAATGGTGCCGTTCGAGGCCGCGATGTCCGGTCCAACGATGTTGGGGTTGTCGATATCGGGTTCATTGTCGACCAGCTCAGTACCTTCCGAGCCGAAAGTCGCGCCGTCCAGCAGGGTCGTGACTTGATCCGCCGCATCGACCTCAGCCGCCGTTTTGGCACCGGGAGACACGTGGTAGGACAGGATGTTCTGCAACAGCGGGATCGGGTCTCCGTCCGGGGCAAGATCGGTCAGTGCGCCGGCGATGAAGCCGAAGACAGCGCCTTCGTCGGCTGTGTCTCCGTCAAAGCCCAGATCGACGGCCAGTTGCGTGAAGGCCGCATCGGTCGGAGCAAAGACGGTGATGTCGTCGGCATCCCGCACGAGACCGTCCAGACCGGCCGTTTGCAGGGCCATCACAAGAATGTTGAAGTCATCCGAACCGGCCGCGATGTCCACGATGTTGGGCTCATTGCCCGGGATGTCGATGGGCAGCAGGACGCGGTCGATGACCTGAATGGTGCCGTTCGAGGCCGCGATGTCCGGTCCGACGATGTTGGGGTTGTCGATATCGGGTTCATTGTCGACCAGCTCAGTACCTTCCGAGCCGAAAGTCGCACCGTCCAGCAGGGTCGTGACCTGATCCGCCGCATCGACCTCGGCCGCCGTTTTGGCACCGGGAGAGACGTGGTATGACAGGATGTTCTGCAACAGCGGGATCGGGTCTCCGTCCGGGGCAAGATCGGTCAGCGCGCCGGCGATGAAGCCGAAGACAGCGCCTTCGTCGGCTGTGTCTCCGTCAAAGCCCAGATCGACGGCCAGTTGCGTGAAGGCCGCATCGGTCGGAGCAAAGACGGTTATATCGTCGGCGTCCCGCACGAGACCGTCCAGACCGGCCGTTTGCAGCGCCATCACAAGGATGTTGAAGTCATCCGACCCGGCCGCGATGTCCACGATGTTGGGGGGAATATCGCCTGCACCAAGATCCTCATACGCCAAACCGGCCCCTTTGACATTCGACGCGTTGACAACCGTCAAAGATGTGCCTGCAGGAGGAACGTTGCCGAGAAAGGTGAAATTGTCAGGTAAAAATCCGGGTTGTTCGACTTCCACCAGCTTGTAGATCTCACCATCGTCGCCCGAAAGCTCCCACACGTTCTCGGCGTAGATCCGGCCGTTGTAACCGACGGTCTCGTCGCTATCGGCTCTGGTCAGCGTTGCGGTTTGCCCAGACAAGTCATCCCCGAATTCATTGAACCTCGCATCGCCTGAAAGGTTCTCGTCATTGTCCGAGACCGAAACTTCCACCGTCGGGCTGAGTGGCAACGTGAATTCCGCGTTCAGTTCGATGCGTCCTGACCCAAAAAAGTCTGCATTCTCAAAAGCGGTAAATTTGTAAGTCGCCATCACGTGTTCCTCCGGGTGTGTCCAAATTGCGTGTGTAATTTTCACACAGTTGACGGACGAAATGTCGCGATGCTGAAAAATGACAAGGGGAGGCGTGGAATTTTTTCACACGAAGCCATAGTGTTTCATCATGAGTGGCAAGCATTCTCTTACCAAGTCGGTTCTGTTCGAACATGCGATCAAGGCGCTATTGCGCCCTTTGACGCGTGCGCTGATTGCGCAGGGGATGACCGCACCACAGCTCTATCGCTTTGTAAAACAAAGCTATGTGGACATTGCGTTAGAAGAGCTGGGCCTCGAGGCAACGGACAGTCGGGTCAGCGTCATTACAGGTGTTCATCGTCGCGACGTCAAGGCGATGCGGGCCCATGATACGTCCGACATCAAACCGGTTCAGCGGCGCGTTTCTACTTTGGCGACTGTTGTTGGACGCTGGATGACCGATCCGAAACTCACGGATGAATCGGGCCTTCCAAGGCCGATGACTCGGGCCGAGTTTGATCAGCTGGCCGCCCAAACCAACCGCGACATTCGCCCCAGAACTATCCTAGACGAACTTCAGCGTCAGGGTCTTGTAAACGATGACGACGCTTTCCTTACGCTTAATCCCAAGGCCGTTTTCGGCCCCGAAGATCTGGATCAGAAGCTCGATTTTTTCGCCCGTAACCTTGGTGATCATATGGAGGCCGCGGTCGATAACCTTTTGGCTGAGATCCCGCCTCATTTCGAAAGGGCCGCATTCTTCAACTGCCTTGCAGAAACATCATTGGACGCGCTCGAGGCTGAGGCCCGCAAGACCGGTGCAGAGGCGCTGCGCAAAGTGGCGCAAGAGGCCGCCGCATATCAACAGGTCGACCACGAAAAAAAGTCGGCCACACACCGTTTTCGATTTGGTATTTATTTTTATCGAGAAGACGAAGAAGAGTGAGTTTACTACGATGACCAGTTGTCGCCCCAATCGCAGAACATTCATGTCTTCCGGGTTGTGTGCAACTCTGTTGCCGGGAGCAGGGTGGGCGCAGTCGACAAAGCGCGATGTAGAAGGTGGTCTTGGGGGCACTGGGATTGTTGGTGTTCTGGTGGGTTTTGGTAGTTTGATCCTGGCCGGTCAGATCGTTCAAACGGAAGAACAGACCCGCGTCGCGACGCGATTTGGACCATTGTCCGTTGATCAGTTACGTGCGGGGGACAGCCTGACAGTCGAGGCCGAGCGTTTCGCCTCGGGCAAGGTGATCGCGCGGCGAGTCGAGCTGACTTACCCGCTTGTCGGGGTGGTGACCGCGCTTGACACCCGCGAGGGCACGCTAACGGTCAACGGTGTCGCTGTTTTCGTAGAAACGCGGATCACGGGGTTTGGCATTGGGGACCGAGTGGCTGTTTCTGGTTTGTGGCGCGGGGATACTGTTGTTGCCAGTCGCATTTCCAAGGCTCCGGGCCCTTTGGATTTGGTGGCGGGAACGGTTGGTAGTGGCTATGTCTCGGGTGTGCAGCTTTCCAGCGGGGCAACCACACTGGGGCAAAGCGGGCGGTTTGCGACGGTTCTTGGACGCTTTGACACGACGAAGGGCGCGATGGACGTGCAGAAAATTGAATTTGACCGCTTTACCGGCGCTGCGGGGCCGCTCAAATCACTGTCCGTCGAAGGCTGGTTGGAACCAACCAGTGCGGCTCCCGGTTTTCGGATCGCCGGATTGGGGCACAGTTTTGCAAGAAACCTGAACCTTGCGCCGTTTCAAGACCAGCGGGTTTTGTTCAGTGGTCCCTATACGGGCCGTTTCGCAGCAAATTCGGCGTTGGTACTTCCGGACAACCCCGGCGCGCGGAGGCGGCTGCTTTTAGAAACAAGCCTGTGAATTGGACTGGGCGTCTGACACTGCCTGCTTCTCTGACTTCGCCATCGGTGCGGTGCTGTCAGACGAATTCGAACCAGTCTCAGTTTGCCGCGGAAACCGCGAACCTATCCAGAACAAAGTTGACGCCACTCGGCAAGAGCGGCGGTGCGTGTCAGCTTGAAGGTGTCTCGGCTGGCCAGCGATCTTTCCTGATTGAAGTGGTTGTAGAAAGACGAGTGGACGGAGGTGAATTTCTGTAATATTCGCATGCGCCTGAAACGCTGCATCGCGCGTTCGCGTCGTCGAAACGGCAGCTGCGAATTCTCAGCGCGGTTGTTGAGCCACCTGCCCGTCTGTCGTTTTTCCAGTGCACCCAGTTCTCCGAGCGCGGCTCTGTATGAGGCGAAACGATCCATGACGACGGTTTTCGCTTTGCCGTGTCGCTTCATTAACTTCTTGAGGAATTTCAACGCGGCCTGCTTGTTTCGGCGTTTGGTGACAACGGCTTCCAGTACCTTGCCTTCGTGATCAACGGCCCGCCAAAGATAGTGCCGCTTGCCATTCACCTTCACGAAAACCTCGTCAACGTGCCACTTCCATTTGGAGAAGGCGCGCAGTTACTGAACACGCTTCCGTCGGATCTCAGCTGCAAACATTGGACCAAACCTGTTCCACCAGTATCGGACGGTTTCGTGGCTCACGTCGATGCCTCGCTCGTGCAACAGATCTTCGACATTCCGAAGCGAGAGCGGGAAACGGATAAACAGCATCACCGCCAAGCGGAAAACCTCGGGACTGGTTTTGAAGTACTGCAATGGCGATTGTTTAATCATGCGCGAAGGCTATGAGAGCACCCTGCCCCGCTCAAGCAGAGTTCTTCTGACAAGACCAGCGCTAAGGCGAGTTTTTCTGGCAAGTCGCTACCAGTTATTCATCTTTTTCATAAACTATAAATGGCGTTCTCTTAGCGACTTTGTCGTAAAGAACTCGACCGGGATAGTTAAATTCTTGAGTTGTCCAGTAGGTGGTTGGAACACCGTCCTGCTTGGCGATCTGGAAGACAGTTTCGATTAGAGCTCGACCAACACCTTTTCCTCTAACCTGCTGATCAGCGAAGAGATCCATCAAATAACACGTATCCTCCACCGACCACATGAACCTATGGTAAAGATAGTGCGCCAATCCGACCGGTTTTCCGTCCAACTCAGCGATCAGACAGTTGTATTCGCCTACATCCGTTGACAACAATCTCTTGAACGAAACCTCGTAGACTTCTTCTGAAACAGAGGTCTCGTAGAAATCCAAATATGCCGCCCATAAGCGGCGCCAATCTTCGTTGTCTTTCAATTCAAGCGGACGGATAATTAAGCCTTCCGGCATGGGTGATTTCTCCTGCTTTCCCTTGAGTGCGTACAACCGAGATCGCCCAGCGAAGTCAAATCGGCTGCTGCTCGACATCCAGACGATCATGTCTAAGTGGAATGTCCTCATCCACTGCTTCGTCCAATTCCTGGGCGTATCGATGACCTGAATAAACCGCTGCTGCAATAATCGCCGGCGCGTCGCAATCTCCTATGCGACGAAGGCTGAACGGCAAGTCCTCAGAACTCACCCTCCCCAGCAATCCCCTGTAGAGACCATCATTTGCCTTCCGAGCAGTAACCATCACTATGTTGCCAACCGGAACATTCAAATTTGGACCGCCATAGGCGCACTCCAACTCTGCGATTTCGCCATCAAATTGTTTAAGCGACTTTGACGGCAGGATCTCGACCCCTAAGCGAAGCAAATGCGTTCGTATGCGCCAACGTTCGGACGTATTTCCTGCCCAGTCAGAAACACTGTCAGACGGTGTGACCAGCGTGACGGCATGTCCCTGCTTTATGATTTTTTCAGCAATAACACTGGCCATGTAGTAGCCATCACCATCAAAAACGAGCGTTGGTCCATCGGGAATTTTCCCATCCATGATGTCATCGGGAGTAAAGACACGACCTAAGGCTGACCCTTTTGCGACCGGGGCGAAACGTTCTTCGTCAAAATACTCCTTTCGCCAAGTCGCGCCGGTTGCAATCGCAACGTGGTCAGCATCGACGGCCAAGATATCGTCAACTGTCAGCGGGCTTTCACGGTAGATTTCAACGTTGGGCATCTCCATCAATTGCTGCTCGCGATAATCTTTGACGCGAATGTACTCGCTCATTCCAGGCAGAGCCGCTTCGCGCGAGACCCTGCCACCCAACTCACGATTAGCTTCCGCCAATTGGACATCATACCCACGCACGCCAAGTGCCCGTGCCGCTTCCAGTCCAGCAGCGCCTGCCCCGACAATCAAGACGCGCGCATCTGAGGATTTCTTACGAATGATTTCAGGGTGCCAGCCTTTGCGCCACTCCTCTCCCATTGTTGGGTTCTGAGTGCATCTAATAGGTACCCCTATCGAGTCACTGGCGTAACAAACATTGCATCCGATACACTCGCGGATCGCGGACAAGCGTCCTTCCTCAATCTTCTTTGGAAGGTATGGATCAGAAATCGACGGGCGCGCTGCCCCGATGAAATCGGTTACGCCCCGCCTGACTTGCGAGACCATGGTATCCGGTGACGTGAAGCGACCAACGGTCACGACAGGCTTATCCGTTACCGACTTGACCCAAAGCATGTAGGGTTCAAGAGCTGCTTCTTTGGTAAAACGGGAGACACCCATCTCAACCGAATAATCTGCGATGTTGATATCCCACAAATCCGGCAGGTCAGAGAGCATCTCAAACATCTCTCGTCGTTCACCATAGATTGGCTGGCCATCCTCGCCGATCTCTTCGTCAGCCGAGAACCGAACGGCCACGGCGCACCGGTCGCCAACGGCGTCCTTGGTTTCCTGAATCAATTCTCGTGTGAGACGCACCCTATTTTCTAAGTTGCCACCATATTCGTCACCGCGCGTGTTCACGCGCGGATGCAAAAAATTCGAGATCAGGTATCCGTGCGTTGCATAAACATAGACAACGTCAAATCCAGCGTCTCTTGCCCTCAAAGCGGCCTTTCGATGCCAACGGCGTAGATCCCGGATGTCCTGCTTGTCCATGGCGCGGGTCTGAAATGGATGCCCTTTTGTGTTTGGCCGGCTGTCCACATCCATGCTCGGCAACCGGGAGAACAAGTTGTTCGAGTTGGCGCCTCCGTACCATAGTTCAGCACCTGCAAGGCTGCCGTATTCGTGCACCGCGTCCGTCATCAGTGCGTGCGCCCGAACATCACTGTCATCCCAAAGCGACGCGTAGGGATGCGGAAGGTCGTCGGATGATGGGTGGATCGAGTTGTATTCAGTGCATATGACGCCCCACCCTCCTTGCGCCTTCACTTTACGCATAGCAGCAAGCGTACGTGGGTATTGCCAACCCATACCTGTACAGTGTGGCACCTGATAAAACCGGTTTGGCGCAGTAACTGGCCCGATTTGGACTGGTTCGAAAAGGATGTCGTAGCGAGAGTCCCTGTCCATTTATTTGTCCTTATTTAGCTGCGCCATGCGCCGGCTGATCTTGTCTGGAATTTCCGGTCTGAGAGCCATTCTGCTTCAATCACCGTTGTTGAACGCGTGCATTTGAAAGTGATCCGGGTAGACCTTGGCAAGAAAGGCGGCGATGTGATCCCGGGCGACAGAACGCTGAAAATTCTCGGGATAGGTCAAAAGTTCCAACCAGATTCCGTCGTAAAGAGCTTCCAAAATATTGGCGACTTGCCTTGGCGGCATGTCTTCATACCCACCGTCTTCAGCAATCTCTGAACACAGTCTCAGTGCTACGTCGTACCGCTCCTGATCGATGTCATTGATCAGACTGCGATAGACTTCGCGCCGTCCTGCCTCTCCAAAAAACGCAAACCAAACAGCTAGCTTTTTTGGCGTGCAAATCTGAGGGTGAAAGTGCGCATCGACGATCGCCAACAATTTTTCAGGCGCTGACAGTCCTGCATTGCCAAAGGCTTCCAACCACTGTTCGTGGTGTTCCTTTGCTAGAAACAGCAACGTTTCTTCCAGCAAGTTCTGCTTACTTTTGAAGTGAAAGTTGACGATGCCAAGTGACAAACCGGCAATCTCGGTCACTGTGGACATGGTCGTTCCACCAATTCCGTTTTCGGCAATCGAGTCGATTGTCGCATCGATCAGTTGTTGACGCCTCACTTCCTTGGACTCGGTACGCCGCCGTCCCTCAGGGTTTGTCTTTTCGATTGGCGATTGTCTCACCCGAATGCATCCCACCTACTAAAGCACTTCATCGGTCTTGCCTGCCCCCAACAGCCGTTCTCACTCAGCGTGTGGACAATTGACATCTATGCATAGATGCCATTGATTGAACAATCATTCAATGGAAAAGGGAAAATGATGTGGAAACATCCGGACGTACGCAATCTGAGATCTAGAGTTCCGACCAAAAAGTGAAAACCGGATCGTGCACCAAAGAGATAACCCTGCGATGCAAAGCTCCCAAAGGCTCAACGCGGCCTTCAATGGCGGCCCAAGCCGCGTCTGCCTGCGATTGATCCCTGAACTCTATAACAGCCATAAGCGTATGGTTGCGCAGCTCGTCGGTATCGTAACCACTTGCGGGGATGCGCCTGCACAAAGGCGTACTTTCGGCGGCAAGGTCCGTCTTGATCAAGTGTTCGACAAACGCGTTCCACGCCTGCTCGAATGCATCGAGCTCGACGGTTGGTTTCAATTCGAATTGGTTCAAAAGTCTTGGCATTCGTCACATACTGTCCGGCAAGTATCACGAGCCAAACCTACGCAGTTCCCCCCACAAGGCAAGCGCGAGGCCACTAGATGATCCGAAACGAAAACCCAGTCATTGCGAATAGCCTGTGGTCAGCAACAGCAGGCTATTCATCAGAATGTCCGCAACTGGTTGGCGAACAGCACTCTGACGTGACCGTAATTGGCGCCGGGTTCACCGGGCTTTCGGCAGCACTTCACCTGGCCGAGAAAGGCGTCAAACCTGTTGTCATCGATGCGCATCATCCGGGCTGGGGAGCTTCTGGACGCAATGGCGGTCAAATCAATGTAGGCCTAAAGGACGGACCGACGGGCATCAAAACCAAATTTGGTGACCTCTGGGGGACTAGAATGATCCGAATGGCCGGTGAAGCCGCCAATCTTGTGTTCGACTTAATCGCTCGGCACGGGATTGAGTGCGACGCAAATCGTCCAGGCTGGCTGCGCGCGGCGCATACTCACAAAACACTCAGTGAACTACACAAACTAGCCGAGGATTGGGACAACCACGGCGGTGGCATGATGCGGCTTGATCAAAGCGAAATGCAGCGACTGACCGGGACCGAAGCTTACCTTGGCGGCGTTCTGGATCGCCGCGGCGGTGTTTTGCACCCGCTAAATTATGCACTTGGGCTGGCCGAAGCTGGTCGCCGCAACGGCGTGCAAATCTTCGGCGGAACGCCCGCCAATCAGATTTTGTCAGAGGCCGGTCGCTTTCGGATTGAAACTCCCAAAGGAGCTGTCATCTCAGAAAAAGTGCTGATCTGCACGAACGCCTATTCTGGAGATCTGTATCCGCGGTTGGCTAAATCAGTTTTGCCCGTTCGCTCGGTTCAAGTAGCCACGTCGCCCCTTTCCGACAATGTCCGCCAGTCAATTCTGCCAGAAGGCAACGCTTTGTCAGACGCACGACGCCTGCTTCTATACTTTAGGCAAGACGCGGAAGGTCGCTTTCTGATGGGAGGACGCGGCACATACAACGACAATTCCACTCTCAAACAAATTGAGCGGTTGAAACGCATTTCTGTTGAACTTTTCCCCCAATTATCTGGAGTTCAGTGGGAATACGAGTGGGGCGGCTTTGTTGCATTGACGAGAGATCACTATCCACACCTGCATGAGCTCACTCCGGGGGTTATGACAGGATTAGGATATAATGGGCGCGGCGTCGCCATCGCTACGGCAATGGGGCGCGTCCTCGCCAAATGGGCGACTGGAACCAAATCAGACGAGCTGGAATTTCCTGTCACCGCCCTCAGACCACTGCCTTTCTCCTTTGCGAAAGAGACTCTGGTCGAAGCAGAAATCCTACGCTTGAAACTCTTAGACAAGTTGGGCCTTTAGAAGGCCAGCAAACAGCGCCGCCTAGCGGTTTTGGGAGAAGAAGCGATAGGTCAACGCGATAGCGGCCAATGAGAGACCTGAGCCGTATCCGATCCAAACGCCGTTGGGTCCCAGTCCAAGCCAAAAGCCCAGCGCATATCCAAGCGGCAAAGCAAAGACCCAATAGGCAATCAGGGTAATGGCGACAGGAACATGATTGTCCATCATGCCCCGAAATGCGCCTAGCATTGTCCCTTGCACACCATCTGCAATCTGCATTGCTGCAATCACAAGGAACATCGATATCGCGAGAGAAACGACCTCTTGGTCATCTGACAGGCTATTTGCCAAAGGGGCACGTCCAAACAAAATTCCAGTGACGACCACGGTCATCCAACCAACAACAACCAACAACGAAGCCAACACAATCGGCTTGAGCCTGTCTTTTTCATCGGCACCAATTGCTTGAGCTACGCGTATAGAAATCGCAATCGAAACGCCTAATGGCACCATGTAAATGACGTCGCTGACTGCCGAAACGATTTGATGGGCGGCGAGCGCGGCGGCGCTGAACCAACCAAGCATAAGGCCGGCAACTGCGTAAGCGGCCCCCTCCCCCAAATAGCCAACGGAGATAATGAAACCTTCTTTGAGCTGCGCTTTGACCTCGGACCTGTCGAAACTCGCGGCTCTCAGAAGGCCTCTCTTTCTTTTCCATACTCGTATGATCACGAGCGCCATTATCAACGGCATTATCTGAGACAACAGACTTGCAATCCCGGCGCCAACAAGACCCAGACCTGGCCAGAAACCAACTCCGTGGATCAAAACATAGTTCGAAGGGATGTTGAAACCGACCGCAAGAAACGCAAGACCAACCCCAATCCAGGGACGGTTCATGGCGTCAAAAAGAGCCTTCAGAGTATAGAAAATCGTAAAGGGCACCAAAAGAAGGCTCATCGCGATCCAGTACCCGCCTATTAGACTGACCACTTCAGGCGGCTGCCCAATCCAAGAGAGAGCAGGCTTAAGGCAGATCATTGCAACAGCGCCAACTGACCCCACGACTAGGGAAACAAAAACCCCGGCGTTTGTTGCTGCTGCCAGCCCTTGGTCACTTGTTTTCCCAAAAGCTTCTGCCATGCGCACACCAATTGCAGACACAAAGCCGTAGAGCGCTGAATAGAAAATGATCAGCACCGAGGCCGTAATTGAGACCGCCGCCAGAGGAAGTGTGCCCAACGGGGCCACCATCACTGTGTCGACGACACCAATCAAAGCAGTAGCAGCAAGAGAAATGACTATCGGAAAAGCAAGCCGCGCAAGGTAACGCGCCTCTTTTAAGATGGCGCCCCAGGATGGCCGAGGCCGCTGCGATATCCGCACTCGCGTCATATTGTGGGGCCTTTCAGTCGAAATTGACTAAGCCGAATCTCCAAGTAATTCTGGAACCAAACGAACAAGGCATCCCCAGGCAGCTTGCTCCGCCTGCTTTCGGCTCAGGCCTTCCGGAGCGAGATGCAATCGTTGCCAATAGCCATCCGTCAATGTCTCCATCCATTCAGCCATTTGATCTGCTGAAATAGCGTCGTCTGCTGAGAGCAGTTCATTCCAGATCAATCTCAAGGTCTCTCTTCGACGTGTCTCAAAATGCTCGGCAACTTCATCATACTGCAGTTGAAATCGAAGCTCGCCCCAAAATGCATACCAAAGGGGCAAGACATCCGGACCACACGCATCAGGGTGGAAGTCAGCTTTTATCAAAGCCCTTATCCTTTCGGCGGGCTTGTCCCCTGCTCGCTTTAAAGAAGCTGTCCAGTGCTCTTCGTAACGCTGGTACAGGTCACGCAGAGTTTCGGTCAGAAGACCTAGCTTTGACTTGAAGTAAAACGCTGCGACACCCTGAGAAAGCTCCGCCTCAGACGCGACTGTTGCAAGCGTCGTTTTTGCCAATCCATGGGTCAATATTGAGCGGCAAGCTGCGTCCAGCAGCTGCCGGCGACGACGATCTGCGTTCTCCTTCCTCTCTTTGCGAGGACGTTTCCGCTCAGCTTCGACCAATTGTCGCTCCTCCTACGAATGCAGCCATCTACAGCGCGCAAAAAAGATGCGTCAATAGCTTGAAATTTATTTGAGCGCTCAAATAAACTTTACGAACGCGCAGACGATCTGTAAACGGGAGAGAAGGGGATGGAGAAATTTGACGGTTGAGAACAGATACGACGTGATTGTGGCCGGTGCTGGTCACAACGGATTGACTACCGCCGCCTATTTGGCGCGCGCTGGCATGCGTGTTTTGGTGGTCGAAAAAAACGACTGGATCGGTGGCGCGGCAGTCAGCCGGTCGCTACACGAGGGTTGGACATACTCGAACTGCTCATACGTATGCTCTCTTCTGCGGCGCGAGATTGTCAGGGACCTCGAGCTACCAAAATACGGACTTCAGGTTATTCCTTATGAAGGCGGCGCGAGCTTTACGCGCGATGGGGATTACTTCGCCTACTATTCCGATCACAACGCACTGAAGCGCGAGATGGCACGTCATTCTGAAAAAGATGCCGACGCATACCGCCGCTATTCGCAAGCCATTATGCGGCAATGCCGTTTTATCCGTCCGTTTTTACTTCGGGACGCACCGGACCCCGCCTCTCTCCATCCGCGCGATCTCGGCGAACTGGCATACCTCGTAAAAAAAGCACATGGGTTGGGTAGTCGGGAGCTCGGTGAAACGCTGAAATTCTGGACAATGTCCATTGGTGACTTCCTGGATGAACACTTCGAAAACGACCTGATCAAGGCCCATTTGGCAGGCTCAGGTATAATCGGAACCGGCCTCGGAGTGTACTCGCCCGGAACGGCCTACGTACTTCTTCATCACTACATGGGTGATATTGATGGCGGCATCGGCGCCTGGGGTTTCGCGCGCGGTGGGATGGGCGCGATTTCGAATGCGATTGCTGCCTCATTCAAAGAGCACGGAGGTACGATTCACACAGGTTCAGGGATTGAGAAAATCCTCAGCAAAGATGGACGCGTTGAAGGCGTAGCTCTCGAGGACGGCAAGATTTTTTATGCCCCTGTCGTTGCCTCAAATATGGATATCAAACGCACTGTTCTGCACCATATTGACGCGGCCGAGTTGCCGGATGACTTCACCAAGGCGGTGCGGAACTTCAAAATTCGCGGATCTTCGGCGAAACTCAACATAGCCCTTGATCGCTTTCCAAATTTCCCTGCAGCGCCCGATCACACCAGCTTCCTCAGGGGTGATTTGCATGCGTCGCAGAGCCTCTTTGAACTTGAAAGGGCATATGACGATTGGAAAGTAGGGCGCTGGTCGGAAAAGCCTTATATCGACATGCTCATCCCAAGCCAGATTGATCCGACTATGGCGCCGACAGGTGCCCACATGATGACGGTTTTCGTCCAATATGCGCCTTATGATCTGGAAGTCGACGGCGTTAGATCTGCCGAGAATTGGGACGACAAACAGCGCAACGCGCTGGCAGAAACTGTACTCGACCAGATGTCTGTGGCGTGTCCCGACATTCGCGAGCGCGTTGTTCATATGGAAGTTCGTTCACCATTGGAAATTGAGCGCGAGGTCGGTTTGACAGAGGGCAACATTTTCCAAGGCGAACTAACTTTTGATCAGCTTTTCTTCAATCGGCCAGTCCCGGGTTGGTCTCAGTACTGTCTACCTATCAAGGGGCTTTATCTGTGCGGTTCGTCTGCCCATCCAGGCGGAGGGGTTATGGGGGCCCCAGGCGCAAACGCTGCCCGCGCTATTCTCAGGAAAGAAACACGGCATGGCCGAATGAAGGGGTATGCCGCATGAACCAATTTGATGCGATTGTCATTGGCGGCGGTGTAAACGGCCTGATCGCCGGAACACTCCTTGGTCGACGCGGCAAGAATGTCTGTATCATTGAGAAATCCGACAGGTTCGGCGGCATGGCGTCTTATTCTGTGGACGGCGGTCCGACCCTTGCACATTCGCTATACAACCTGAGCCCGCGGGCATTGGGTGACATCGGCATAGATCTTCAACACCCTGTCCTGTCCGGCAAACCCGTCTACACGGTCTCTCTGTCTCAGGATGGGCGGCACATCGTCTTCAAGAACGACGGCGTGTATTGGAGCGACGGGACGAAACATCCGGAATCAGATGCCTGGTCTGATCTGACACACCAGTTGATTACGTATGGAGACCTTTTGCGCCAACTCGCCGAGGCTCCACCTCCCGGGGGGCAAAAGGCCATCCTTTCCCGGGGTGCCCTCAACGAGTTTTTGCGTCTGGCAAAACTGGGCATAGGCCTGAAAAAGCTGGGCAAATCTGAAATGCGGCGTTTCCTGCAGGTCGTCTTATCTAATGTCCACGACATTATCCTAGATGACCTGTCGGAAGGACCGGTGGCTGGAATGCTTGCTGCTGATGCAATCTGGGGGACAGCCACCGGTCCAAGATCTCCGGGCACTGTGTTCAATCTGATCTATCGTTTGGGTCACGGAGGGACCATCACTCAACCAGCAGGCGGGATGTGCGCGTTAACCGATTTGATGGTGGAAGCTGCGCAAAAGGCAGGTTGCCTGCTGATGCCGGACACTGAAGTATCCCGCATTCTGTTGGACAACGATGCCGTCTCCGGAGTGGAAACCACCGATGGACGAACCATTACCGCGCCTAATGTGCTCAGCAGCCTTGCCCCGAAACTAACAAGCCGAATGACCGGTCCCTCTGCCTTTGACATCGAAACGATGCGGCGAGTGCGAAATATACGGGCGCGTGGAACAACGGCTAAGGTCAATCTAAGGCTCAAGGATAGCTCCGCCCTGCCCAGCCTGAGTGACGAATTGGTAAACGAACGTCTGATCTGTGCTCCTTCTGTGGAATACGTCGAAGCTGCGTTCAATCCGGCTAAGTATGGTCAAATGTCCAAAGCACCTGTGATTGAAGCTTTCAAAATGCAGACAGCCGACGGAGCAAGCTGGCTATCAACCATAGTGCAATATGCGCCATCTGACCTTGAAGGCGGCTGGACTGAGACTGCTAAGGAACAGCTTGCGGAAATTACAGTCGAAACTCTTAGCCGCGCACTGCCCGGCTTGGGTGATCAAATTGCAGGTAAGCAGGTCATAACACCGGATCAAATCCAAGGCGCAACCGGCGCGCCCGGCGGGCACTGGCACCATGCAGAAATGTCTTTGGACCAGCTCCTGACACTTCGGCCCGCGAACGGGATGTCCAGATACTCCATGGGGCCGAAAGGGCTGTTCCAATGCGGTGCAGCAACGCATCCCGGTGGCGATGTCATGGGGCTCGCTGGTCGCAATGCGGCCTTGGCGGCGCTGGAGGCTCAGCCATGAGCATCTTTACCGATCCAAAACTTGGTTTGATACCCGGGCCGTTTCACAAAAAACTCGAAGAGCAAAATCGCGCACAAAATTGGTACGATTGGGCCGGCTATGCTGCCCCGGGTCTGCTGGACAGCGTCGAGTTCGAGTACTTCGCGCTGCGAAATCAGGCATCCCTTTTCGACATATCACCAATGCATAAATACCGATTGACCGGGCCGGATGCGACCGCGATGCTCAATCGCCTCGTGACACGGGACGTCCGAAAAATCAGCGTTGGTCGCGTGGGGTACGCGGTCTGGTGTGATGAAGAGGGTATGGTCATCGATGACGGGACTCTTTTCCATCTTGGCGACAACGATTGGCGCCTTTGTTGTCAGGAACAAATGCTGACATGGTTACTCGACGCTGCATGGGGTTTTGACGTTTCAGTCGTCGACGAAACTCATAGTGTTGCTGGACTTTCGCTGCAGGGGCCGACCTCTTATGCGGTTTTGGAAGCCGCTGGTTTAGATGTCAGCAAGCTGAAGCCGTTCGATCTCGCTCAAATTGACCACAGTCTCATGATCTCGCGGACGGGTTATACCGGTGACTTAGGTTACGAGCTCTGGTGCGACTGGGACAAGGCAGAAGCGCTTTGGGACAGAATTTGGAAAGGTGGCGCACATCAGGGACTGCGCGCCATTGGATACGAAGCTGTAAACTTGGCCCGCATCGAAGCCGGTTTTCTGACCGCAGGTGTGGATTTTCAACCGGTTCATGCGACCGAACGGTTGCATCGAGGCCAAACACCATTCGAAATTGGTCTGGGTCGGCTCGTCGACTTCAACAAAGGTCATTTCAATGGCCGGCGAGAGCTGCTGTCCAAGCGAGAGAAACCAAGAAGCCTCCTCATGCGTTTCGATGTCGAAGGATTCAAACCCTCGGAAGGGTCGTTGATCTACAATCGACGCAAAAAAGAAGTTGGGCACATAACATCCGGAATTTGGTCGCCGACCGCAAAACGCAACATCGCGTTGGCCCATGTCCGTATGCCGGATGCTGGCCGGTCATCTGGCCTAAAGGCCGAGATCTACACTCTGCAAGAAGGCAAATGGCTCACCAGGATGGCGCGCCTCACTCCTGTCACCAAAGCCTTTTTCGCACCGCCCCGCGCACGAGCTACGCCACCGGCCCGCACCTAAAGGAGAAGCAGACGTGAACACCCTAGGCAATACACCAACCGACGGCGACCTAGTCGCTTGGGATCGCGACCATCACCTACATCCTTGGGCCGGAACCGACGGCTTTGGGTCCGACGAGTACATGCGGGTAAATACAGCGGATGGTATCTACCTCTGGGACGCTGCCGGGAAGCGATATATTGATGGCCCTGGCGGAATGTGGTGCACACAGATCGGGTACGGGCGTCGAGAGATGGCCGATACCATTTCCCAACAGGTTATGAAGATGCCCTACGCGTCGCCGTGGTCGTTTACGACCGAACCTGCGGCCGTTTTGGCGCGAATGATCGCGGAACGTACACCAGGCGATCTGAACACGGTGCACTTCACGACCGGTGGGTCTACGGCCGTTGACACCGCACTGCGGACCGCACTTTTCATGAACAAACGGCTTGGCCGACCAGGGAAGAGGATCGTGATCGGCCGGGAAAAAGGCTACCACGGATCTACCTTTCTCGCTGCGACTGTCACTGGAAAAGAACGTTTCGAAACGAGCTTTGAGAAAGCTCAGGATCTGGTGCGTTTCCTTCCAGACGTGAATCCCTACCACCGGCCAGAAGGCATGAGTGTTGATGCCTGGTGCGACGCCAAAGTTGCTGACCTTGAGAGCCTGATTGCTGAGGTAGGCGCTGACCGTGTTGCCGCCTTTATCGCGGAACCGATCCTGTGTTCCGGCGGTGTTATCGTTCCGCCTCCGGGTTACCACAAGCGCACGCTCGAAATTTGCCGGGCAAACGACATTTTGTACATTTCGGATGAAGTCGTAACCGGCTTTGGCAGGCTGGGCCAGTGGTTCGCCTCAGAAGACGTTTTTGGCATCGTCCCTGACATTATTACATGCGCAAAAGGTTTAACCTCCGGCTATCTGCCGCTAGGCGCCTGCGTAATCTCGGACGCAGTAATGAAACGAATTTCCGAAGCACCGGGCGATGATGTTTTCTATAATGGTTATACCTATTCAGGGCACCCGGTGAGTTGCGCGGCCGCAATCAAAAACATCGAAATCATGGAGCGCGAGGATATTCTGGGACACGTTCAACGCGTCACACCCCAGTTCCAGGAACGCTTACATCAAATAAAGGAAAAATTTCCGATTGTTGGAGATGTGCGCGGTGACGGGCTTCTTGGATGTATAGAATGCCGCCCTGGACTGAACGCCGAGAGTTACGAAGCGCATGTTAAGTTCGGGCAGAAACTGGACGATGCGTGCGAGGAGATGGGATTGCTATTGCGCCCATTTGGAAACATGGCCGTGTTCTCGCCCCCTCTGATCATAACTCCGTCGCAGATAGACAACATGTTCGACATTATGGAAGCCGGGATGGAGCGGGTCAGCAAGGATTACGGCGCATAACGGTCATCGCGCCCATTCAAAGTTCCGGTCAGATCAGGCAGGTTTCCGACCACGGATGTGATGCGGGCAATGCTCTCCGGTTTTCAACACTGGCTGCATAGCGTCCCAGATCTCGATTTGATGTTCAATAAACTCCGCACCATGACGAGCTTCCCAGCCGGCTCGGTTTGGCCCGGTCAATTCCTCCAGCTCAGCAGCTGATACCTGAGCATACCAAGCGTTGCGGTTGACTAACTCCACGTCTTCAAAGCCAGCCAGCTCCATAGCAGCGCGGTACTTAGAGGGCGACGCCATCTGAAACTCCAAGGCTTCCATCTTTACGTAGTGCGCCATTTCCGGCGACAACTCACCATCATGATTGGTCAGCCAGTCAGAAGCAGCGAAATGACCGCCTGGTTTGAGCACACGATAGGCTTCCGCAGCCATCGCTACTTTGTCGGGGATATGGATGATCGAGTCCTTCGAAAACACTACGTTAAAAGTACCATCTTCGAATGGCATTGGACCTGGAGTGACCTGTATGATTTCGACCTTTCCCTCCAGATCCGCCTGCCTAACTCGCTCTTTCGCAGCCGCGCAAACCGGGGCCTCTACATCAATCCCCGTAACTCTAGCGGCGCCGAACTCCCGTGCCATCAACACTGCAATGGCCCCAGATCCGCATCCGATATCAAGGATATGCTTATCTTTCAGATCAATCCCTTTAACAACACGCGCAACTTCTTCAGGGCCTCCCGGTGAAAGAAATCCCTCTCCCCAAAGCTCCTCCAGAAAGCTGATTGCCTGTTGGTCATATAGGATCTCGTCTGACATAGGATTCCCCCGCATCTGATTGTCAGTCAGTCACTGCAGTGAAACCTTTTCTCTCATCTCAGACAAGCTTTATCGCGAAATCGCAGGTCATAGATTCAGCTATAATTGAATGATCATTCAGTCAGTAGACAGCAAGTGATTTGGCTGGTATTCGGAGAAAAGAACGCCTAAAAGGATTTTCTCGCAATGGCTGACACCCTACCGACGCATGCCCAATCCGTGATTATTGGTGGGGGGTCGATCGGCGCGAACACGGCCTATCACTTGACTAAGCTTGGCCATACCGATGTTGTCGTTCTGGAACAGGGACAACTGACATCAGGGACCACTTGGCATGCCGCCGGCCTGATAGTAGCCGGCCTTCTCAAATCCGAAGCTGAGTGCGCTATCTACACGCACGGTCGAGACCTTTATGCGAAACTAGAGAAGGAAACCGGTATATCCACAGGCTTCCGCGACGTTGGATATCTGCAGATTGCAACCAATGAAGAACGCCTGCATGAGATGCGTCGCGTCGCAGCCTTCATGCGGCGTTTTGGGATAAACAACCACGAAGTCTCAGTAAAAGAAGCGCAGGATATGTTCCCTATAGGGGACCTCTCAGACGTCGTTGGAGCGTTCCTCATTCCGGAGGACGGTCGGGCCAACCCGGTGGACGTGACAATGTCTCTGACCAAGGGAGCCAAAAACAGAGGCGCACGTTTCTTTGAAGGTGTGCGGGTTGAAGAGATTTTAGCCAGGAACGGCACTGCGACCGGGGTCCGCACTGCGAACGGTCATACTATAACAGCCGAAAACGTTGTGATCTGCGGAGGCATGTGGTCTCGCCAACTTGGTGCAAAACACGGTGTAAATCTACCGCTACAGGCGGCTGAACACTACTACCTGATAACGGAAAGTATCCCGGGCCTACCTCGCGATCTACCCGTTCTCGAAGACCCTTCCACCTACACTTATTACCGTGAAGAAGTCGGCGGGATGATGTTAGGGCTTTTTGAGCCCGGCGCTGCGGCTTGGAAGCTCGATGGTATCCCGGATGAATGGCAATTCGGAGAGATTGAACCAGATTGGGAACGTGTTGGGCCCGACCTGGAGAAAGCCTATTCGCGCGTGCCTGACACCATGAACTACGGTGTCAAAAAACTATTCTGCGGCCCTGAGAGCTTTACGCCTGATCTTGCGCCGCTTGTTGGCCCGACGGCTGAACTGCGCAATCTCTGGGTTGCATGTGGGATGAACTCACTTGGCATCCTGAATGGCGCGGGTACGGGAATGGTTTTGGCCCATTGGATGGTGGACGGCTTGCCGCCCATCGATGTTACCGGCATCAACGTCAATCGCTTTTCCCGTGAAATGGCGACACCGGCCTTTCGACGCGACAGAACACCTGAGTTGCTGGGAAAGCTCTTTGGTCAGCACTACCACAATGAGAACTACAAAACGGCCAGGAACGTTAAGCGTTCAATGCTCTATGACCGTCTCAAAGCGGCCGGAGCCTTTTTCGGCGAAGGAAATGGTTGGGAACAATCTGATTGGTTTGCTCCGACGCCCGAAGAGGCCAAAGTCGAGAAATACAGTTGGCATCGCCAAAATTGGTTTGAATGGCACGCTGAAGAACACCGGGCAGCACGCGAGGATGTCATCGTAATGGACATGACATCAATGGCGTGTTTCAGCGTCGAAGGACCGGATGCCTGCGCCCTCCTCTCTCGCCTTTCCTGCAATGACGTTGATGTTGAACCCGGTCGCGTCGTCTACACGGCCTGGGTAAATGAACGGGGTGGGTTTGAGGCTGACCTTACGGTTACCCGGCTATCCGATCGGAAATACTGGGTCATCGTGGGAGAAAACTCGGCGGGTCATACCGAGATGCGCATGCGACGGCACATCCTGGACAACGAGAACGTTGTTATTACAGACATCACCGCAGGGCGCTGCCAAATCAACGTTCACGGCCCAAAGTCGCGTGAACTATTGAGCAGAATATCCGGAGCTGATTTGTCGGACGAAGGTTTTCCCTTCATGACGGCGCGTGAAATCGACATCGGGTACGCCGTAGTTATGGCCTATCGCGTGACGTTTATTGGCGAACTCGGCTGGGAACTTCACGTACCGGCCACTCAGGCCATTCAGACCTACGATCTGATTATGGAAGCAGGTCGAGATCTAGGTGTTCGCAATGCTGGAATGCAAACTCTCAACTCCCTACGGCTAGAGAAGGCTTATCGTGATTTCGGAATTGACGTGGACAACACGGACAACCCAATTGAGGCCGGGCTTGGTTTTGCCGTCAAATTGGACAAACCCGGTGGCTTCATCGGCAGGGAAGCACTCGCCACGATCAAGGCGAAAGGCACGCCCAACAACCGGATGTTGCAGTTCCTGCTAAAAGACCCAGAGCCTCTCATGTACGGCAATGAGATGATTTATCTAAACGGCAAGGAAGTCGGATATATTCAAGTTGGTGGGTATGGGCACACGCTCGGTGCTGCCGTCGGCATTGGTTTCGCCGAGATTGACGAACCGTTGACCGCGGACATAGTCGCAACTGGGCATTGGCAGATCGAAATCGCAGACGAGAAATACGACGCGGCAGCCTCGTTAAAGCCGCTCTATGACCCCGGCATGCACAAAATAAAGTGCTGAAGCCATATTGTTCGATGCTTTCGCTCAGACTGGAAAGTGTTTTGGGAAGAACCGCGACAGCGAAAGCATGCAAACATCCCTGAATTCCCGACGATCAGCCACCTTTGGATACAGCATCAAACTTAGCCAGGCCCCGTCTGACATCGCCTCTACAGCACGGGCTGTTTTTTCTGGATCAAGATCGTCGTAGCCGCCGTCGGCAATCAATTCACCACATAGGTGCAAAATTCGATCATATCTTTCGTTGTCGTATTTATTGTGAATCTTCAGATAATTCGGCCGGTATTTTGCTTGCCCCCAAAAGGCAAACCAGACAGCTAAGCGCTTGTGAGTACAGATGCTCTTGTCAAAGTCCGCTTGAATAATCGCAGCCAGTCGATGTGCGGCTGTAGGTTCCGCAGCCTCATAGTATTTGAGCCAATTCTCATAATGTTCTTGCGCAAGGAAACCCAGCGCGGCGTCATACAAAGCTTCTTTGCTGTCGAAGTGATAATTCACCACGCCATGGGACAGATTGGCTGTTTCTGTCACGTGTTTAAGCGTCGTGTCAGAAAACCCGCGTTTCGAGATCGAGTCTATGGCGGCCATGATCAACTGTAAGCGACGAACTTCGGGAGGTTCGGTGCGTCGTTTTTTCTGCAGCTCATGCGTCTCCAATTTAACTCTCCTCTCGTTCAGCCATTTGCCTGTCCAACAAATCCGCCCTCTGTTGTCGGAACATAATTATTGCTGCGATAGCGACACAGATAGCGATCACAAGAATCATGATGGTTGCTAGCGCGTTGATGTCCGGCCTGAGGCCCAGTCGAATGCGCGAAAAGATCAAAATTGGCAAGGTATTTGCGCCTGGGCCGGTAACAAAACTTGCTATGACCAAATCATCGAGAGACAGCGTGAAGGCCAGCAACCATCCGGAAATTAGTGCCGGCGTCAGCTGTGGGATCGTGATGGCCGTCAGAACTTTGAACGGTTTTGCGCCAAGATCGGCCGCCGCTTCTTCCAGTGTTTGCCCCACGCCGGTTAAGCGCGCCTGAATTGTCACCGCCACATAAGCCATGGAAAAGGTGATATGCGCGATCGTAATCGTCGCAAAACCACGCTCAGCAGGCCATCCGATCAGCTGGTTCAACGAGATGAAGAAAACCAGCAAGGACAATCCGGTTATCACCTCGGGCATCACCAATGGCGCGACCAACATGCCGCCGAACAAGGTCCGCCCCTTGAACCGCCCAAAGCGCACCATCGCCAGACCTGCCAAGGTGCCAAGCGCTGTTGCAAAGGTAGCGTTCACAACGGCAATCTGAAGACTGAGCGAAACAGCACTCCAGACTTCGGCAGATTGAAAAAGCTCCTTGTACCAGCGTAACGACCATCCACCCCAAACCGGTACCAGCTTTGAATAGTTGAATGAGTAAATGACCAAAAGGATCATTGGGATGTAAAAGAATGCCAGTCCCAAGGTCAGCATGATGGTTAAGAAACGGGAGCGTTTGGCGTACATCTATTGCTCCTCCGCTGCTTTGCCTTGGTAGTGCTGGAAAACCATGATTGGCAGCACCAGTATGAACAGCAGAACAATCGCAACTGCAGCGGCCACTGGCCAATCGCTGTTTCTAGAGAACTCATTGTAGAGAACCCGCCCAATCATCTGCACGTTGCCGCCACCTAACAGATCGGGGATAACGTACTCGCCGGTCGCAGGGATAAAGACCAGCAGTGAACCAGCGACAATTCCGGGTATCGTCAGAGGCAATGTGATTTTGAAGAAAGTGTTCGTTGGTTTGGAACCAAGGTCGGCGGCCGCCTCGTTCAGGCTGTTGTCCAGCTTCTCCATATTCGCGTACAGCGGCAGGATCATGAACGGCATATAGGTGTAGACGATCCCGATATAGACGGCGAATTCCGTGTAAAGCATGCGGATCGGCTCATCGATCACCCCCAGCGCTATCAGAAGGTTGTTGATCGTGCCTTGATCCGCAAGCAGGCCCATCCACGAATAGACCCGCAACAAGAAAGACGTCCAAAACGGAAGAATGATTGCAAACAACAAGAGCGGCTTCGCGACCGGCCCCGATCGTACAATTGCATAGGCAATAGGGTAGCCAAACAAGAGGCACAAGAACGTACACGTTACTGAAATCTTGAGTGAATTTACGTAAGTGTCAAAGTACAGGCTGTCTTCCCAGATGTAGACAAAATTGTCGAAGACCAGGCGGATTGTCATGATCCCGTCGCCTGTCCACTCAATTAAACTTGTGAATGGCGGGCTCGCAATCGCCAGTTCAGCTAAGCTTATCTTTGCGACAATGAAGAATGGTGCCAGAAAGAATACAAGCAACCAGAAGAACGGTATGACGGTGACGATCTGACGCCATCTGCTCTGGATACGCCGCATCACTAAACGGATCATGGGTTGTCGTTCAACCTGCGGCGGTTCGGACATATCCTCGGTAAAATCCGTCATGAGTGGAGCAACATGGCGCTAGACGGATCCCAGCTGATATTCACCTTGTCTTCCCAGGTTAATCGCTGCGCAGCATGCGTCGGACGAGACTGGTTGGGCTGAGTGACGTCGAAGATTTCGCCATTGGGAAGCCTTACTTTGTAGATCGATGTCTCTCCCAAATACCCAACATCGTCGATAACGGCCGCTGTCTGGTTCGCGCCCTCAGCAATTGTATCAGATTTCTCAAGTCGAATTTTCTCGGGCCTCAGCGCAACCCAAATCTTGCTGCCAGCCTTAACAGAATGACCGTGATCAATATAAACTTCGCAGAACTCGGTTTCGACCCGAACATGGTCGGCCCCATCCTCGGTCACCCTGCCCTCAAAAATATTTGCTGATCCGATAAAGTCAGCCACAAAGCGGGATTCTGGAAACTCGTAGATCTCTGTCGGAGTTCCAATCTGTTTGAAGCGACCCGCGTCCATAACGGCCATTCGCGAAGACAGGGTCATTGCTTCTTCCTGATCGTGAGTCACGACGATGAACGTGACGCCGACCTTGTCCTGAATGTTGGCAAGCTCAAACTGCGTTTGCTTACGCAGTTTTTTGTCCAGAGCAGCCAAAGGTTCATCCAGGAGCAGCAACTTGGGACGTTTGACCAAGGCCCGCGCCAATGCAACACGCTGGCGTTGCCCACCGGACAATTGTTTAGGTTTTCTCTTTTTGAAATCTTCCAACTCAACAAGCTTGAGGATGTCGTGAACTCTGTCCGCAATGTCTAGCTTGGGGACATGGTCTTGCTCCAACCCGAAAGCCACGTTTTTTTCGACGGTCATATGCGGAAACAGCGCATAGCTTTGGAACATCATATTGGTCGGACGTTCGTAAGCTGGCACATCGGCCATATCGACTCCGTCGATAGTGATTGTACCACTGTTCAAATCCTCAAACCCAGCAAGCATTCGAAGTAGTGTCGACTTTCCACATCCAGATCCGCCTAAAAGGCAGAATAACTCTCCTTTGTAGATATCCAGATCAACGTTATCGACAGCAGTCACTGCACCGTATTTTTTGGTTACGCCTCTGATTTTGACCAGAGGTTCCTGTTCTTTTTGATCGAGCCATGGTTCTGGGCTGACAGCCGTGGAAACAGTCAATTTGGGCCTCTTAGTCTGCCAGTCGGGATCTGGGGATGCAGTAGCGAACCGGTCTGGTCCGCTACTTCATTTGCCAGTGTGAGTGGATTTAGTTTCCGGCCTTAAAGTCAGTCCAGGTACGTGTCTGCAAGCGCTCGACCTTGGGAGGAAGAACGGCAGTCGTGTACATCTTGGCAACCTGATCCGATGTTGGGAACGCGGCTGGGCTGGAGGTTACAGCCTCATCAACCATGGGCTTGGCCGTCAGGTTGGCGGTCGCATACCAGGTGAAGTTACTATCATTGGCCGCAACCTCGGGGCGCATCATATAGTTCAGGAAAAGATGAGCGTCTTCTTTGTTCGCGGCGTCTTCCGGGATCAGCCAACCATCAATCCACAGCTGCGCTGTACGATCACCTTCGGGCAGGAAGAAGTCTAGCACTACACCAGTGTCGGCTTCCGCTGCGCCAGACATGGCAAGGAGACCGTCAGGGCCCCATGTGGTTGAGACACAGAACTCTTTCTGAGGCATCCGTTGATAAGCATAGTTATCGAAGGTTTTGATGTATGGCCTGATTTCCGCCAACATCTCCCCAACCTTCTCATAGTCTTCCTTGTTTGTGGAGTTCGCATCCAGGCCCATATGCGCTAAAGCCATCGGAATGATGTCGCCCGGGGAATCCAGGAATGAAACTCCACACTTGGACAGCTCTTTCATGTGAACAGGATCGAAAACCATATCCATCGAGCCTATGGGGGCATCTGGATACGTCTCTTTCACCAATTCTTCGTTGTATGTGACGCCGTGCGTTCCCCACATATAAGGAATGAAGTGTTGGTTGCCTGGATCCCATTCACTTGACAACTGCTCCATGATTGCCGGGTCGATGTGCTTGATATTGTCCAGCTTCGACATATCCAACGGTGCAACAATTCCCGCCTTAATCAGACGAGCCGTATCACTGCCGGCATGACTAACCACATCATATCCGCTGTTTCCCGCGAGTAGCTTGGCATCAATTGCTTCGGCAGAGTCATACGGATCATAGATCACCTTGATACCGTATTCTTTTTCGAAGTTCTCGATTGTGTCTTCAGCGATGTATTCTCCCCAATTCGTAACCTTCAACACACGCTCTTGCGCGTAAGCCGATCCCGAAACTGCAGTAGTAGTTGCTGCTATAACTGTAATTCCGGCGATTTTCCTGATTGAGTTCATAACTTCGCTTCCTCTCCCTGAGTGGTGGCTGAATTTGTCTTGCCTTGTTTGCTAGTCTGTCTTCTCGAATGATCGCGCCTGCGTTGCGGGCGCGATCACCAAGCACCCCATTCCCCCAAGTCGCTATGTTTTTATCTGACTGGTCATTCAGAACGGTAGTCCGCTGAAATCCGCACTGTCAAGCTTGGCTGAATGAATTTTGATCATATCTCTACGTATCACTGGTTTTGCACCTGATTTTTGAGCAGGTAAATCGAAAACCATCGACCAAGGAAACCTCACAGGCGTGACTAGCAGCACATTTCTGAATGATCATTCAGTCAGAAAAAGTTGACGAGCAAGTCAATTTAAGCGACACCTACACTCAGTCGAAGAGTGGCGGATCCAGCAAGGCCAAATTTTCACTCCTGGATACTGTCCCCATCTGAGACCCAAACTGACCAAACCAAAACTATGCGGGTTGTTCCGATGCGCGACGAAGTAAGAAACACAGAAATTCCTACCAATTGGGACCGTCGCGGGTTGCCCGGTTGGTGCTATCACAGCAATGCCCTTCTTGAACTTGAGAAGAGCGAACTTTTCAAAACGCATTGGCAAATCGCGTGCCATGTTTCGGATGTTCCGGAACCCGGTAATTTTCTATGTTTTGACATGTGCGGTGAGCGCGCCCTGATCTTGAAGGACAGCAACTCGGACATCCGCGCGTTTCTAAACGTTTGTCGTCACCGCGGTTCTCGGCTGGTCTCGAAAGAGCAAGGAAAATGTGCAAACGCTCTAGTCTGCCCATTTCACGGCTGGGTTTACAATCTTGATGGAACGCTACGCGGCGCCGCCCGTCCGGAGTCGTTCCCCGATCTAGACAAGCACGAGTTTGGCCTGAAAGAGATTGAAATGGAAATCTGGCAGGGTTTTGTCTTCGTCCGATTCAAACCTGGACCCCAGCCATCAGTAGCCGAACTGCTAGCCCCGATTGAACAGGAAGTCTCTGCCTACAAAATGGCCGAACATGTCCCGACGGACGGAATCTGGACCGAGGAGACTCCTGTAAACTGGAAATCGATCAGAGATGTCGACAACGAAGGGTATCATGTCCCGCTCGCGCACCCTGCCCTTCAGGATCTGTATGGCTCGACCTATTCAGACGAACCATATGTCGATGGTATCTCACGTTCTGACGGAAAATTCACTCCGACAAAGGGCCGGAGGTGGGCCGTTCGCAACTACAAGAAATTCACTAAACCACAGCCTCACCTGCCAGAACACTTGCACAAAACTTGGCTTTACTACGGCATTTTTCCAAATGCGGTCATAGCCGTCACACCTGAGACGACCCTCTTTTATCAAGAGTTTCCGATCACGACGGATAAATCCATTCTACGGAGCGCGACATACCGAAACCCGAACGAAGACCGCCAACAAAGAGCGGCACGCTACCTTGCCGCCCGGATTGATCGAGAGACAGTGGAAGAAGATATTCAGCTCACGATATGGTCCAATGAAGCCATGGCTTCGGAGGCGTTTGAAGGCTTCTATCTTTCTGATCTCGAGTACGGCGTGCGCTCTCATCATGACCATCTCAGGAACATTCTGCCAATCTACAACTCTGAATCAGCGCCTGGAGAAGATGAAGTTGCCGCGTTGAATGATGCGATGTCCGCTGAGCCGAAATCGTGACTAAAGGTATATTCAAAGTGGAGGAAGCAGAAGCTCAAACGCAGTTCCTGGTAACAGCCATCGGAAAACCTGGCTCTGGCGCCACAAGATATGCTGCCGCGATGTATTTTTTTAAGAGCGGCGAGCTTTCTGCCGAGATGCTGGAAATCTACCGAAGATGCAGCAAGCTTGACACGGAAGATCCGCTCGATCTGGCTGGATACGAGGGCGTTTCAATTCCAGAATTCGTTTGCAATCTAAACTCAAGAACCAATCAATGACTGCTTCCGCGCAAACGACAAAATCCTTGGATAACTCAAATCCTTGTAAATTCTCAAAATGTAAGGAAAGCGCAAACCCACTCCGAAAACCATCTCTCATGCCAATCTCATTTCTGGAGCGAAAGCATTGAAAGTTCACGACTTTGACGTCGTTGTCGTTGGCGCCGGAGCAGCAGGAATTGCAGCTACTCACGCTCTCAAATCCGCGGGACTCTCAGTAGTCTGCATCGAGGCATCCAACCGCGTCGGGGGGCGCACACACACGGACACGGAAATCTTTGGCGTCCCGTTCGACATGGGTGCGCACTGGATGCACACCGAACATGCAAACGCTCTGAAAGCTCCAGGTCTCGCACTCGGCCTTGATCTCTATGCAGCCCCAGACAACGCGGTGACATATGGCTTGGAGGATGACGCTGTTCTGTGGGACGAAGTCGACGAGCTTCATAGCGCGATCACTGAAGCGGCGCGCATCGATGCAGAAATTGAAGCAAGTACCGGAATTCCAACAGACCGGTCCTTGGCAGACATTTGGCAGAACAAAGGGCATTGGTCGTTCACGGCAGCGATGACATTTGCCTTGTCGATTGCCAGAGATTTGCCGGATACATCTCTGCGAGACATCAGTGCCTGGGAGGGCGGAGACGATTGGTTTTGTCGCGAAGGCTTCGGACACCTAATTGCATGCACTGCAAAGGGGCTGCCAATTAAATTGGCCACTCCGGTCACAGAAATAAAATCTCTCACTGAAGGGGTGCAGATAACTACGGCCACTGGCAAGATCAAAGCTCGAACCGTAATTGTTACAGTTTCCGTTGGCGTCCTAGCCGAAGACATCATCCACTTTGATCCCCCGCTAGAATCCGACCGACGCTCAGCGCTCGAGCTCATCACTATGGGAGACTACAATCACGCTGGCCTCCTTTTCCGCTCCGGAGCTTTGCCAGTGCAACCCGATACTTGGTTGACGTACCACTTAGAACCCGACGCCAACGGGGTAGCCCGCGGAGGCGGTTTTCTTTGCAACATCTCAAACACCGGCCTTACCAGCTTTGAAAGTTCTGGAAGCTTTTCCAGACTTTTGCAGGACGCGGGGCCTGAAAGCGCCATAGAGCACGCGCTCGAAACATTGGTTGGCTTTTTCGGCACAACAGTCAGAAAAGCCTTCATCAAAGGCCACGCTACCGCTTGGCGAAATGAACCCTATGTGCGTGGTTCTTACGCTGGAGCCAAGCCGGGAGGCCACAACAAACGCGCTGTCTTACGCCAGTCTCATGCTGAGCGGGTGCACTTCGCCGGTGAAGCTACACATCCTAACCAACAATGCTCGGTCAGCGGAGCCCACCTAGAAGGATTAAGGGCCGCGGAAGATGTGTTGGCGCAGCTACGCTGAACACCTGGCGATCAACTTGCTCCAGCAAGTGGAACAGTCTTAGAATTTCGAATGAACCTTTGACTATAAGTCACAAGGCCAAGTTCATCTTTCGCATGCTCCGCGACCAGTTCAGGGTAAGCTAGCTGCCCTTTGGCCGGGCCACCTGATGCGGCTGTGCGGCCCTTCAGAGGAGACATTCGCCACGAGCGCTATATCTAATTCAACTCGAACTCTTGGATTGCCGGACTTTTGCCTGTCGTCGTATTGAGAACAGACACGCATTTGGCGACATCTCTAAATGAAACGATGACTTCTGCTGAACCCATACCTCAATCTCCGGATCGCACCCTTGTCGGCGTTGCGCTGATGCTGGGGTTTTGCCTAACCGCTCCTTTGCTGGACGTGTCTGCGAAACTCGCGTCGACCAGTGTGCCGGTTGGGCAGATTACGGCTGCGCGGTTTGTGGTGCAATG